>JAPUHN010000348.1 GCA_027297685.1 Alphaproteobacteria bacterium | reverse complement strand
GGTATGAGATAGAAGTTTCTATTTTGACCGTAGGGTTAATGAATCAAGTGTTGCAAATTGCCGCCAACCGGCATTCTATGGAGGCGACAAATAAAATTTCGGGACGAGAGAAATTCGATGTCAATGGAATTCGAGACGAATACTGAAGAGTTGCGAACGGCCGCCTCATTTTTGGATCGGTTGCACGATGTTTACGACTCGCTGAGCCCACAGCTTCAGCGCGGCGCAAAGTATATTCTGGAGCGCCCCGATGAGGTTGCCTTCACCTCGATGCGCCAATTGGCGCATCGGGCCGACGTTCAGCCCGCAACCATGGTTCGGCTGGCGCAAAAACTGGGCTTAGACGGTTACGAGGAGCTGCGCGAACCCTTCCGGGTTGAGTTGCGCCGGCAACCGAGCGGATATGGCCGTCGTGCGCGGCAATTGCAGGAACGCACCGGCCGGCGCAGCGGCGGCCGCGCGCTGACCCATTTGGGCGGTGAAATGATTTTGGCTGACCGGGAAAATCTATCGCTTACCCTGCAGGCGATTGGCGGCGACGGACTGGCGGCAACCTCGACCGTACTCGCCAAATCCCGCCGGCTCTATATTATGGGTATGCGCAGCCTATATCCGGCCGCTTTCTACACCCACTACGCGTGCTCGCTGTTCCGCGATAATACCGTGCTTCTCGACGGTCCGGGCGGAACGTTCTCAGACGGTCTGCGCGGCATCAGCGATAAAGACGCGATGCTGATCTTTTCGCTTGAGCCCTACACCAGCGACGTCGTTCAAGCCGCCACCTACGCTGTTGAAAAGGGGGCGGAGGTTGTGGCGATCACCGACAGCCTGGTGTCGCCGTTGGCGGCATTGACGCCGCACTTGTTGCTGGTGGGAACCGACGGACCGGCTCTGTTCAAATCTGTCGTGCCGGCGATAGCCGTTGCCCAAGCGCTGGTGGCGCAAATGTTGGCGCAAGGTGGGCAGGGCGCGCTCGACGCGGTTGCCGAGAGTGAACTCCAACTCGACCGGTTTGCGGCCTATTGGCCGGCTGGCGAAACGCCTGAACCCAACGCTGTCAGAGCGTCTTACCACCCGCTGGAGCAACCCGTCGAACCGGAGCCCCAGAAAGCCGAGAATATCAGGCTGCCGCGCAAGTAACACGAGCTTAGACATGGCATCGGGTCCAAAGGGCCGCCGCCGAGCCGCGACCATGCCGGCGCCGCACACGCGCGTTTTGCACCGTCACGCCCATGCCGACTTGCCGGTCGCCGTCGCCGGCGACGGACCATACATTATCGATAGTCGGGGAAATCGCTATCTCGATGCATCGGGTGGCGCTGCCGTATCGTGCCTGGGCTACAGCGACGCCGATATCACCGCCGCGATCCAGAAACAGGCGGGCAAGCTGGCTTATGCCCACTCGGCGTTTTTTACCAACGAGGCGATGGAGCGGCTGGGCGATTTGATGGTCGCGGGCGCGCCGGCGGGTCTCGATCGCGTGTATCTGGTGTCAGGCGGATCGGAAGCGGTCGAGGCGGCGCTTAAAATGGCGCGTCAATATTTTGTCGAGATCGGCCAGCCCGACCGGCGCCATTTCATCGCCCGCCGGCAGAGTTATCACGGCAATACTCTGGGCGCGTTATCGGTCGGTGGAAACGAGCCACGCCGCGCGCCGTTTCGACCGGTAATGGCCGACAGCCATCACGTCAGCCCTTGTTTCGCCTATCGCGAGCGGCGCGACAACGAGGGCGACCGGCAGTACGCCACACGGCTGGCCGATGAACTCGAAGCCAAAATAATCGAACTCGGCCGCGACACTGTTGCTGCTTTCGTTGCCGAAACGGTGGTTGGGGCGACCAGCGGGGCGGTGCCGCCGGTCGACGGATACTTCAGCCAAGTGCGCGAGATTTGCGACAAGTACGGCGTGCTGCTGATCCTCGACGAAGTGATGTGCGGCAGCGGACGGACCGGCACCCTGTTCGCCTTCGAGCAAGACGCCATCGTGCCCGATCTGGTGGCCGTGGCCAAAGGATTGGCGGCGGGATATCAGCCGATCGGTGCTGTCTTGCTCAGCGAAGACATTTTTCGGGCGTTTTACGAAGGTTCCGGATTTTTCCAGCATGGCCACACATTTATGGGTCACGCAACGGCCTGCGCCGCGGCCATCGTGGTGCAGCAGAAACTGCAAAAACCGGAGACCATGGCCACTGTGCGTCGCCTTGGCGCCTATTTCGCCGAAGGTCTGCATAGCGCCTTTGATGCCCATCCTCACGTCGGCGATATCCGGGGCAGAGGCATGTTTCGCGGCATCGAACTGGTCGCCGATCGGGCTACGAAAGAACCGTTCGATGCGGAGTTGCGCATTCACGCGCGCGTCAAAGCGGCAGCGATGGACAATGGTTTGATGTGCTACCCGGCCGGCGGCACCATCGATGGGCGCACGGGCGACCACATCTTGCTGGCGCCGCCCTATATCGTTTCCGAAAGCCAGATCGACGAGATCGTTGGCCGCTTGGGCGTTGCCATCGACGCCGCCGTCGCTGCTAGCTGATCCGGGGCGAAAAAAATTAGTTCAACAGAGGCCGTATCCCCTATGAATTCTCAGTCCAGTTTACGTTTTCGCGCCGCTTGCGGAATGATTGCCATCTTGCTGGTCGTATCGGTCGGCGGGCGTACCGGCGACGCCAATGCGGCGGAACGCGAAACCGTTATTATCGGCACCGGCAGCGTGGCAGGTGTCTATTACCCCGCTGCCGGCGCAATTTGCCAGGCGGTGAACGGCGCGCGTGGCGGAGACGATCCCACCTGCGTTGTCGTGCCAGGCGAGGGGTCCGAACAGAGCCTCGAGGCGCTGCGTGCGGAGCTTACCGACTTCGCGGTCGTCCAGTCCGACTGGCTATTCTGGGCCCATAACGGGGCCGAATTTTTGGCCGACCCGACGCCCTTTTCATCCCTTAATGCGGTGTTCGCCCTCCACGCCGAACCGCTGGTGATCGCCGTGCGGCGCGACAGCGGTATTGAGACCCTGGCCGACTTGAAGGGCAAGCGGGTCGGTGTCGGCGCACCCGCGACTGCTGCGCGCGGCATGATGGAGGCCTTAATGGGCGCCCTCGGCTGGTTGATGTCCGATTTCACGGATGCGCCGGAACTGACGACGCAGCAACAGACGGCGGCGCTGTGCGAGGATCGGATCGATTCGGCGGTTTATGCGGTCGGCAGCCCATCGGCGACCCTCATTGCACTGACCGCCCGTTGCGATGTGTCGCTCCTGCCGCTGACCGGGCCGGAAGTCGACAGGTTATTGAAAGATAATACTTTCTATCGAAAAGCTGCGGTTCCTGCGGGGATTTACGCTGGCGTCGATACCGCGGTGCCGACATTTGGCGTGGGCGCGACGCTGGTGACGCGCGCCAATGTTCCCAACACAGTAGTGAAGGCAGTCGTCGCGGCGGTGTTCGAAAATTTCGAGGCGTTCCGCTCGCTGCACCCGGCCCTGACCTGGCTTGAGCCCGAGCAAATGGCGCGCGGCGGCCTATCGGCGCCGCTGCACCCGGCGGCGGCGCGATACTTTGCCGATCGGGAGGGCTCCTGAGCGATCGCGGAGCGATCCTACGAAGGATGGAGCCAACCGATGTGACTCCGGTGGGGGATTGTGTGTAAGGTATTGATCCGAAATACGAGTATCCGGCTCCTTTGAAGGAGTACCGGCAAATAATAATCAAACCAGGGCAAGAAGGAGAGAGCTAGTGTCCCATTATCGTAAGGGTCTTTTGACGGCTGCCGCGGTGGCGGCGATGGCGTTCGGCGCGGCGGCCGTATCCTCGACGGATGCGCACGCGCAATCGCGTGACATTCTGATCGGTGGCGGCTCGGTGACCGGCGTTTATTATCAGGTGGCGTTGCAGACCTGTCAGATCATCAACAAACATGCTGGCGACAAGTACAACTGCGTCGGCCGGCCCGCGCTCGGTTCGGTGTTCAACGTCAATGCGGTGAACCGCGGTCTGCTCGACTTCGGCGTCGCCCAGTCCGACCGTAACTGGCAAGCCGCCAACGGCAAGGCCGATTGGGAAGGCAAGCCGGTGACAAAGCTGCGCAGCGTGTTCTCCGCCCATCCCGAGGCAGTGTTGCTGGTGACCCGCACAGACACCGGCATCAAGAAGGTCGAAGATCTCAAGGGTAAGATCGTCAATATCGGCAACCCCGGTTCCGGCCAACGCGGCAACTCGATGGATTTGTTGCCGCTCTACGGCATCGATCCAAGTAAGGACATCAAGGCCGAAGGCCTGCAACAGGGCGAAGCCTCGCGGGCGCTGGTCGACAAGAAAATCGATGCGTTCATCTACACCGTCGGTATGCCCAGTGCGGCGATCGAGGAACCGGCGAATTCGACCTCGATCAACATCCTCGACATCAATTCCCCCGCCATCAAGAAGTTCATTTCCGACAAGCCGTACTACGTGCTGGCGAAGTATCCTAAAGGCATCGTCAAGGGCGTCGACGCCTTCGAGACCTATGCCGTGAAAGCCACGGTGATCACCAGCGCCGACGTCGAGGACGTGGTGGTCTACGATTACGTCAAGACCATTTTCGAGAATCTCGACGAGCTGAAAGCCACCCATGCGGCGTTCCGTATTCTTAATCCCGCCGACATGCTGAAGGGGCTTTCCGCGCCGCTTCACCCAGGCGCCATCAAGTACTACAAAGAACGCGGCTGGATGTAGTCCAATAAGCTGCCGGGCGGCGCTGTAGCGCGCCGCCCGGTTTTATTTTTACGGCGACGTGGATTTCTGGGGGGGTCGGAATGAGTGCGGATCAAAACGGTACGGCGGGTGAAACCGGCGAGCCGGCGCCCAATCAAACTGCGGAAGATCTCGTCGCCCAGGTCGAAAGCGGCCCCCGCAACCCCACCAGCCGGATCGCCGTTGGCGTGATCATCGCGATTTCGGTCGCCTGGTCAGTCTATCAGCTCTATATCGCGCAAAACCCGATTAACTCGTTCATTGCGCGCTCGTGGCATCTCGGATTCGCGCTGGCGCTGGTGTTCCTGGCCTATCCCGCCTACGACTTCCATAACCCGCCGCGCTGGGTACGCGGCCTGCGCGCGATCCTGCCTTTTCTCAAGAACGCGCGGCCCAACCGCGAATACATTCCGCTGATCGATATCGTGCTGGCGATCGTGGCGACCGCCGGCGCGCTGTTCATCTGGTGGGACTTCGAGGGCATCATCACCCGCCAGGGTCTGCCCAGTCAGGTCGATGTTTGGATGGGCGTGATTACCCTGGTGCTGCTGCTCGAGGCGGCGCGGCGCGCGCTCGGCCCGGCGCTGAGCATTATTTGTATGGTCTTCATCGTCTACGCCTTCGTCGGTCCGTGGATGCCTGACATTTTGCGCCACCGCGGCACCCCGCTCGATTTCTTCATGAACGATATGTATACGTCGACGACCGGCATCTTTGGCGTGCCGCTCGGTGTGTCGACCAGTTTCGTCTTCCTGTTCGTGCTGTTTGGCTCGCTGCTCGACAAGGCTGGCGCCGGCAAGTATTTCATCGACGTCGCTTTTGCCGGGCTTGGCCACAAGACCGGCGGTCCGGCCAAGGCGGCGGTCGTCGCGTCGGGCCTGTCGGGGCTGGTCTCGGGTTCGTCGATCGCCAACGTGGTAACCACCGGCACCTTCACCATTCCCTTGATGAAAAAGGTCGGGTTGCCCGCTTACAAGGCCGCCGCCATCGAGGTGGCGGCGTCGACCAACGGCCAGCTGATGCCGCCGATCATGGGCGCGGCCGCCTTCATCATGGCCGACATCATCGGCATTCCCTATCTCGATGTGGTGCGCGCGGCGCTGTTCCCGGCGATCATCTCCTACATGGCGCTGTTCTACGTGGTCCATCTGGAGGCGCTGAAGCTCAACCTGCTACCGATCTCGAAAAGCGAGCTGCCGCCGCTGCTCAAGACCTTCTTGAACGGCCTCCATTATCTGGTGCCGCTGGGCGTGCTCATCTATTTTCTGGTCATCATACGGTTCTCGCCAATCACATCGGCGCTCTTTGCCATCGAGTCGCTGGCCGTGATCATGATTATTCAACGCCCGATTATCGCCTATCTGGCGCTGGGGGCGCAGAAGAAGGCCGGCAATATCGACGCCGACGCCGAGCTGATGCCGATTTTGGGCGCCGCCGTGCTCGACGGGCTGAAAGACATCTGGGAAGGCCTGATCGCCGGCGCGCG
>JAPUHN010000347.1 GCA_027297685.1 Alphaproteobacteria bacterium | reverse complement strand
TCCCGGCCTGGCCGGATCATCGTCTACGACATCCGCGCGACGCCAAGCGACGTTCCGGCGACCGCGGCCATAACGGGCTCCTACAGCCAACGACAATCTCCGCAGACGGCTGAGGAAATTCAGCGCGGTCGCCAACTCGGCGCCCGGGTCGCGGCCAACCTCGTTCGCAAAATTCTCGACATGGGAATGCCGGCAGAGCGGGCGGGACACGGGCCGCCGCCGCAGTTGGGGGATGCCTTGATCACTGGCCAATTCATATCGATCGATGAAGGCGACCGCGCGAAACGGGTTTTCATCGGTTTCGGAAAAGGCAGTGCCAAACTCCAGACACATATCGAAGGCTATCTGGTCACGTCTGCAGGACACCGCCTGCTGGGCTCGCGCCAAGTTGATACGGCGGGAGGAAAGGCGCCGGGTCTAGTCGTGTCGGGAGTCATGACCGCGGCGACAGGCAGTCCGGTCGGTTTGCTCGTCAATAGCGTCTTAACCGTCAAGGGCGAAAAGAAAGAAGGCTCCGAGACTTTGGAGGGTGCGGCCAGGCGAACAGCCGACGAGATCGCCAAGGAGCTACGGGTGGTGTTCAAGAACCAGGGCTGGATCTAACCAAGCCGGCCCGAGACCGAGACGTCGGCGGTCGAGATGGCGATCGCGCAGCCGGCCTGGGGCCAGATGCGACTGGTGAACGAACTGGCAAAGCAAGGGATCTCGATCTCGCCGGCAGGGGTGCGCTCAGTGTCCCCGGCAATATAGATGTTGAGGCCTCGATCATGTATGGCGAAGCGATCGTGAGCAAGCTTCCAGGACATCGAGGTGGTGGTGAACATCTTCCAGGAGGGCTCGGGCAGCGACAACGTAAAGGAGCGCAAATCTGTCGCAGCAGGCGATTACAACAAGGCGATCGACGCCAAGATCGCCGAGATAAAATCGACCTGTAACGTCTGACCCGACCTAGTCGAGGGCGGCCGCATCGTCCTCGTGGATGTGCCCTCAGCGCTGAGGAGATCATACCCTCAAGCTTGCGATGGCTGGTCTTGGCCTTTCCGGTAGGCAAGTTCACTCAGTGCTGGAATGCTCGCATCCCAATCTGAATAACAAGCGGAGACAACGATGACTATTCGGTCTCATATGCGCGAATGTGCGACCGCTATTGCGGTCGCCACGTTCGGCATGACCTGCTTAACAGCAACAGCGAGTGCCCAGCGCAGTGTAATAAGGCGGGAAGGGGCCGCCGACTGCAACGGAAAAACGCTCGAACAGCTACGCAGTGAAGGTAAGACTTTCGACTTAGTCAAATAACGTTCTCAGGTCGTGTCCGATAGTTGGTGTAAATTGGTTGAGCACGCTAGCAAGTGAACCAGGTGGGGCTGTAATCCAGACGGAATGCTCAGGCAACGGTGGCGATCTCAACAGGTCAACGCAACACTTTATCTTAAATAGAAAGATAGAGGTGTTGTGATGGTTCAGAGATTTCGTCGAGGATCCCTCGGGTTCTGGCGTCGAAGCGGTGTCCCGACGCCACAATTCGGACGTTGCCGCACAGGCAACCGCCGGTGAATCGGTCCATGCTGCGTCTCCTCGAAAATCAAGCGGTCGGAATGGTTACAACGAACAGCACTGTCATTGCAATTGCCCGCTGCGGGCGGGGACGGCGCCCGCCTTCGCAGTCTTGGAGAACGTTCTTGCGGAACCATGCCGATGGCATTGCTTCGATAGATTTCTTTGTCGTTCCGACAGCGACGTGAAGGAAGGTGAGCGGAGCTATCGATTGACGGTGTTATCTGGCAACACGACGTTCGAGGGCCGATGTCCGTTTTAGCCCTAATTTCGTCTGCTCTAACCCCGAGAGCGGACCAGGTTACGAAAATCGCGATGTAAATGGGTAATCTGGGTTGGAAATATTTCTTGCGAAATCTGTCAGATTTAACAGTTTTCTGCAACGCCCGCCCGATTGTATCATAGCCTGCAATTTGAGTATGATCGGAGCGGATTTGGAGGTTATCTGGGAAATGTCGGTTCAAAACCGAACATGGAGAGGGAAATATGACCCGCGCGCTCGTGATGTCATTCCTGGGCCTGCTGCTGGTTGCTGGCGGTTACTCTTCTGCCGGAGCCGGCGGTCTCTATCTCAACGAGTTTGCGACGCCGAGCATGGGGGTTGCGGGCGCCGGGCAAGAGGCCGTCGCGAACGACGCCTCGACAAGCTTTGCGTTTCACAACCCGGCCGGCATGACGCGGCTAGAAGGCCATTCGCTATCGCTGGGTGCCGGGCTTCTGCAAGGGGATACCAAATTCGATACCGATCCTGACACGCCCTTTGCCGGCGGCAATGGCGGTGATCAGGCGGGTTTGGCACCGCTCATAGGGAGCCACGGCGTATTTAGCGTCACCGACGACCTGAAACTCGGCATGAGCTTGTTCTCGATTTCCGGAGCAGCCCTCGATCCCGATAACAGTTGGGCGGGCCGATTTTCACTTCAGGAAATCGAGCTTCTGACCCTGACCGCCAATCCCAGTGTCGCTTACCGGGTAAACGACTGGCTATCATTCGGCGCCGGGGCCACGGTGATGTATGCTGATATCACCTACGAGCTGGCCGCGCCCCCCATCAACCCTCCAGTGGGCGGAGCAGGCCAAGCTGAGGTCGACGGCGATGACTTCGCCTTTGGCTACAATTTCGGGGTGCTA
>JAPUHN010000346.1 GCA_027297685.1 Alphaproteobacteria bacterium | reverse complement strand
CATTACCTAATTCAAGTCAGTATTCAAGGTTTGTCTCCAATGAATTGAAATATAATATTAACCATATTAACAAATTATGTGTTCACACCGCGCTGGACTGTTTTACGCTGGTGTCTTAAACCTCAATTTCGCGGTTGCGTTGAAAATAATCGCTGGACATTTAACGATGCAATGTCAATTTATGTGCAGTGCAGCATTCAGCCGCACAAACGTTTAATTTGAAAGACCCCATGAAATTTGAAGAGCTCGGACTAAGTCCTGAGGTGCTCGGTGCAATTGCCGACGCCGGCTACACAGAACCAACCCCCATTCAAGCACAGGCAATTCCACATTTATTGATGGGACGCGATGTGCTGGGTATCGCCCAGACGGGTACCGGCAAGACTGCCGGTTTTACCCTACCCATGATCGAAATTCTCGCTGCCGGACGGGCGCGGGCGCGCATGCCGCGATCTTTGATCTTAGAGCCGACGCGCGAACTGGCGGCACAGGTAGCCGAGAATTTTGCGATCTATGGGAAAAACCATAAGCTTTCGATGGCGCTATTGATCGGCGGCGTGTCGTTTGTCGAGCAAAACGAAAAACTGGATCGCGGCGTCGACGTATTGATCGCAACTCCCGGGCGCCTGCTCGACCAGTTCGAGCGCGGCAGAATACTACTCGCGGATATCAAAATTCTCGTCGTCGACGAGGCCGACCGGATGCTCGATATGGGGTTCATCCCAGATGTCGAGCGCATCATCAAACTGCTGCCTCCGATCCGCCAGACGGCGATGTTTTCAGCCACCATGCCGACGGAAGTTAAACGGCTGACCGATTCCTACATGATGAATCCCCGCAGAGTGGAAGTTGCACCTCCCGCGTCGGCCGCCGAAACTGTGGTTCAGCGCTTGGTAGCGGTCAGAGGCGGGTTCACCGAGAAACGCAAAGCGCTGCGCGATCTGATTGCCAGTGAAAATGTCCGCAATGCGATCGTGTTCTGCAATCGCAAGCGCGATGTCAAAATCGTCGACCAGTCCTTGCGCCGGCACGGAATAAATGCCCAGGCGCTGCACGGCGACCTGCCACAGCCGGTCCGTACGGCGACCTTGGAAAAGTTTCGTGCCGGTGAAATTAGTATCTTGGTCGCCAGCGACGTCGCTGCGCGAGGCCTCGACATCGACGATATGAGCCATGTCATTAATTTCGACGTACCGATGAACCCGGAAGATTATATTCATCGGATCGGCCGCACAGGCCGCGCGGGGCGCGAGGGTCATGCACTCACGCTGGCGACCGCAGCCGACGCCAAATACGTTCAACAAATTGAAAGACTGATTGGCGGCAAGATCGAACCGATAAACTCAGTAGTTCAATCTGCCGATCAAACTCAGGCCACGCCTCCTGTTACGCCTCAAGCCGAGCGCGACGACAGCCGCCCGAGAGGTGATGCGAAAGCGCCGCGCAAGCGGACTTCGAACCGTCGCAATTCTGGGATCAAAATTGCGGCTAATACTGACGTAAAGCCGGCAACCGCGAGCAAGCCGACGGAAACAGAACGGGACAAGCCTCGGAGAACACAGCGGCGGCCACAACAAGGCGAGCCGGCGGAGCTTGGCATGGGCGACCACACACCCGCTTTTCTGCAGCGCTAAATTAGCTGCTGCATGGTTGGCAAAGTGTCGCTAGTCTGACGCATGCAAACAATATTCATCCACGTGAAATGTGAACTTGGCCGCGCCTACGATGTGGCCAACGAAGCGTCTCTGGAAATAGAACAGGTGTCGGAAGTCTATTCGACGTCGGGCCAATACGATTTACTGATGAAGTGTTATCTGTCCGACGATGTCGATATTGGCCACTTCGTGACCAATAGCATCCAGACACTGCCTGGGGTCAAAGACACGTTCACGCTGATTACTTTTAAGGCTTTTACCTGACCGCACACTGCTCCAGATGAGTGGATCGTAGCCAACCGGTCTCGCAAATCATGCCCAACGCCCCTGACCTGGCATTGTTCGCGTTTGCCCCCTGCCCCGAATTGGCCGGCGAAGTCCGCCGCCACACTGTCGCAATCGTCGGCGCCGGACCGGTTGGATTGACGGCGGCGGTTGACCTGGCGTTGCATGGCGTGTCGGTCGTAGTCATCGACGGTAAATCAAATGTCAGCGAGGGCAGCCGGGCGATCTGCTGGGCCAAACGCAGCCTCGAGATTTGCGACCGTTTGGGCACCGGCC
This sequence comes from Alphaproteobacteria bacterium, assembly GCA_027297685.1. Classification (GTDB taxonomy): domain Bacteria; phylum Pseudomonadota; class Alphaproteobacteria; order UBA6615; family UBA6615; genus JAPUHN01. Next base: position 4,112 of record JAPUHN010000346.1, on the reverse strand, counting down.
AGCAGTTGGTCGACCAGGGAGTGACGTGGAATGAAGGTGAAGTGTTTCACGGTGACGAGTTGATTTATAGCTTCAACTTGCTCCCTGAACCCGACCACCATCGTCCGGCCTTTATCAACTTACAGCAGTATTATTTCGAGCAGCGCATGATCGAGCGCGCGACGGCGTTGCCGCAAATCGAGATGCGTTGGCAGCATCAGGCAAGCGATGTTTCGGTATTCGACGACCATATCGAGGTGGCCGTCGAAACTCCGGCGGGAATCTATACACTGGAGTGCGACTGGTTGTTGGCGTGTGACGGGGTACATAGTACGATCAGAAGTTCGCTCGGACTCGATTTTTCGGGGCGCGTTTTTCAAGACCGTTTTCTGATCTCCGATATTCATATGGAGGCGGATTTCCCTGCGGTGCGGCGATTTTGGTTCGATCCCACGTTTTTCGACGGACAGTCGACGCTACTCCACAAACAGGCGGAGGGAGTTTGGCGGATCGACATGCAGCTCGGTTGGGAGGCCGACCCCGAGGAAGAGCAAAAACCCGAACGGGTGGTACCTCGTCTACGCCGGATGCTCGGAGACATCGAGTTCGATATCGTCTGGACCTCAGTTTACACTTTTACCTGTCGCCGCATGGAACGGTTCAGCCATGGCAGAATATTTTTCCTCGGTGATAGCGCCCATGTGGTCTCGCCGTTTGGCGCGCGCGGCGGCAATGGAGGGCTTCAAGACGCTGATAATTTAGCCTGGAAACTGGCACTGGTAACGAAGGGTGATGCTCCGGAGGCGCTGCTGGATTCGTACGACAGCGAACGCATCCCGGCGACCGACGAGAACATTCTGAACTCGACCCGTAGCACCGATTTCATGACGCCGAAGAGTAGGGTCAGCCGAGTCTACCGCGACGCCGTGCTTAACCTAGCGCGCTCCCACGAGTTTGCCCGACGGCTGGTCAATAGCGGCCGCTTGTCGATACCGGCTATTTATTCGGATTCACCGCTCAACACGGGCGACACCGAACCGTTCGAACAGGGCCCACCACCGGGCGCGCCGGCCGTAGATGCGCCAGTGGCGAGCCCACAAGCTCCCGACGAGCGGCGTTGGTTGCTTGACCAACTCGGCACCGTCTTCGCGCTACTGGCCTTCGATGATGGCGAGATGGATTGGCCACGGCTGCAGACCGCGTTGGCACAGTGTCAACCCGCAGTGCGTCTGTTACGGATTTGCCCGCCCGACGCAGCCGACACCGAAGGCGCCCTGATCGACCGGTGGGATATTGCCGCATTTCGCTACGACGGCGCGCCGGGAACCTGTTATTTGATGCGCCCCGACCAGCATATTGTTGGCCGATGGCGGAAATGCCTATTGCCGGAGATCGAGGATGCGCTCAATCGTGCATTAGCGAGACATTAGGGGATCGAACCATGCCGGGGAAACTTCGAACAGAGTTGGGACTAGCATCGCCTGACGATTTCTATGAGTCGTTGATCGGTGCGCATGAAGGTCTCAGCGATGGGCAAAGCGAATTGCTCAACGCCAAATTGGTGCTCCTGCTGGCAAATCATATCGGCGACAACGTCGTTCTTACCGAGGCGCTGGCGGCGGCACGCGCTGGCATAGAGCCAGACCAGAATCCGAGCGCCTGATACCAAATCTCGCTAATACGGACCCCTTTCATGGTGGTGGATTGGCCCGCCCGGCTAGGCGCACGGCACAGCGCGATGCGGGGCCATCGGGCAAGCCGCGCAACGCGGCCGGAGGGCCAAGCCGCCCCACCGCAGGCCGCCCTCCTCTGTCCGCCGGCGTCGTTGCGGGCTGCTTGCGGTACCAGCACCGCGGCGCAACCCACGCCTATCCGCGAACAAATTATTGGTGGTGAAATGGGCCCGTATTAACGAGACTTGGTATAATACCCCCTCTTCACCGAAGCGGGGCACAATGCTCTAACCCTGTAGTTCGCGCCACAACACCTTGTCGCGCGCCGCGGTCCAGATACGCGGGTGATCGAGACCGCCTGCTTCGTCATAGGCGCGGCTGACATTGAAGGGGATGCAGTGCTCGTAAATCGCCCAGTCGCCGTATTTTGGCGTCATTTGTTTATAGGCGCGGTCGAAGGTCTGCTTCAGCGACAGTTTGTTTTTAATGCCGTAAGTGGCGTTTCGAAACAGATCGCGCACAAAGCCCTCGGTCTGATCGAACGCCGCTTCGCACTGTTTGGGCGTCATAGTTGCCGGCCCGCGCCCCGGTATTAGTTTGCGCGGTTTTAACGCGCGCAAATATTTCAATGTGGCGGGCCAATCGCCGAGGTGGGCGTCGCCGCAATAGAGCGCCGCATGCGCCTCGACTAGATCGCCGGCGAACAGGATCTTTTCCTTGGGCAGCCAGATGATGGTGTCGCCTTTGGTGTGGCCGCGGCCGGGGTGGATGATGCGCACTTCGCGCTTGCCGAGCCACAGGGTCATTTCGCGTTTGAAAGTGATGGTTGGCCAGGTCAGGCCGGGCACCGTCTCGATGGAATCGAACAAGCGCGGAAACCGGTCGGCCTCGGACTTGAAATCCTGCGCGCCCCGTTCGGTGATGAGCTCGCGGGTCGCCTCGCTGGTGATGATGTCCGGGGCGCCGAAGCCGGTCGCGCCGAGCGCACGAACGGCGTGATAGTGACTTAGCACCACATACTTTATCGGCTTCTTGGTGACCCGGCGGATCCGCTTGACGATGCGCTGCGCCATCACCGGTGTGGCCTGGGCGTCGAAAACCAAAACTTCGTTGTCGCCGACGATCACGCCGGTATTGGGGTCGCCTTCGGCAGTACAGGCGTAGACCCCATCGGCGAGTTTGTCGAAGGTGACTTTTTTCGGCGCCAGATCGGCTGCGCTCGCGAATGCCTTGGCCATTGCCCTGCTCTCCCATCCCTGGTTCAAACAAGGCTATGACTTGCCCGCGCCAGCGCGGAAATTCAAGGCAAATCTGCATTTGAAAGATCGGAACCGCTACCGAAGCCCGATTGGTAACGCAGTGGGTCGACTAGACGGAAACCGCCGTTTGATCGGTGTCGACGGTTTCCTCGTCGTGGTCGGCGTCACCTTCGTCTTCCGGCAAAGTGTCGCGTGTATTTTCCATGCTGGTCTCAACGAGGTTGGCGCCGTCAAAAATGGTTCCCGCCAAAATGGCTTCGTCGAGCACCGCCTCTTTGAGGTTTGCGTTGGTGAGGTCGGCGTTTGCCAAGTTGGCGCCGGTCAAACGCGCGTTGGTAAGGTCGGCTCCGACGAGGTTGGCTCCCGACAGGTTCGCACCGGACAAGTTGGCTGGCCACAGACGCCCATCACTTTTTTGCCTAGCCTCTTTCAGGAATATTGCGACCAAGCGCGCACCGGCGAGGTTGGTTTTACGTAGATCGGCGCGTTCTAACGTGGCCCCTTGCAGCATGGCTTCCGAAATATCGGCGCCGACCAGCTGAATTTCGGTCATGTCGGACATGATAAAACTGCTGCCGAGCAGGTTGGCGCCGTTCATGCGTGTGCTTTTTAACACCGCGCCGTTCAATTCCATGCCCGGCAGATCGATGCGCTCGAGATCGGCATTCGACAGATCGGCCCGTTCGCCCGAATTGCCGTCGCCGTTGATCCACTCGAAGTGCCGTTTCAAAATATCCTGAATGTTTTTCGGAAAGTCGCTCGCCGGCCGCGAGATGTGTGCGCCTTCGAGCTTGGCTTCGGAGAAATCGACTCCGTCGAGTACCGCATCTTCGAGATTGGCGCCGGACAAGTCGGTTTCCTTCAACACCACCCTTGTCAGGTCGGCACCGACCAAACTCACGCCCGTGAGGTTGGCATTGGATAAGTTGGCGCCGCGTAAATTGACGCCGTCCATGTTGGCATTGTTCATTTGGCTGTAAGTGAGATTGGTGCCCGACAGGTTGGCGCCGCGCATGCTGCTCTCGATCATTGTCGAGCCCGTAAGATCTGCGCCCGAGATATTGGCTTTGTCCAGATTGGCATAGTCGAGAACGGTGTTGTCGACATCGTTTTTTCCGGCATCCGCCCCGAGAAGCAACACTCCACCGCGTAAATCTGTACCCACGAGGCTCGCATTTTGCAGTATTACACCGCGCATGTG
>JAPUHN010000345.1 GCA_027297685.1 Alphaproteobacteria bacterium | reverse complement strand
TCGCTCGCCGATCCGCCGACGAATTGGACGATCGCCGGCGATGCCGCCATGGCGAAGGCGCCGATGCCGGCGGTCTCGGTGATCGTGCTGTCGCCGAGATCGGGGTTGGCGTCGTCGGCGCTGTAGCCGGGAAAAAACAGCCCGTGGACAATTGGCGCCGGCACCGTGAACCAGCGCTCGCCAAGTCCGCTGACGCGAATGCCAAAGTCCACCCCGTTGCGCGCCATCGCGGTCACCATGCTCGAACCGGCGATCCCATGGGCGGCATCCATCATCGCCTTGCAGGCTGGCATCGAGAGGTTGAGGAAGAAATGATCGTTGCTGTTGATGAACTTCACCACGGCTGACAGGTCTGCGGAGTCGAGCCCGGCGTCGAGCGCCGCCGGAATAAGGCGTTTGAGCAACAGCGCCGAGGCCGCCGCGTTGCGGTTGTGCACTTCGTCGCCCATGTGCAGCGCCTGCGCCATCAATGGCTTGAGTTCGAGCGGTCCCAGCGTTTCGACAATCGCCGTCAGCGCCGGACCGAGGACTCGCTGCATCCAGCGCAAATGCTCGATAACTTCGGGGGAATTGGCGCCGAAGCGTAGCACTTTACCCAGTCCCTCGTTGAGATTGGAATAGGTCGTAATGCCGTGGGTCGAATCCTCGATGATCCAGACCGGCATCGAGGGGCTGATGATCCCGGCCATCGGTCCGACGGCGGCGTAGTGGTGGCACGGCGAGAACGAAACTTCACCTGCATCGAGCAATTTCCGCGCCGCGTCGTGGCTTTCGGCCCAGCCCTCGTAGAGACAGGCGCCGACAATCGCGCCCTGCACGGGCGCGCACATATCCTGCCATTCGATCGGCGGGCCGGAATGCAGGATGGTGCGTTCGGGCAGGCCGGCGATGGCGTCGGCCGCCGGCGCAACGCCGACCAGGGTCGGTTGCGCGGCGAGATAGCGGGCGAACGCCGTCGCATTCGCCGCTTCGACTTCCGCCCGGTTCACCAACTGGGCGAGCGCCCGCGCCACCGTTTCGTCGCCCGCCGGCGGCGTCCAGGCGACGTCGAGCACCTGCGCGTCGGCCGCCGCGATGGGCTCGACGAACTGGGACAGGCCGACATTGATCACCGTCAGGTCTGCTCCGAACAGGCTCGTCATGTCGCCGCCTCCACGATCGCAGCGGCCAAACGCACCGCCTCGGCGTTGCTGTTGGCGAGCAAAACGCCGGCCTCGCGCAGCGCCGACTTCTGGCGTGTGAGACCTTGCGGATCGCCGTCGGTGCCGCAGACAAAGCCGACCAGCGCCGGCGCCGAACCGCCGTTTTGTTGCTGCGCTTCGGCCAATGCCGGCGCCATCGCGGCGGCGGGATCGTCATGGGCGCCACACCCGAGCACCACGTCGATCAGCACAACCGCGGTCTCCGGGTCGGCGGCCTCTTGAACCAGACGCTCGTTGCGTAAGCGGTGGTCGATCATCGGGTGGGGCCGGCCGCGGGTGAACACATCGTCGCCCAGATCGAGTACCGTGTGACCCTCACTGTGCCAGGGGTCGTTGATCAGGCTGGTTGCCGGAAACGACGTGTTCGAGCGCATCGTCTCCAGCCGTTCGCCCAGCAGGCTTAACGCCTCGTAGCAAAACGTGCCGCCGCTATAGAGGCCGCGCAAATAGCGCCGGCCGTTGATTGCCTTGGGCGCTTGTGCGATCAGCGATTCGAGCGCGGATGCGTCTGCGCCTTCGGACACCGGTTCACCGCGCGCAAGCGCCAGCGCCGCCGCGGCGGCGTCTTCCAGCGTGGCCACGGGGTGAATGTTGGCGGCCGCGAATTGGTCGGGACCGGCGCCGAGCAGGCAGGCGACAACGGGTTTGCCGGAAGCGTTCGCCAGGTCCATCACCGCCGCGGCGACGTCGGGTGCGGGCGGTTTCGATATCAGCACGATCACCGCCGTGTCGGGATCATCGGCGAGCGCGCGGATCCCCCGCATCATGGTGACGCCGCCGACCCGCACGTCGAGATCGCGTCCGCCGGTACCGATGGCTTGCGAAATGCCCCCGCCGGCGCTGTCGACCAGGCAGATCACCTGCTGCAGGCCGGTTCCGGACGCGGCGACGACGCCGATATTGCCGCGCCGCACCACATTCGCGAAGCCCAAGGGTACGCCGTCGATCACCGCGGTGCCGCAGTCGGGACCGAGCACCATGAGGCCGGCGCGCTCGGCGAATCTTTTCAACGCGATTTCGTCTTCGATCGCGACATTATCGCTGAACACCATGGCGTTGAGGCCCAGCCGCAACGCCTTCGACGCTTCGGCGGCGGCAAACGGACCCGGGGTGGCAATCAGCGCCAGATTGGCGCCGACCAAGGTGTCGAGCGCCATTTCCTGGCTGCGCGGCGGCTCGATCGCCGCTTCGCGGGCGCGGGCCAGGGATTCCGGTTCCTTGTGCAACTCCGCCTCGGCGCCATCGAGCGCCACCGCCAGCGCGGCCGCGTCCTCGGCCTCGATGGCGACCAGCACTTCGTTGGGGCCGGCGGCGATCTCGACATCGAGCAAGCCGGCTTCGCGCAGCAGATCGAGGTTCGCCGGGGTGGCCATGATGCACGAGGCCTGGACGACACCTGGCAACGCCGAGACGGTCGACGAAATTTTCATCAGCGAGACCGAATCCCGGTAGAGATCGGCGATAATGCGGGTTCCCATCGTCATTGCCCGGGTTCCGCCAACTCTGCCTCGATCATGACGGCGAAGTCTTTGTGCCATGCCGCGAGACCGCACAAGAGCCCGAATGTCGCGTCCGACCCGGAACTGTGACCCATTTGCATCGCGGCGTCCGTCGCGGTCTCGGTGTCGCGCTCGCTGGCGCCAGTGGTAATAAATTCGGCGAGCTTGGCCAGCGGCCGCGCGGCACGGCCCGCGGCGGCGTGGGCGAGGTAGGCGCAGGCGATATCGCCGCTATTGCCGTATTGCATCGAAAGCTCGCGCCCGAAAGCGTCGAGAAAGGCGATCTGCGGCCGGCTTCCGGCGATATGGCGCGCGCCGATGAGAAACCCGGCGAGAAAATCGTCGCCCGACGGGGTAAGGCCGGGGCCCGCGCCGACAAGGCGCGCTGCGGCAGCCGAAGCAGTCTCAATATCGTTTGTCCGTGCGCCGGCGAGCAGTCGCGGGATGGTTTGCCGCGCCCGGCCGGCCAACGCGGCATTTAGCGAGCCGGCGGGCCGCCTGCCGTAAAGAGCGACAACCAGCCCGGCCGTGCCGTCCGCAGTAATAAGAGCCCGCCATGCCGTGCGCCAAGAAGCGTTAAAACCGGCTTCGGTAACGCCTTGGGAAGGCTCGACCGAATTTGGAGTGCGCTGCCGCGCCCGGCGCAGGTCGATGGAAACGTCGCTGCCGTCGATGCGCAGAACGCCGGCGCGACACGCGACGACTGCCCCGTGGGTCGTGTGTTTGGAAAAGTCGAAATCGGCCGGGGCGGCGAAGGTAATCGCGCCCGGCGGGTCCCGGTCGTCGTCGCTGGCGTAAAGCGTCAGCAACGCGCCGTCGCCGAGCCGTACATTGACGACCCGACGGAACACGCTGTGCACTGTGCCGTCGATGGTTGTTGCCGATAGCGGCGGCATTTCGGATGCAGCGAGACGCATCAGATGATCCCATTATGCCTGATTAAATCTGGGGCCGAATTACAAATACTCGCCGATGCGGGAGGCGAGTACAAGACCCGCCCCCTCGCCAATTTACTCGATGGTGCTGCGCAGCAACGAGACGTCGTTGCCCAACAATTCGCCGAACCCGCCGGGTTTGAGAAAATCGCGTTGCATATCGATAATCATCAGCGCCGTAGAATACGGTTTGAAGGCAAGCGAGTAGGGTTCGGCCTCGAACGAATGGCTTACCTGATCCAAAATTATTGCCCCCCGACCGTTCGGTTCTTCACGATCCGGTTCGGTCTTTCGCTTGACGCCGGAAAACGGTACTACGCAAATACGGAAGTTGCAAAGTGTCGTATCCGGTTTGTGATTCGGCTGGAACCCGCAGCTGGCTTGGAATTATTCCAAAACAGAAAGGGCGGATCGCGTGAACGACAGCATCCAAAGCCTCGATTTTACCCGCCTGCGCGAACTCTACCGGACCAGGCAAGCTACTCCGGAAGATGTCGTGAAAGACGTGCTGGCCCGCGCCGAGCGGGAATCCGACAAGGCGATATGGATCACGCGCCTGCCCGACACGGCGGTTCTCGCCGCCGCTCGTGCACTCGCGGGCCGGGACCCCGACACCCTGCCGCTGTTCGGCCTGCCGTTCGCCATCAAGGACAATATCGATTTTTCCGGCTATCCGACCACGGTCGCGTGCCCCGACTACGCCTATACGCCGGACGCCAGCGCACCGGTGGTCGACGCTCTGATCGCCGCCGGGGCGATCCTGATCGGCAAGACCAACATGGACCAGTTCGCCACCGGCTTGGTGGGAACCCGCACGCCCTACGGCGCCTGCGCCAACCCCTTCGACCCGGCCTATATCTCCGGCGGATCGAGTGCGGGCTCGGCGGTCGCGGTCTCGAAGGGGCTGGTGAGTTTCGCCTTGGGTTCCGACACGGCGGGGTCCGGCCGGGTGCCGGCGGCGTTCAACAATATCGTCGGTCTCAAGCCGACCCGCGGCCTGCTCAGCACCCGCGGCGTGGTGCCGGCGTGCCGGTCGCTCGATTGTGTGTCGATATTTGCCCTCAACACCGCCGATGCTGCCGACGTGTTCGCGGTTGTCGCGGTGTTCGACAACGACGATCCTTTCTCGCGCCGCCATCCCGTGCCATCGGGGCGCGGCGCAATTTCTTTGCCGGGGGCGCGGATTGGCGTGCCGGCGGGCGATCTGAATTTCTTCGGCAACGGCGAGGCCGAAAGGTTGTTCGCCGCGGCGGTCGAGCGCGCGGCGGGTCTTGGCGCCAGCGTGGTCGAAATCGATTTCGCGCCGTTTCTCGAGACCGCGCGGCTGCTCTACGAAGGACCCTGGGTCGCTGAACGCTACGCCGCGGTTGGTGATTTCGTCGACGCCCATCCCGATTCGCTCCATCCGGTGATCCGCACCATCATCGGTGGCGCCGCCGTGCCCAGCGCCGCCGACGCATTTACCGCCGCCTACCGTCTGCGCGAACTGCAGCGGCAGATCGAGCCCGTGTGGTCGGCCATCGATGCCCTCCTGACCCCGACCGCCGGCACGATCTACACCATAGCCGAGGTCGAGGCCGACCCAATTACCCTGAATTCGAACCTGGGCACCTATACCAACTATATGAACCTGCTCGATTTTTGTGGGGTAGCGGTGCCTGCAGGGTTCCAAGCGGACGGACTGCCGTTCGGCGTGACATTGGCGGCGCCGGCGTTTCGCGAGAGCACGTTATTGCCGCTTGCCGACACTTTGCACCGCGCCGCCGACACCGGCATGGGCGCTGCGCGGCATGCCAATCCCGCGCCGGCAGATACCGGTTTCTCGGCGGACGCCGCCAGCGGTGATACGCTGGTGCTTGCCGTCTGCGGCGCCCATATGTCGGGCCTGCCGCTCAACGGCGAGTTGACCGGGCGCGGCGCCACCCTGATCCGTTCCTGCCGCTCGGCCGGCAAATACCGTTTTTACGCGTTGGAGGACTTCTCGCCGCCGCGTCCGGGCATGGTCCACACCGGCGACGCGGGTGGTCACGCCATCGATCTGGAACTATGGGCGGTGCCCACGGCGCGCTTCGGCGAATTCATCGCTGGGGTGCCATCACCCTTGGCGATCGGCACCGTCGAATTGGAAGACGGTACGCGTGTGAAAGGCTTCGTTTGCGAAGCCTACGCCGCAGAAGGCGCGCGCGACATCTCCGAGCTCGGCAGTTGGCGGGCCTATCTGGCGGAGAATTGAGGCGCGCGGTTTAACCCCAATCATCGCTGGTTGAAATTAGTTACCGCAATGACCGGGATGGCTCATATATTCGATAACCTCGCGCGCGAACTTCATGCTGCTTTCTCTACAATCGTTACCAAACCGAGGACAGACGGCGAGGTATTTTTTGAAGGCATCGACCGCTTTGCAATCGCGCGCGGCATAAAGCGCGCGCCCATAATTGCTCCAGTATCGCTGGTTGGCTGGATCGAGTTCAGTCGTCCGTTTCAGATCGGGAATCGCCCGCTTGGGATCTTTCAGCTCGTATAGGTACAAACGTCCTCGTGCGTCCCAAATGAAGTCGTCGAACTCGCCATAGATAAATGCATCGTCGAGAACCGAGACGGCCTCTTCATATCGACCAGAGTCCCGCAAAGTGTAAGCTTTCTCTCGCAGGAGGTCGGGGTTTTTGGGGTCAAGGGATAAAGCTAAATCCAAATCAGCGTTCGCTTTGTTGTACAGCTCCAAACGGCGGTACGCCTGAGCGCGTCGTTCCAACGTTCCCGGATTATCGGGCCATAATTCTAGCGCGCGGTCATAGCTGGCGATTGCATCGCGGTAGCGCTCCATCCAGTAATAGTTTTTGCCCTCCTGGTAACGGAAGTACCAGTAGTCACCGGATGCAATTGCTTTGTCATAGTATTTTATGGCGTCCAGATTACGGCCATTGCGCCGCAGAATTTCGGCCACGGAGAAATCGAGATAACCGCGAAGCGGCTGCAAAGCTGGATTTGATGGCGCATCAAGTACAATTTCTCGAGTGAAGCTCCGCATGCTGTCGGTCACACGTACCGGATATTGCTGATTTTGCGCCCCTAAAACAAAGTTGCCGAGTGCTGATAACCGATCTTTATTGGATGTCCGGCCGCCACCCCACCATGGCGTTAAAGCGCCGAAATATCGCCGACGCAATGTGAAAGAGTTTGGGTCAGCCTTCAAACCGGCTCGCAACAAAGTATCCAGGATGTCGCGGCGCCCCACTGCCAGCGATATATCCACCAAAAAACTATAGGCCAGTCCGGAATTTGGCTTACGTTCCAACACTGTTGTTAGATCCGATGCCGCCAGCTCGAAGTGCCCTGTCATAAGCGCCATTCGCTCATCAGGCGTGCGTTGCGGTAAATCGGCGCCACGAAGCATCCAACCAAGATAACGGTGGTAAATACCACGCGCGAGGTAGGGGTGATGGGATTGCGGCCTCGCCTTTATCCAATCGCTGAAGCTCGACTCGAGATCCGGGTCAGCACTGGCAAAAGCATAATGGGCGTGTTCGAGTTTTGTGTCTGATATTTCGCCGGCCTCGTAGGCTTCCTCAAGTCCGGTAAGAATTTTCTCCAATGCATCGAAATCGCCTGCACGCAGCAGGCTCTGCATCTCGTGCAGACTGACGTCGAATTCGGCGGCGGCCGCGCTAGCTGTAAACGCTAAGAACGACAAACAGATTGCGACCAATGCGAGCCTAATCTTGTTGCGGATCGCGATGAGCGGTTGGCGAATGCGAGTCATGCGGCTTCCCTTGTTCGACGGCGCACGCAGATTCTGAAGCTTTCAAGCGTCAGTTCTATGTGCGATACCCGCAAGGCTAAACGCGAGATATGGAATTGTCACGCTATTCGGGTGTGACGTAGGTGTTTAGCGATTATTTCAGGATCGAGTTGGCGGTAGGAACCGAACCATGCGAGCAGGCTGGCGACCGGAGCGGCGCAATCGGAATATCGGCACGTTCTATGCGGGTTGGCGCAAGGAAAACAGGATGGTTGTGCCGAATTCCTGGCACGACGAGTTCTATTTTTACGAACGGCTCGGCCGGCACACCGCGAACGAAATGGAGCTGCACGGCCAGCCGGTGACGTTTCTGGTGGAACCGGCGCGTCCGGGCAGCACCTATGGCTGCAGCGCGTGCGATGTTTTGCACCTGCTGGCCCATCTGCCCACCAGCGATGTCGCCGGTTTGAAGTTGCTGGTGCTGCGCCAACCGACGCGCAAACAGGAAATCATAAGCCCCGTTTGGGGACGGTGCGTTTATGCGGCCATGTTCGGCTCGCGAAAAGGCCCGACGATTATGCTGGAAGCGATGGACCTGTCACACCAATTACGCTGGCCGGGAAAGCTATCTGTCGACGATCGTATCGAACTTGAAAGGATTGAAGGTGACGGTCACCACCTGATCCGAGACCGCAGGGGAACGACAATTAGAGTCAATGCATCTGCGGTGCGCAATACGATCCTCTACCACACGCTCATTCATGAAGTCGGCCACTGGGTCGATTGGAAAAAACGCGTGCTACAGCCCAAGGCCGATGCGGACGATCCGGATCGCAAACGCCTCAAAACCGCCTTTTTTGCGCGGCCACACTCAGAAATTGAGAAATTCGCTAACAGCTATGCCGACCGTCACGCGGCACAGTTTACGGACGCGAGCGTCATACCTTTCGACACGCTAGGCTAAGTCAAAAGATGTTCATTCTGCGCGGCTTGAAAAAGATAGGCCTTTGGTGCCCAATTGTTTTTCTGAGCTTCGTCGCGCCCGCCTCCGCGGCATCATTTTTCGACGACTGGCGATTTCCCGATGAAACCGACATCACCGACGATTGGGAAATTTATCGGCAAGACGGTCGCGAAGTATACACAGTTGCGGAAGACTTTAACGGTGATGGCAATCAGGACGAGGCGTGGATCCTCATCAGGAATGACGACACCGAATGGGGACTATTCGTCTTTCTGAACGCCGATAGCAGTGATCCGGAAATCATCCAGCTCGGTAGAACCAAAATGGACGATTGTCCCCCGCAATGTATGGGACTCGCTCTCACCCCGCCAGGAAACCACATTACGGTTTGCGGTAAGGGATACCGTTGGGCGTGTGATCCCGACGGGCGAAAATACGTGGACACAAAATATCCCGCCATCGACTATTTCAGGTTCGAAAGCGCCAGTTCGTTCTTCTATTGGAACGAAGACATCGACCGTTTCGAGCGAATTTGGACCAGCGATTAGCGTACTCGCGGCCTTTCCCCTCACACCAACCTTGCCACGCCGAGCTCGTCGGCGGCGGCGTTGAGTTTCTCCAATAGTGGCGCGGTGATCGGGATGCCGTTGGCCTTGCGGTCCTGGTAGATGCGCCAGCTGTTGGTGCCGGGCATGCGGATCTCAGAAACGCCGGGCAATTTGGCCGAGCCGGTCATTTCGCGCGAAATACGGTCGACATTGGCCTTGAAGATGGCCGGGTCGAGGAAGTGAGCGATGTCGATCGCCATGATGAACTGCCCGGTATTGGTCTCACTGTTGGGGTCCTCGCCGATATGGATGACGTCGGAGCCGAAGGCAGCGCCGTTCAGGGTGCCGGCGAGGAAGCCAATCATCATCGACAGCCCGAAGCCCTTGGCGCCGCCGATATGGGTGAGGATGCCGTCGTCGGCCAGCGCAGAGTCGGTGATCGGCTTGCCCTGCGAGTCGATCACCCAGCCCTCGGGCATCGCCTCGCCGTGCATTGCCTTGACCATGATCTTGCCGAGCGAGGAATTGGTCGTCGCCATGTCGATCACCACCGGCGGCTCCTCGAGCGCCGGGATGGCGATGGCGATCGGATTGGTGCCGACCAGAATGTCGCTGCCGCCATAGGGCGCGGCGTGGTTGGCGCTGCCGACACAGGCGATGACGCCGATCTGGTCGCGTTCGAGCGCCATTGACGCATAGACCGCCGCCGCGCCGGCGTGGTTCGAGTGGCCGAGGCCGATCCAGGCGAAGCCGCTTTGCGCCGCCATGTCCATCGCCAGCTCCATCGAAAAGCGCGCCACCAGATGGCCCAT
>JAPUHN010000344.1 GCA_027297685.1 Alphaproteobacteria bacterium | reverse complement strand
TCGGTGATGTAATTGAAGACCGGGGCGAAGTATTCGGCGACGGGGTAAATCTAGCCGCACGTCTCGAGGAGGCAGCGCCAGCCGGTGGGATCTGTATTCCATCGGCGGTATACGACCAAGTCGAGGGGAAAATTGATTCGGAATTCAGTGACGGTGGCGTTGAGCGATTTAAAAACATCAGCAAGCCTGTACACGTATTTCGGTTAACTGCCACAGCCACCATGAGTCACGAACTCAGCATGGACGAAGAATTCAAAACTTTGTCAGCAAAGCCGTCTATCGCGATTTTGGCCCTCAAAAATATGAATCGCGACTCGGATCTCGACTTTATCGGTGACGGCATCACCGAAGACCTGATCACTGCATTGTCGAAAATTCGCTCGTTCAAAGTCATCTCCCGGGAGAGCACCTTTTCATACAAAGACTCGGCAATCGGTGTGCGCCAGGTGGCGAAAGAACTCGGCGTGCAATACGTGCTCGAAGGCAGCGTCCGCCGGGGCGGCGACCGCATCCGCATCGCGGCGCAGCTAATTGATGCATCCAGCGGTTCGCATCTCTGGGCCGAACGCTATGACCGTTCGATGGAGGACATTTTCGCCGTGCAAGACGAGATCACGCTCGTCCTTGCAACCGAGATGCAGGTCAAACTGACCGAAGGTGAGCAGGCCCGGCTTCATTACACAACGACTGGCAACGTCGACGCCTGGACCCAATGGGTGAAGGGACTGTTCCATTATCGTCTGGCGGTCACGAAGGAAAACTTCACCCCGGCGCTGTCTTACTGGCAAAAGGCGCTGGCCCTCGATCCTGCCTCGGCCACCCTGCACGGTATGATCGGCTATATGCATTACATGGATGCTCGTTTCGGCTGGTGGGACGACTGGCAAATGGCGCTCGAAAAGGCGCGCACGTATGCGGACCGGGCGCTCGAACTCGATCCGGACAGTCCCGATGGCCACACCGCGTCGAGCCTGACCTGCTTGCTGGAGGGGCGCTATGACCAAGCCGCGGTCCATGCGCGCCGGGCAGCGGACCTCGCACCCGGTTCGGCCGATGCCGTGTCCTTTGCTTGCGTCGTTCTCACCAACGTTGGAATTGCCCAAGAAGCCGTGGCCCACGGCGAAAGGGCGATGATCCTCAGCCCGAACTATCCGGCCTCCTATCTGGGTCAACTGGGTAACGCCTATCGCCTGGCGGGACGGATCGAGGACGCAACAGCTGCCTTCAAGGCCTATCACGCCCGCAACCCGGGATTTGGCCTGAGTGACCTGGTCATCGTCTATCAGCAGACCGATCGGCCGGCCGAGGCCAAGCGAACAGCGGAGCAACTCCTCTCCATCCGACGGGATTTCACTATTGCCGCCTGGGCGAAAACCCAGTTTCGTGCCGATAAGGCAGGAATTGAGGCCGATATCGCGGCGTTGCGTGCCGCGGGGCTTCCAATGAACTAATCCTTGGTATTGCGGTGTCGCCGGCTACTCCCGGCCTCGGCCGTCCGACGGGCCTTCGTGGCTGAACACGTCGGCGGCGACCGGACGGGTCCGCCGGTTGGCGATGCGTTCGCGGTGCAGCAGGTAGAGTCCGCACAGCACGAGCGCGCTCGCCCCGACCGTGACGATGCCGCTCGGCACCTCGCCCCAGAACAGCCAGCCGAACAGGCCAGCCCAGGCGATGCCGGTATATTCGAAGGGCGCGACCAGTGACGGTGCGCCGACCGTGAACGCCGTGGTCATGGCGTAGAGCGCGGCCGCGGCGATCACGCCGATGGCGAGGAAGATCCACCATTCGCCGTCGCCCGGCACGGTCCAATCGAACGGCGCGATGGCGCCATTCACGACGATGAAGGTGAGCAACGTATACAGCGTCATGGTGCCGGCGCTGTCGGTGCGGCCGACGATGCGCGACATGATCATGGTGAGCGCGAAGAAGAAATTGGAGACGATGAGCATCGCGCCGGCGGTGGGGTCGACGTCGCTGCCCGGTTGGAGCATGAACAGGACGGCGGCGAACCCCGCGAGCGTCGCCAGCCAGCGGCGCAAGCCGACCGGTTCGCGCAACAGCGGGATCGAAAGCACCGTGATGAAGAGCGGGCCGGCGGCGATGATCGCGAAGGTGCTGACCAGGGGCTGGCGGGGCAGCGCCGCCGTGAACAGCCCGATCGCCACGCAGCCGAGCACGCCGCGCAGAATGTTCAGCCCCAGCCGTCCGGTGCGCAACTGTGCCGTGCCGCTGGTGGCGATCAGAACGCCGGCGACCAGCACCACTGCGACGATGCTGCGCAACACCATAATCTGGGCGACGCCGTAGGTCTCGGCGAGGTTCTTGGCGAGCGCGTCGTGCAGCGCCCACAAGCCGACCGCGGCGAGCATCATGGCGATGGCGAAGACCGGACGATCGGCCCCGACCGGGCGGGCGGCGGGACTGCTCATCGGTCTCTACTCCCAACTGAAAACACGCGGCATGCGCGGGCGCCATCGTCGCTCATTTGGGTGCTGCTGTTCAAGCTGAATGGCGACCCCGATTTCCGCCATGCCGTCGACGAGCCGACCGGGCCGGCGCGGCGGATTGTTGTCAATTTTCTTGAGTCGCGACTCGAAGTCGCGTATGCAAGTTATTCTGATTCAAGACTCTTTTGTGCCATAAGCCGGTCAGGCCACAACATGTTGAATATGCCGCGACGCCGCCACTACGGGGTCATCTACGCCGATCCGCCCTGGACCTTCGCGACCTACAGCGCCAAGGGCAAGGGCCGCAGCCCCGAGGCGCATTACGATTGCATGGGCTTCGACGACATCTGCGACATCCCGGTCGCCGATTGGGCGGCGCCCGACGCGGTGCTGCTTCTGTGGGTCACCGACCCGTTGCTGCCCAAGGGCCTCGAGCTAATCGAGCGCTGGGGTTTCACGTACAAGACGGTCGGCTTCTATTGGGCCAAGCAGAACCGTGTCAGCGAGGGATGGTTCACTGGCCTCGGCTATTGGACGCGCGCCAATCCCGAGCAGTGCCTGTTGGCGACGCGCGGCCATCCGCAACGCCAAGCCAAGGACGTCCGGCGTCTGCTCGTCGCGCCGCGGCGCGAGCACAGCCGCAAGCCCGACGAGGTCTACGACCGCATCGAGCGCCTGACGCCCGGTCCCTACCTCGAGATGTTCGCGCGCGAGCGCCACGCCGGCTGGGACGCGTGGGGCAATCAGGCTGGCCTGTTCGACCGCGGCCCGGTCGCGACGCGCCGCTGGGCCTCGGACCTGACGCGCGAAGAGCAGCGGGCGCCGAGGCCCTGACGATAAACGCGCGCAGGGCCAGCCTGCGCGCGAAACGCTTCCGAATTACTTATCCATTCGGGCCGGCACGCGGCCCGGATAGCGCTAGCTGCTCGGCTCGTCCTTGGCGAGTGGTGGGCCGAACGTCACGAAGCCGACGGCGGCGACGGCAAGGGGCAGCGACGGGAGCTTGGTCATGGTCGTGGTCCCAGAATTCGAAGCGCGAGCAGGGATTCATGGCTCTGACGCCCAACCGGTCAATTGAATTCGCCATGTCGACCGCATCGCCATTGTGGCCCCGTTGGCGAGTGTCTAGGTTGGGGCAGAGCCAATCGATGCGGAGCCGAACATGAGCAGCAACACCACCGAAGAGCGCGCGACCTTCGTCAGCCATCTGGAATGCGGGTTGACCGGCGAGCGCTATGAGGCGGATACGCTTCAGGGCCTGTCGCGGGCGGGCAAGCCGTTGTTGGTGCGCTACGACCTCGACGCGCTGGCCAAGGCGCTCGACAAGGCGACGGTCGCGGCGCGCCCGGCCGACATGTGGCGCTATCGCGAGTTCCTGCCGGTCCGGC
>JAPUHN010000343.1 GCA_027297685.1 Alphaproteobacteria bacterium | reverse complement strand
CCGCAAATCCGAGATTGCCGTCGACCAACTTACGCCCGCCGACCGGTTTTTGCTGGCGCAACGCTCGCTCGACGATTTGCTATTCCAGGAGCCGACCGGCTATTGGGCCAACACTTACATCCCCGGCGATCCAGCGATCCGCCTGTTGCAGGCGCGTCTAGCGGCCTGGGACCGGACGATTCTGGGCCAATACAACCGCCTCGAGCAGGATGTGCGGCCCGGCCTGCAACCATTCGATGCTCCTGCCGATGCGGCGGTGGCGGTGACCATGGCCTCCGATGCCACGGCGATCGACGGGCCGACGCGGCTGCGCGTCCAGATCGGCCTCAAAGGCGCCGAGCGTCTTGGCGGCCGCCGGCCGGCGATGAATATCGGCCTGGTGGTCGATCTTCGGTCTTTGGCCGATGCGGAAACCGGTTCTCGCATCCGGGCGCTGATCACCGCGCTCGAGCGCTCCCGGCAGCCCGGTGACCGGTTCTCCCTCACGGTCGCCGGGCCCGCCGGCGGTCTGTTGGTTGCGCCGGAACAATTCCGCCACGGACCCCTGCGCGTGGCCTTGGCGCGCATGTTCGGCACGGCGAATATTGCTGGTGAGGCGATTTCTCTGCCGTTGGCGATGTCTCTGGCGACGGCAAATGTACGAGCCGGCGACAAGCCGGAATCTGTTCTGGGCTCGAGCCTGGTGATGCTGGTGACCGGGGCGTCGCTCGCCGACGATGTCGACGCGCTCGAACGCATGGCCCATGACAACGCCGTTAGTGGCGTACCGCTGAGCGTCGTCAGCCTGGCCGGGCGCGACGATCTCGCCCATATCGACCGGTTGGTCGCCGCTGGGCAGGGCAACCGCCGTATTCTTGACATCGCGCAGGCTGCCGATGGGCTGGTCGACCGCGAGCTTCATGCAGCGAGCCAGGCCGTGGCGCGAGCGCTGCGCCTACGCATCCGCCTGGCGCCCGGCGTCAAGCTGGTTTCGGTTCTGGACTCGCGCCGGCTCGGCGAACCCCAGGCGGCGCAGGTGCGCGAGGCCGAGGTGGCGATCGACCAGCGACTCGCCCGTAACCTCGGCATCGAAGCCGACCGGGGCGACGACGAGCAGGGTATCCAGATGGTGATCCCGAACTTCTTCGCCGGCGACAGCCACGTCGTGTTGCTCGACGTGGTAGCCGACCGATCCGGGCCGATCGCCGACGTGACCGTGCGTTACAAGGATGTGGTCAATCTCAAGAACGGCGTCGCCCAGGCCAGTCTGTCGCTCGACGATGCGCCGCGCGAGGCCGGTCCACTCGAGCGCAATGTGCTTAAGAACCTGGTCGCGGTCGAGTTCGCCAAACAGACCCGTCTGGCAAGCCGGCAGCTGGCGCTTGGCAATTTTGCGCAAGCTCGCCAGCGCATCATTGAACTGCGTGATTTTGTCCAGGGCATGCGGTTCGCCGTACCGGGTTGGCGAAGCGACCCTGACTTGGCCGCCGACGAGACGGTGCTCAACAATTACGCGAGCGTCTTTACGGTATTGCCGGCCAACGACCCCGCACTACGTCAATTGCTCGCCGACTCGTTGCGCGTCGCCGCGCACCGCAAGCTGCAACCGGAAGTTCCGCGATGAGCTATCCGTAACGCCTTTCGGCTGAAATCCGCTAGCGGCTTTCCAAGCGCTGCCGGTACCTCCCCTAACTCAATCCGTTCGACAGGAGCATTCAACATGCGTTCCCTGATAGTCCTTCTTACGCTTTTTTTCACCCTGCCGGCCTTTGCCCAGAACCTGGCGCCAGCACCCGGCGGCGATGTGCGCATCCCCCTGGCCGACTACACGGCGCTTTTGGCCCTGCTGGCAAACCAACCCAATCGCGCACCGGCGGCCTACGCCATCGGTCAGTCGAACGTGTCGGTGCAAGTGCGCGAAATCGACGAGCGCAAGACGGCGATTGTGAATATCCAGGTCCAGGTCGAGACCTTCGAGGATGAGTGGGTTCTGGTGCCGTTGTTGCCGCCGGGAACGGCGCTGCGTAGCGCCCGCGTCGACGGCAAACCAGTGCAGCTTGTCGAGCGGCCCGATGGGCTGTCGTGGAGCACCGCCAAGGCCGGCACCTTCAACGTGCAACTGGTCTACAGCGTCGATGCCCAACGCACCGAGACAGGCTATGTGCTGCCGCTGGCGGTGCCCCGCGCCGCGGCGACCGGCTTCTCCTTGACGGTACCGGAAACCGGCGTCGATTTGTCGGTCGTGCCATCGGCGGATGCCCAAACAGTGGTCGGTGAGGGGTTCACCCGGATAACCGCTTCGGTCCCGGCGACGCCCTTGATCGTCGTCTCGTGGCATTCCGGCAGCCAAGTGCCGTTTGCCATTAGCCGGGCCACCTACACCGGCGAGCTACGCGAAGATGCCCTGATTTGGACCGGCGAATTCGAGGTCGAGATATTCAGCGGCGGGCGTATTACCCTGCCGGTGATGCCCAGCGGTGTCACCCTGAGCGACATCAGCGTCGACGGCGAGACGGCCACGGTATTCGAAAATGATGGTTTTTTCGCCACCCTCCTACAGGGCCGCGGCCGTCATCGGGTTCAAGTGGCGTTCCAGGTGCCGGTGATAAGCGGCGACGGACCGCCGCGCGCCAGCCTGAGAATTCCGAAAATCCCGGTCTCGCGCTTCGATCTGGTGTTGCCGGGCCGTAAGGCGGTGACCGTCAATCCCGGCGCCAATGTGGTGACTGTGGAATTTGGCGAGGATACGCGCGCCACGGCTTTCATCCCGGTCAGCGACCGGGTGACGTTCTCCTGGTCGGCGGCCGTGCCCGACGATCTGCGTGGCCAAGTGCGCGCTAATGCCAGCCTCTATCATGCGTTCCATGCCGAAGAAGGCGTGCTGCACGCGATCGGCATCGTCGCCTATGAGATCACCCACGGTACGACCGATCTGCTCGAACTCGAATTGCCGGCTGACGCGCAGGTCAACCGCATCAGCGCGCCTGCCGGCGGAGTTTCCGACTGGGTAGTGACCGACAGTGGCGAGAATGGCCGACAACGCATCGATGTCTTCCTCGAACGGCCGGTGAGCGGCGAGTATCTGCTGGAAATCTCCTACGAGCGTCTACTCGGTGGTCAAGACCTGGTAGAGGCCATCGCCTTGCCGTTGTTGAGCGCCCGTAACGTCCACCGCCAGCGCGGCATGGTGGCGTTGTTGTCGGGGCCGGAGTTATCGCTGGAACCCGTCGAGGAAGTGGGTGTAACGCGGGTTGGCGAAAACCAGTTGCCATCCTTCGTTGCCAACCTGTTGACCATGGCGGTGGCGCACACTTTCAAATACATCGATACCGGCCCGCAGCTTTCGGTCAATACGGTGGCGCCGGAACGCAAGCAGGGCCGCTTCGACGCCCGGGTCGACACGCTGGTCTCGCTCGGCGACGTCACCCTAAGAGGTGCGGCGACGGTGGAAATCGACGTTAAGTCGGGCACTTTGCAAGACTTGCGGCTCACTTTGCCGGCCAACATCAATGTGCTCAGCGTCTCTGGCCCATCATTACGTAACTACGAAGTGGTCGCGAACACCGACGACCCGGCGTCGGAAGGCCAGGTCATCGAGTTGCAATTCACCCGCGAGATGGAGGGCCAGTTCCGTATCGAGGTGGCCTACGAGCGCATCATGGACCGCGACGCGCCGGAAACCGGGGTGCCAACCCTCTCGGTGGCCGGCGCCGAAGTCGAGCATGGCCGCATCGCAATCGAGGCTCTGACCGCAGTCGAAGTGCGTGCCGGCACGGTCGAACAACTCTCCAGCCTCGATATAAACGAGCTGCCGCAACAGTTGGTGTTGAAGACGACCAATCCGATCCTGTTGGCCTATCGCTACGTCAACGCCCAGCCGCCGATCAAACTGGGGCTCAAAATCACGCGCCACAAAGAGATCGACGTTCAGGTCGCGGCTATCGAGCGGGCCGATTACAAGACGCTGATTACCCGTGACGGGCTGGCGGTAACCACAGCGCGCCTGATGGTGCGCAACAGCCGCCGTCAGTTCCTGCGCCTGGCATTACCGCCGGGCAGTCAGGTTTGGTCGGTGTTCGTTGACGGCAAGCCGGAGAAGCCGGCCTATGCGACCGATAACGGCGGCACGGTCAACGGGGGCGAAAACCCCAAAGAGCTGAGTAAGTCGGCGGTGCTGATCAAAATGATCAATTCGGCGCGCGGTTTCCCGGTTGAAATCGTCTACGCCACGCCGGTTGCCGAAATCGAGGGGCTGGGCACGTTGACCAGTTTCATGCCGCGACCCGACATGGTGGTGACCCATAGCCGCTGGGACGTTTTTCTGCCGGCCGGCCCGAGCTACCGGGCTCTCGACAGCTCGCTCGACCTGATAATCGCCGGGCGGCCGGTCAACCCGCGGTTGATCCAACGCCGGGCCTTAACCACCGCGACCGATGCGCTGCAGACCCAGATGGGCCAGCCGCTGCGCATCAACGTGCCGACCCAAGGCATCCAGTTCGCGTTCGAGAAGCTGTATGCCAACCAGTCGTCCGAAGAAGCCAGCTTTACCGTGCGTTACGTTTCGCCCGGCGCGAGCCGGGGCGGTCTGGTGGCGAGCGCGGTCGGCGCCCTGTTGGTGTGGCTTGGCATCGCCGGGCTTTTCGGCAGCCGGATTCGTTTGCCGCGCCGCGCAGCGGGTGCTGCCCTGGTCAGCGGTGTTGCGGCGCTCGCGCTAACGCTGGGCTTTCTCGGCACCAGCCCGGTGCTTGCATCGGTGCTGACGCTGGCTGTCGCTGTGTTATGGGGCGTGTGGGCCGCCGCCGAGCGCTGGCGCAGATGGCGGGCCAACCGATTAGCGGCGTAATTGCACCCGCTATTCGATCCCCGGCTTCAGCAGCAACTGGCCGAAGCCGGGGATCGGGTCGTCGACGCCTTGGGTACGAAGGGCGAACCAGTAAGTCGCGGGAATAACCGATATGACCGGTTTGCCGAACTTCGCCTCGAGCGGCTCGACCATATCGGCGACACCCAGCGAGCCGCCAACATGGAGCAGCGTGTCGATGTCGTCATGGTCGACTGCCTCGAACGCCGCTTCGATGGTCGCGATCGGCACATTGATCGAATCCTTCGGATGGCCGATTCCCAACCAGGTGTCGTACGGCAATTCGAATCCCAGATCCTCGTAGTATTTTTTGGCGCTCTTCGCCGAGGCTTCCCCCAGCGGCGACATGATGCCGATCCGTTTGGCGCCGACAGCGCGCAGTGCCGCTTCGGTGGCGTCGGTCGCGTTTACAATGGGTACACCCTGGGCGCGCTCGCGCAGTTCTTCGCGATAGAGAATTTGCCGCTCCACCGACCACGAGCGCATCTCCAATGAATTTCCGCCAATAATCATGTCGGGCCAACAGCCGTGGCACGCCGGTAGGGCGCGCAGAACCGCCTCTTCGACCGCCTCTTGGCTCTCCAGTTCGAAGCGGTAAATCTGGTTCGACACCCCGGTCGGTCGCATGGCCTCGTATTCGGGCTGCATGTTGGCATTCTGCTGCGGCACCAAGAACGCGAGCACGCCGCGCGGACCATAGCGGTCGGTCATTCGATCTAACCTCCAAATTTGCCGACGTTCGCGCCGGGAACCCCGATTGCCAACGCCAACCTATCCGCCGCAGTTATCCATGACAACGCGGCCTGACAGGCGGTAAGCTGGTTCCTCCGTCGAACCAACGACCCCATGAGGTGAGCAATGATCCGTTACGCGCTAATTGGAATGGTTGCATTGGCGTTAACGCATACGCCACCTTCAACTGCCGCCGCCGATCCGGTTGCCGATGTGGGCAAACTCATCACCCAGTGCGAGGCAGAGGGGACGAAGGCCAAATGCGCCGCCGGGTTCTGGCAGTTTGCCGACCTTACCGGCGACAATAAATTGACGGTTGCCGAAATTACTCGGTTCTTCCGCCTGGTTGTCGAACACCAGGCCAATAGGGCTATCTCCGAAGCCCCGGCCACGGCGGTTCCGGTCGATCCCCTGGAGGTGGTAGCGGTGATGTTTCTGGTTGGGCCCGTCGCCGCCGGCCTGGTGATCGACAATTTCGATTACAACGGCAACCGCACGATCGAGCGTCAGGAAGTGTTCGCCGACATCGACGAAGGCGCCTTCACCAAGTTCGTGTTCGATGAATCGAAGAAACTGCCTGAGCGCGCCGGCACCCTGATGCTCCGCGCCCTGCAAGCTGGCGCCGCCGTTCGCGGTTCGAAGTAACGCGTTCGCGTTTACTGCTTTACGCCGTTTTTGTAGCGATTGAAGGCGCAGCGCTCGAAGCGGTTGCATTCGGTCCAGTCGCCGGTTTTGGCACCGTCGGCATACTGGCCCCGGTACAACAGATAAATGCCGGTGCTGAACCAAGCTCGCGTCGGTCCCTGCCGAGCGCCGCCGGCGTCCTCGCACCATTCGAACAGTCCGGCGTAGCTTTCGCGCATTTTCAAATCGGTGTTCGCCGGGCAGTCGAGCGGAAACGGTCGCATGCCGCGCTTCAATAACTTAGGCAGCGCCGCCAAAGAACCGACTGCGAAAATGCCTTCCAGTTCTGTCGCTGAAAGCGCACCGCCGCGAAACGCCAGGCTGTCGCGCTCGAAGACCAAGCGCAGGTTGCGGTGACGGCTGACAATGTCGACTTCAATGGTGAGGCAGCCACGCGGGTGACCGCCGGTGTTTTCTGGGCCGCAGGGCGTAAGTTCGAAATACCTGCCGGACCGCTTCGGTAATATTTCATCGAACCAGGTGCCGAACGGGGTCTCTGGCAATGCCGGATCGAATGCCTTAGCCGGCGCGGCAAACAGCCGCTCGACCGTCTCTTCGGTCGCTTCCGATTGGGCGATCGCGGTGTCTATGGGTATCAGAGCCAGCGTCAGGATCAAAAATCGTAGGGGCGCCATAGCGCTAACATTTATCGTGGCAATCCACCGCTTCAGCGTTTGTTTGAGGCGATTGTACGGTCGACCACATCACCACACCCCGGTCAAGAAGGGCAATGCTCAGTGTTGTCGAAAAATTAACGACAGTTGCCCGAGCGCCGAATTATGACAATCGTGCATTGTGCATACATTAGTACGAGGCAACCATACATAGCAGAAAGGGCTAACTGTGCATCCCTTTCACCTCATTTTAATGACTTACAATGCATAATATTCTTTGGCCGTTTTTGGCACAACTCCTGGAATTGTGAACTCTGGTAAATCGCCCGATGTTGCAAACGCGAAGTGCAGATATTGCCGTAATTTACGATAGCGAGCCGGCTTGCAATGCCGTGGTGTCGGTGCTGTCGGGTTACTTTGCGTTTCGCGAGATTCCGTTGGAGAAATACGCCAATGGTGGTTCGCCCGACACCACGCTCAATATTTTTTGCGCCAGTATGGACGACAAGGCGGCCATCGGGCAGGTAAAGAAAGCGATCAAAATTTGCCAGGGCGAAATCCTATTTGTCTTACCAACCCACAATAGCGATAACATTTCGCAGCTTCGTCAACACTCCAAGGCAGACTATTTCCTGCTGCCTCTCGACGCCGAAAAATTTCGCGAGGCGGTAAAATCAGCGCTCAATCGACCGATCGAAAAGTCTTGGTCGGCGCTCGAACCAGCAAAACGAAAGGCGCTGAAATCGGCCGTTGTATCTTTCGAGAAGTGTTTCGACCAGGTGGCCAACGGCGAACCTATCCCGATGGACGACATTGTGAGCAGTTGCCAGCACATTCGCGAGGCCGCCGAATTGGGCGGGCTCGATAGTTGGATCAATGCGCTAGATGATCATCACGATTATTCTTTCCGCCACAGCATGTTCGTGTGCGGATCGCTGACTTATTTTGCCCAAGCGATAGGTATCCGTGGCGCGGAGTTGGACCAACTAACCCTGGGTGGATTGCTGCATGACATCGGTAAATGCCGGGTTCCGCTGGATATTCTCGACAAGCCGGGCAAGCTCGACAGACGTCAGTGGGAGGTCATGAAACAGCACCCTGTGCATTCGCAGGAAATTATGCATCGCGAGAACGACATGGACGCGGACTTGATGGCCATGGCCGTGTACCACCACGAAAAACTCGACGGTACCGGTTATCCCAAAGGCCTGTCTAACGGTCAGATCAACGACCATGTCAGGCTGACCGCGATCGCCGATGTTTACTCGGCGCTAATCGACAAACGCGCCTACAAGGGCTCGATGACAAGCGAGATGGCTCTTGAAATTATGGTCACACTCGAAGACGAGCTCGATATGGATCTGGTGCACGAGTTCCGCAGCTTCACCCTCGATAAGGGCTGACAGCCGCCGCTATCCATTATTGCTCCGTCTACGGCTCCAACGCGGCGACTTCGGCGGCGAGGCTGAGTTCGACATAGTCGAATGCGGTGAACGGATCGGCTGGCGCGTCGAACACGACGATCACGCGGCCGTGCCAGTCACCCTCGTCGTTGGCGGAAAATACCTCGTCGAACGTCAGGTTGGCGGTGCGGACCTGGATCAACCCGTCGAGGCCGCGGATCTGCTGGTTGGGAATGCGCAAGACGCGTGGCGCCGCGTTGGCAAAGCGCACCAAGACAACAGCGGGATCGATGTCGTAATCGCCAAACACCAAATTGAAGAAAATCACCGCGCCCGGTGTGATGTCGCCGCGCGCCACCACGAAGTCGAATATGAAAGCGGCGCTATTGGGCATCGCCGGACCATTGAGATCGGGCCAGTCGCTGGCTGTCGCGGTCGTTGACAGCGCCAGATCGGTCCAACGTGAGCCGCCGGTTGCCCCCCCGATCGCTCGGCAGCCCTGACAAGCGTGGCCCCTGTTGGCGCGCTCGGCATCCGAACGGTTATCAAAATTATCGTCGCCGCGGTACCACACGCCGCCGTCGGCATTAAGGTCGGGTAGAAACTCGTCGGGTTCCAGCCTGCCATTGTCGTTGGTGTCAGCTGGACCGGGTCCGACCCCCAGTACCGGTCGCACTAACCCGCGGGTGGGCGAAAATCCGAACCCGTCGATATCGCCGATGCGAATCCACTGGAACGGTTTTGCCGCTGCATCGGACGTCGCAACGGCCGCTGCCGCGAGGAATACCGCCAGCATGATTGCCGGAATTGTCGTGAA
>JAPUHN010000342.1 GCA_027297685.1 Alphaproteobacteria bacterium | reverse complement strand
AATACGCTGACGCCGATGAGGGCGCCCCAGATGGCGACGTTGCGCCGCGCCCTGCGGCGGTCGCGCAAGCCGTAAACGACTCCCGGCACGACCATGATCAGGAGCGCGGTTAGGCCGACGATGCGCAAAAGCTCGGTGCTGTCCAAGGGGAGTTCCGTTCGCCAGTTAATTGCTGGCGACGGTATAACCAATAGGGCGAAAGTTACAAAGCCGGTTGCGCGGCCGACCGGCAACCTGTAACGAAAAAGCCCCGCCGGGAGGGCGGGGCTTGATCGTGATGTACGACGTATTCCGAAGCGTCTTCTTACGCCGCCCGCAATTCGTCGAGGACTTTGGTGATGTTCACTTTTAGCTCCGCGGCCTGGGTGTTGAGTTCCGACGTCGAGCGCTGGACCTCGGACGCAGCGTTACCTGTCTGTTCGGCCGCCGCGTTGACGCCGGTGATGTTCTTGGTCACCTCCGACGTGCCCGACGCGGCCTCCTGAACATTGCGGGTGATCTCTTGGGTCACCGCGCCCTGTTCTTCCATCGCCGAGGCGATAGCGGTCGAGATTTCGTCGATCTTGCCGATGGTTTCCGAGATCGTCTCGATGGCGCCGACGGCGTCTCCAGTGGCCGTCTGCATGGTCTTTACCTTGGCGGCAATTTCCTCCGTCGCCTGACCGGTTTGGCTGGCCAGCGATTTGACTTCGGAAGCGACAACGGCAAAGCCCTTACCCGCCTCGCCGGCGCGCGCAGCCTCGATGGTGGCGTTGAGCGCCAGCAGGTTGGTCTGGTCGGCGATGTCGTTGATCAGACCGATAATGTTGCCGATTTCATCGGCTCCGGTGGCCAGACCCTGGACGATATCGTTGGTCCGCTTGGCGTCCTCGACCGCCGTGGCGGCGATCTTGGTGGCTTCGGCGACTTGACGGGTGATCTCCTGGATCGAGCTCGAGAGCTCTTCCGATGCCGACGCCACTGTCTGCACGTTGGTGCTGGCCTCTTCCGAGGCGGCCGACACGGCGCCTGACTGGCGACTGGTCTCTTCCGCCGTGGAGATCAGGCTGGTCGCCGTCGCCTCCATCTGAGTTGCGGCGGACGACACCGTCTCCAGCATGCCGCCAATCTGGCTGTCGAGTTCGTCGGCCAGTGACACACGGGATTCCTTCGCGGCTTGCTCGCGCTCCTTGGCGGCCTGCTCTTCCTTTTCGCGCATCTGCTGCTCGAGGCGTTTGTTCTCCTCGAGTTTATCCTTAAACACACCGAAGGTCTCGGCGAGACGACCGATCTCATCCTGGCTGCGGATATCGATGACGACATCGGTGTTACCCTTGGTCAGCTCTTCCATTGCGTTGGTGATCTGGGCCAGTGGTTGCGACACATTCTTACGGGCCATGAAGTAGGCCAGTCCGAGACCGATAACGGCGGCGCTGACGGCGACGATAGCGATCAACTTGATCGCGTTTTTCTCGTCATGTTCGGCCGTGAGCGCTGCTTTCGCGGTAAACCCCTGGATTTCCTCCATCAGGGCTTCCAACTCGTGGTCGAGTTCGGCCTGCTCGGCCTCGATCGTCTCGAGCGATTCGAGCGCCTCGTCGATACGGCCTTCGCGGAGCAACTCGAACGCCGCATCGGCCTCGTGATCGTAGGTGGCATGCTCGCCCTCGATCTTTTTCAGCGCTTCAAGAACGTGCGTGAACTCGGCCAGGGCTTCTTCGCTGTTGGCGTGGGCCATTGCCCCTTCGACGAGGACCTCGGCCCCTCTGATTTCGGTCTCGACTTTGCCGGCCAGCGCATCGAACTCTTCGACAATTTCCTCGAATTGGCCCTCGTGGCTCTCGCCCGAGGCGCCGCCGACCCGCATCGCCGATTCTAACAGGATTGCCTGCTCGAGCTGATGGCTGGTGATGGTGCTGACCGCATTGACGACCGGCAGGTCGGCCTCGGCGATCTGGGTGATTTCATCGCCGATCTTGGCCATGCTGACGATGCCGACGGCGCCGACGATGACCAGAAAAGCGATACACATGGCGACAATCGCCATGATTTTCTGACCAACGCTGATCCGCCGGAAAAATCCGCCGCTGACGGCGCGGCTCAATACTGGCTTGTTCATTTCAGTCTCCATGATGCTAAGCGCTTATAAAAGGGACGGCATCTGGAGAGCCGGTCCCCGCCGGCTCGCCAGAATAACGCCATATTAGTTGGTGGCGTACGGTGCCAGCACGAGGCGGTTGTTGACCTCTTGGACCGGCCGGTTGGTGGCGCCGAACACGCCGGCGAATTGCTCGACCTGTTCGCGGCTGACCTCGATCGGGTCGGCCATGACGAACCAATTGACGCCTTCCGAACAGGGCGGCGTGGTGAGCGATCCCATGTAGCGATAGTAATTCGCATTGTGGGGCAGGAAATCGCGGGCGTTGACGACGTTGCGGTTTTTGAGACGCTCGGGCGTCGCCTCGCGTGGCATGTGCTGCCAGATTTCCCCAAGGGCGAGGTTTTCCGCACCGATGTTCATCAGCACCCCAACGACGCCGAGTTCGCCGGCGGCGTTACGATGCACCATGTGCATCTCCATATCGGCCAGCTTGCCGTCGATGGCGTGCTCGCTGGGGGCATGGAAATGGAATTGCAGCAGGTCGAAGGTCTCGCCCTCGACGGTCATGGTGCTGCCACCGCTATAGTTGACCTGAACCGTGTGGCCGTTATTGACGATGCGCAGCTGCGTCGGCTGATAGGCGAAATCGATATTGCCAGCCGACATGCCGGCCGCGTGGGCCGCGGTCAGGTTGATCGGCGATTGAGTCGTGCCGTCGCCGCAGGCGGCGAATTTCGCCGAAACGCTGCCCCAGCTATCCGGCCCGTTCGAGCCGCTGTAGGTCCAGCTCGCACCGCCATGGGCGCTTTTCGAAGCTTTGCCGCGGGATTCTTTCTTTGCCGTTGCCTGACCCGTGGGTTTGCCATGGGATTCTGTGGCGGCAGTCTTCACCGCGCCGTCGTCCGACCCCTGCTTGACCGTTTCGGCGTGCGCGGCTGTCGCCAGCGCTAGTGCGGCGACCGATAAAGCCACGCTTTTGATGATTGGGTTCATGATATTGTTGCTCCTTCTAAAGCGAACAGACGATAGTAGGGCGGGGCACACGTCGATACCGCGACCATTTCGCGTCGATACATGACGGCAACTGGTCCAAGATTGGTTAATTTTTTTAGTCGTTGGGCAAAAAAAACGCCCGGACGAAACTAGGCGGTTTGACTAATGATGAACTGCCGCAGCCATAACCGCTGGCTGAGAACAATTAAATATAGTCGTAGCGACCGAGCGACCGCGTGGGCGGGCGCACTTGGCGTTCGCATCGTTTCTGTATCGGGGTTGGGACAGCGCAGCCCCGTGGAGATGCTGTCCAAGGGGAGTTCTGTCTGCCGGTCAATAGCTGGCGACGGTATAACCAAGGGGGCGAAAGTTACAAAGCCGGTTGCGCGGCGAACAGACGATCACTAGCTTCTGCCCGGCCAACCGGCGCCGGAGTGCGGGCGTGGTGAAATTGGTAAACACAAGGGACTTAAAATCCCTCGGCCTCACAGCCTTGCCGGTTCAAGTCCGGCCGCCCGCACCAAATTTTAATCCGCGCACATTCGCCGAACTGATTTAGTCACCGCGTAAATGATTCGGCACAATCGATGCAAATTGCTGCCCCATGGCTCTGTAGCATCCTAGGGACGCTATGCTCACTCTGTCCGCAAAATGAACAATAAACAGTCGTCCGTCCGGCCTTTTGATCCCGGAGCGCAGGTGCGTCCTTTGTTCTGACCGGCTTTTCGGCTGGCACCGTTGATTGCCTGTCTTCCACACTTTTGCCGAAGAATTGAATTTGGATGCCGCCGCCCCTGTAGTCCGTGATATGCACCACTGCGGATTCCGAGAGCCCGGAATAAGTGATCGTACGGTAGCTCTCAATCTTCGTAGGATCAGTTTCGCTGTCATCCGTTACGATCGTTACTCCGTCGGGAGAATCGGTGTCGGGGGTGCCCAATAAGCGAATGGCGTCATCAATTGTCTTTATCCCGCGTGTCAATTCCTTAAGGCGATCTGTTTCAGCCATCGTAATTCGCGAAAAGAGACGGCCACGCCGCGAGTCGGGTGTTCGACCGCCGCAGAATGGACAGTAGTACAACAGCATGCGTGACTGATTGTCGTCGCCATGAACCAATTGATACTCATTGGTTTTGGCGCTGAATATGATCGGAATGTCGGGCTCGTCGGCGGCTCTATCGAGCGTACGACAGTCGCAGGGAAAATTCGTTTCAGGATGCGAACGGGTCATTTAATTGCCTTCGAATGAGTTTTGAGCGCCGGAGGAGATCGTACAACGACACGAAGACAGACAGGTTGAAAAATACAATCTAAGATCGGCGGCATCTCGCAATCTACTTTCAAGGATTAGACTTTGACGTGTCGAGGAGAACAAATCCTTACACATTTTCTTACTCAAAAATGCGGTGCAATTAAAAATCATGAGTTATTTCAATTGCTTATGACTATATGAAATAGACTTAAAATCCCTCGGCCCTTGCCGGTTCAATTCCTCCCCGCCCGCACCAAAATTCGAAACAGGCCCTTTGCGCGAATGGCGGCGCGTGCGGTCGACCGGCTACCCCCCAATAGTCCGCGCCAAGTCGTAAGCGGAAACCGGATCGTTCGGCCTAGGGGCTATTTTGGCCAGGCCAAATCCATTAAATCCAACTGCGGAACGATCGGGGTGGTCGCAACCAAGGGCATCCAATGAAGCAATTATGCTGACCGTCGACGGCCACAACATCGACTACCAGGAAACCGGCGAGGGGCCGGCGGTGCTGTTCGTGCCGGGGTCGTACAGCACGCCGGCGGCATGGGGCGCGATGCAGAAACGCCTGCCGCAACGCTATCGCTTTATTGGCACCAGCATTTGCGGCTACGGCGCAACCGACGAGACCCGCAGCCTGGGCGATCTCGGCATGGAACATCAGGTGCGCGTTATCGAGGCGGTCGCAAGCCATGCCGGCGCGCCGGTTCATTTGGTCGGCCATTCGCTCGGCGGCACCGTTGCGCTGGCGGCGGCACTGGCGGGTACGGTGGAGGTCATGAGTATCGCCACCTTCGAAGCCAATCCCCTCTTGCTCATGCGCGAACGCGGGCAGGCCGATTTGTTCGCGGCAACGCAACGGATGAGCGCCGCGTTCGAAGCGGCCTACAATGACGGCGAGCGCGATGCCGCCGGCCGGATCATCGATTTTTGGGGCGGCGCGGGGTCGTTCGCCGCCATGCCCGAGCCGGTGCGCGATTATTGCCGGGCGACGACCTCTGCCAACGTTCTCGACTGGCGCACCGCCTTCGCATTCGAAGCGACCATGGCCGACTACAGCCAACTGACGATGCCAGTATTGCTAGTGCGCGGCGGCTTGGCAAATGCGGCGATGGTCGAGATCACCGATGGCTTGGCGGCCAGCCTGCCCGACGTGCGCGCCTCGGTGGTCGACGGCGCCAGCCATTTTCTGATCACCAGCCACGCCGCCGCCTGCGCGCTGTTGCTGTCGGATTTTCTCGCTGATGTTGCCGGCTAATGAAGCGCTCGTGTAACGCGCCAAAAGAAAACGGCGCCGGAGGTGTCCGGCGCCGCTGTTTCTGTGATGTCGAGCGCGCGTTGCGTTACGGCGCGACATTTACCTCGACGCGTCGGTTTTTGGGCTCCGCAATGCCGTCGGCGGTTCTGACGTCGGGGAACCGCTCGCCGTAACTTTGCGTTTTGATTGTGGTGCGGGCGACGCCGCGGATCCGCAACGCTGCGGCGACGACGCGGGCGCGCTTCGCCGCTAGAGTATCGTTATCGGCGTCGCTGCCTTGGCGGTCGGTGTAGCCGGCGACGATCACGCGCGGCGGTTTGTAGTTGCCGGAATGCGCGGCGGCTGCGGTGACCGTTTCATTGGCCTTGCCGTCGAGCTTCGAACCGCCGGTTGGGAACAGCACCTTGAACAGTTTTCCCTTCACCATTTTTTTCGCCATCGGCTTAGGCGGCGGCGGCGCGGCGGCGACTTCATCGATGTTGGCGTTGCGCAGCGCCGGGATCAGGCCATCAAGCTGGTCGCGGCAGGCCGCGATATGGTCCGGCTGCAGGTTTTCCTCGAGTTCCTGGATCCAGCACTCGTAGGCGATCTGGGCGGAGGCTGCCAACTGCGGGGCGCGAATGCGGGAGCCCCCGTCGAGCACCTCGACCAGTTCTTCGCGTGCCGCCAGAACGTAGAACTGATCTTGCGGGGGCAGTTTGCGCGAGCTCGCTTCGGGCGGCAGAACGATTAGCGCATTCGCGGTGGTGATAGCGCGCGCGGCAAAATAGTCGGCATCGGCGTAATCAGCTTCGGCCTGCTCGGCGCGGGCCAGCCGCAGATAGCCGATCGACAAGGCATTGTCGAATTCGGTGCCCTGCGGGGGTACTTTTTCGGCCTTGCTAAGTCCACCACCGACACAGCCCGCCAGCGCCAGCATCGCTCCCGCGGCCAGAATAATTTTTGCGTTCATGAGTTTGTCCCCTTCCCGAAATTCTCTATATGACACCCGTCGCAACCGGTCCGTGGCGGTGTTAAAGATTGACCGCTCCCTAACGAAATTAAGACCGGTTCGCACTTATTTGACATTCTATACTACTACACCCGTTGCGTAAGCCAACCCGCTTGCCGCCTGCCGGGTTCCAACCCCGGGTTATTGTGTATCGGCGAGGCATTTCGAAAACAGTTCGAGCGCGGCGTCGGTAAAGGCTTGCATATTTGCTGCGCGATCGTTGGAGCCGGTCTCCAGGGTCAACACCGCGCTTACCGGGCCGGATACCGCAACACAGGTATGGCCCGCATTGTCGCCGTAACGATTTCCTGTGGGTCCTGCCGCACCGGTTTCCGCCACACCCCAAACGGTTTCGAACCGGTCGCGCATGGTGCGTGCGAGCAGTTCCGCATAGGGCTCGCTCGAAGAGCGGATGCCAACCATTGCCGAATCGGGTACGCGCAACAGGATGCGCCGGGAATCTTGAGTGTAGAGGACGCCGCCACCGAGAAAATACGCCGATGCCCCCGGCACCGCGAGTAACGAGGCCGATACCAGACCGCCGGCCGACGTTTCGGCGACCGCAACGGTTTCGCCGCGGTCTTTCAGTTGCTCGGCGATGCCAGCCGACAGGTGGGTGAGATCGTTCATGACAGTCCTCCTTTAGCCGGTGTGCGCGCTTGTCCCTTTGTCCGCTGAATGGTCAGCACGGCGACAATTACCAGCGCGGCGCCCAGTATCTGCAGGCCGTTCAATGCCTGGTCCAATAATACGAACCCCAATACCATACTTGAAACTGGCTCCAGGTTCATTGTCATCGAGGTCCGGATCGGCCCCAAGATGGACATGGCGACAAATATCGAGACGATGGCGAAAGCATAGAAAAATGGCCCGGTAGAAAAGGCCCACCAGGCGCGCGCCGTATCGGGCAGGGCGAATTCGCCGAGCGCCGCCGTGACGACGATGAACACAAAGCTGGCCGCGCTCAGCATATGCAGCGTCACGGGGCGTGAGTCGCCGGCGCCGACAAGCCGGCTATTGAGCAGGACCACCGCGGTAATGCCGAGCGCCGCCAGGGCCGCCAAGGCGATGCCGCGCAGATCGGGTGACCTGTCGCCGACATTCAGCGCCAGCACCAGTCCGATGAAGGCGATGAGGAGTGCCGCGCCCGCTGTCCAACTGGCCCGTTCTTGGCCGGTTATCCAAAGGTACAAGGTGGTCAATAAGGGGAACGTGTAAAAAATCAGCACCGCCAACGCCACGGGTATGTACTGGATCGCCGACAACAACGAGACCGAATAGATTGCCAGCACGGTACCGACGCCGAAGGCGGCCCAGCGCCGTCGCGGCGCCAACCGCAGGGAACTGCGGGTCGCTATCAGCAGCGCGAACACCAGCAGAGCGGCCACCGTCGAACGCAGCGCCAGATAAGTCAGCACCGTGCTGCCGCCTGCGGCGGCGATCGGCGAGGCGGTGGTATTTGCGGCAAAGCTGATCGCGGCGGCGCTGGCTAATACGATGCCGGTCAGCGGATTTATGCGTGACATGGCGTTCCCGACCGCGAGAAATTAGGGAATAATGCGATCGCGATGACAGTGACCAATTCGGCAGTCGCGCGCAATACATGATGAAACATAGCTCTCGCCGCGGGATCAGAGCGGTCTGAGGAGAAGTATGGTGAGCGCATTCGAGCAGTACGAAGATTTCGACGCGATCGGCCTGGCCGAGCTGGTGCGGCGCAAAGAAGTCGCGGCCGAGGAGGTGTTGGAGGCGGCGATTACCCGCGCCGAAGCGCACAACCCCGCGCTCAACGCCATCGTCATGGAACTCTACGATTTCGGCCGCCAGGCCATCACCGATGGTTTGCCCGACGGGCCGCTGAGGGGCGCACCGTACCTGATCAAGGATCTTGGCGCGGCAATGGCGGGCATTCCAACAACCGGCGGCAGCCGCTTCATGGCCGACGTCGTCCCGGCTGAAGACAGCGAAACGGTCAAACGCCTGAAAGCGGCCGGCCTGGCGATTTTCGGCAAGACCAATACCTGCGAGTTCGGCATGTCGATCACCTGCGAGCCGCAATTCTATGGGCCGACGATCAACCCCTGGAACGCCGCGTTGACGCCCGGCGGCTCGAGCGGCGGCGCGGCGTCGGCGGTGGCCGCGCGTATCGTGCCGGCAGCCCATGCCAGCGACGGCTTCGGTTCGATCCGGGTGCCGGCGGCGTGTTGTGGCCTGGTTGGCATGAAACCGACGCGCGGGCGCAACAGTTTCGCGCCAACGTTGGGTGAACGCATCGGCGGTACGGTGGCCGAGCACACCGTGTCGCGCACGGTGCGCGACCATGCCGCGCTTCTTGACGCCATCGGCGGGCCTGCCGAGGGCGATCCCTACTCAGCGCCGCCGCCAGCGCGCCCGTTCCTCGAGGAAGTCGGCGCTGACCCGGGCCGGTTGCGCATCGCCTTCACTTATGGCGGCGCGACGGGAGCCAAGACCGACGACGATCACCGCCGGGTGCTCGACCAGACCCTGGCTGTCCTCGAGGGCCTTGGCCATATCGTCGAAGCGGCCGATCCGCCGATTTCCAACGAAGAATCTCAGGACATCTTCCGCACCCTGATGGCGGCGAACGCGGCCCAGATTATCCGCTCGCACCCGACCAAGGGGCGGCTGCCCGAAGACGGCGAGGTCGAGCGCGTTGTCGCAGCGACGGCCAAGAAGGGCGAGACGGTTTTCGGCCACGATGTGTTCATGGCCCAGGCCCGCATGCACGCCATGGGGCGGCACATGGCGGTCTTTCATCGCGGCTACGATGTGCTGCTGACACCGGGGCTCGGCCACCTGCCGCCGAAACTTGGTTGGATCGATATGATGCTCGACGACGCCGATGAATACTGGGACCGGGTGGCGGCGTTTTCGCCGTTCACCGTTTGGTTCAACCAGACCGGTCAACCGGCGATTTCCCTGCCGGTGGGGCAAACAGGCGATGGCTTTCCGGTGTCGGTCCACGCGGTCGCCCGCTTCGCCGACGAGGCCACGCTATTCCGCCTGTCGGGCCAATTGGAGCAGGCCATGCCTTGGAACGATCGCCGACCCGTCTGTCTAATATAACTGTTAAATAACAAATAGTTAAAACTATTTATTAATATTTTGATTTAGCGTATCGTAAAGCTTGCGAGCCCTGTCGGTCGGTGGTTTTTGCTGGCGCACAGACGCGATCCAATCGGCGATAAGACGGTCCTTGGAGCGCCCAAAGACGGCGTCGAAATCCATGTCCTCGACGGCCTTGTTGTAGATGGCGTGGAACGGTGTGGTGCCATATTTGCCGATCAGGTAGCCGACGAACGACGACGACTGGGCGTAGGCTCGCCATTTCGACCACGGGTCCTGCTTGCCGAAATATTTTTGCCGGCTGCGGTCGGCCATCACATCGGCCATCGGCAGCAATTCATCGTTCGATAAAATGATCTGCGCCAGCTCTTCCGGCCGTTTGTAAGTCGGATAGGCATTGTTGCCGCCGAACTGATCCTGGACGAACGAGGCAAAGCCTTCCTGGCTCCAATGGCCCATTGGCACGCTACTGCTAAAATGGTATATGTATTCCAATGTCTTAACAAGATTATCAGCGGCATGTCTCTTGAATGTGTGCAGTTGTGTGCAATATAGGAACTGTCTGAACGCAATCGACGCAGTCTGCACTCGGTTTCAGCGCAGCCTCGACTGCACACAGAATGCACACAAGAGGGCATCATGGGATCGATATATAAGTTTAGGGGCAGGTGGCGGGCGCAGGTGCGGCGAAATGGGCAGAGCTTGTCAAAGGTGCTCGAGCAGAAAAAAGAAGCCCAGCGGTGGGTCACGGCCACGGAGAACGCGATCAACGAGAACAAAGCGGTCGATACTGGCCGGGCGCGGCTCGCCGACTTAATCGACGCATACATAAAGGCGCACGGCTCTATGGGCCGGTCGAAGACAAGCGCAATGAAGATGTTGCGCGAACGGCTCGGGCGGCATCGGATGGTAAATTTGACGAAGGCCAAGCCGGTGCTGGATTTTGCTGAGGAAAGGCGCGAGGAAGGCGCAGGTCCGGCCACCATCGGGCAAGACCTCGGTTATTATGGGACGATCCTGCGGGCATCCCCGGCTTTGATTGACTTAGACACCACGCAGCAGTTGACGGCGTTAGCATCGGCCCGCGATTGGCTGCGAACTCAGGGTAAGATTGCCTCGACTGATCAGCGT
This sequence comes from Alphaproteobacteria bacterium, assembly GCA_027297685.1. Classification (GTDB taxonomy): domain Bacteria; phylum Pseudomonadota; class Alphaproteobacteria; order UBA6615; family UBA6615; genus JAPUHN01. Next base: position 530 of record JAPUHN010000342.1, on the reverse strand, counting down.
GACCGGCGACCGACCGATGCCGAACTGATTAGGCTGTTCGAGTTCTGGCGGCGTCAGACGCAGAAGGTCATCCCGATGGAGGACATCACGCTGTTTGCCGTGGCCACTGCCATGCGGCTTGGCGAGATAACGCGGCTTGAATGGTCAGATTTAGACGAGAAAAAGCGGAACATCTTGATCCGCGACAGGAAGGACCCGCGCAAGAAAGCTGGGAACCATCAGGAAGTGCCGCTTCTGGCAGGGCCGTTCCGGCTGAACGGGCAGTTAATCGACCCGCTGGCGATTATCTTGCGCCAGCCCCGGGGGCAAGATCGCATCTTTCCGTATTTGGCCGCGAGCGTGTCGTCGTCTTTCCAGCGTGCCACGAAGTCCACAGGCATTGCCGATCTGCGGTTCCATGATCTGCGGCATGATGCTGTTTCCCGGCTGTTCGAGGCCAAGTATTCGATTGAGCAGGTCGCGTTAGTATCGGGCCATAAGGACTGGCGGCATTTACGTCGCTACACGCAGTTACGCGCGGAGGACCTGCA
>JAPUHN010000341.1 GCA_027297685.1 Alphaproteobacteria bacterium | reverse complement strand
TGCGCTTTAGAACCTTCATGGCCTGTGGCGGTAACGGCACTCGATGCTCTTTGCCCGCTTTGATGCGTTCCGACGGCACGATCCACAGTGCCGCGTCCATGTCGATTTCAGACCATTTAGCGCCGAGAACTTCGCTGGTGCGCCCACAAGTCAAAATGAGAAATTCCAGCGCAGCCGCCGCCACGCCTTCTTGTGCTCGCAAGTCATGGGTGAATGCAGCGATCTTGTCATAGGGCAGTGCAGGGTGGTGCCGGACGCGGCGCACCTTCCTGCGTGCAGGCAGCAGGTTTTGCAGATGGCCGCGCCAGCGTGCCGGGTTGTCGCCGATACGCAGTCCGCGCGCCGCAGCCCAATCGAGCACTAACTCAATACGCCCGCGAACGCGGCTGGCCGTTGGGGTCTTGGTGGTCCAAAGTGGCTCTACGACCTTCAACACCATTCCAACATCGATGGCGGCCACTGACACAGCGCCTCCGCCGACGCCGCATTGTGGATGCAGACCAGGTAGTTCAACACGTACTTTATGCGGCTGGCGTTGCCGAAGTCGCCCATCCAATGGAGCGGGTTGGCAAAGGCGGCGAAGACGTCGGCGCTGCGGTCGAAAGCGTCCTTGTCGCCGCTGGCGAAGGTCGCTAGATCACCCGCCAGGCAAGTGGCGCGGCTGCCGCTCACGGTGCAATCGAGCAATGTAATGTCGATATCGTCGAGGCGGCGCGCCGCTTCCGCCTTGTCGTCGACGGCCAGCGTACAGGTATCGATAACGACGATACCGGAGCGGCTGGCGGCGGCAATGCCGGTCTGTCCGGTGGTGACCTCGTGGAAGGCGTCGGCCGACGGCAGCGAAGTAATGATGAAATTGGCCTCCTCGGCCATCGCGCGCGGGGTTGCCGCTCGCCGTCCACCATGGCTTTCCAATTCGGACATATTGCGGTCGAGCAGATCGATGCCGATGACGTCGAAACCGGCCTGGCACAGGCGGATGGCGATCGCCGAGCCCATCGCGCCAAGACCAATCACACCAACGGTTGCGCTCATTTCAATTTCCCCCGCGAGATCATGGACAGACCCTCAGTCGAATTTCTGCGTGCTTTCAAGGGCCGCGAGCCCAGAATTTGCGACTTCAAGATCCTGCGCGCCAGTACCCGATCCCACGCCGATCGCGCCGATCACGTGGCCGTCGACGATGATCGGCAGTCCGCCGGGCAAGTTGATCCGCTTGCCGTCGGTGGCGATAGCGAGTTTGATATCCACGCCTTCGGGCATATGACCGGTTGGCTCGCCGTACGACGCCGCCGTCATCGCCTTGCGCAGCGAGGAATCGATCGACTGCACGAAGGCGCCGTCCATCTTGGTGAAGCAGATCAGGTGGCCGCCGGGGTCCACAACCGAAATGCATTGGGGAACGCCCATCTCGGCTGCCTTGGCGACGGCGGCGGACAAGATTTTATGGGCGCCTTCGTTGGTGAGCTTTAGGAACGGAATGGTGTCGGTCATGGAATTTCTGCCAATTTTTTAAAGGTGATGTGAGCGCTAACATTGCACTCGATTGGCAGGGAGACAACGCCCTCCGGCTAGTTTCCAGGAGGATATTGTTCTGGTGTGATACGAGGGGAATATTAAATCTAGAGGCAGAGCCTCCGATACCGTTCAAACGAACGGCCGTTGATAAGTACCTTGCTATTACAGGCGGTTTTTACTGTCTTGGTCGAACTGGGTAACCTTGATCGAGCGCTGTTGCAGCCAATCTTTCGCCTGATCCTCGGAGGCGCGGATTTCTTCGCTGGTCAGTTTCCCAGCGGCGATTGTCAGCAGGGGCAATGCGCGCTCATCACCGCTATAAGCCGATACCCGTAGCCAAAAATAGGCTTGTGCATAATCGACTTCCGTGCCGCGTCCTTCCAGATGCAGCGCGCCTAAATGGAATTGAGCGCTGCGGTTACCGGACTCTGCGAGTGGCGCCCAAATTTGATAGGCGCGGTTATAGTCGGTGGCCCTGTAGGCGTCCACACCGCCGCCGACGCTATTGCGGAAATTTGTTGTTTGGCCGACGTCAGGCGTTGCCGGTTCGATTTCCGGTTGGGGTGGGAGCCTATATTCGTTTTCGTCGCGAACGATCTGGTGGCTTGGCCGAACGTCGGCGATCGAGATCTCGCTGTAGGCAGTGGGCAGGCCGGCAAATTCCTGAGATGCGGTCTCGGTCGAGTTCGCCGGTTCGGCAACGACAAGCGCCGGGACGGTGGCGATTTGAACCGCGGGTGGGCGATTTACACGCAGTGGACCGACCGTGCTCGGCTCCACTGTGGCGCTGTCCGCCGGCCCACTCGCGCCTTGCTCGATGACGGGATCACCGATGCCCAATGCGATGGGGTCGTCGATCCGCATGTTGGCTTGTGGGTCCGCGCGCGCTGAATCGAACTGCGTGGGAATGCCTTCGAAGAGCTGCGCTGTCTCTTGTGAAAAGTCCAATGCGTAGGTTCCATTATGAATATCCAAAACTTCGGCCGGGACTGGGATGTTTGTCGGCTCGCCGATCAACCCGGCCATGACCTGATAAGTTGCTGCAAGGTCGCGGCTGAGCTCTGCGATTTCCCGGTGTAAGGAGGTGCGCTCCGCTTCTCGGTGCATGCGTTCTTTTTGAATTCGAGCGATCTCACTATCCAGCTCTTGGCGCTTTGCGTAGTGCGGCTGCACCTTGGCCAAAATTCGCTCGATGCTGTTGGGCTCAGTGCGCAGTGGGGTAAGCGCCTCGAAAGAAGGTGGCTTTCTCTCTGCGATCCGGTTTTCACCGGGTTTAAGGTCGACAGCCAACGAATCGAGGGCCTGTTGGGCGGCGGCCAGACCGCCCGCAAGGCGCTTAATCTCACCGCGAAATGCCGCAAGCTTCGCTTCTTTGCTGCTTTTTTCGGCGTCGGCGCGGACCGTTTCGGCCTCTAGCTGTTCGCGCAGGGAAGTATCGCGCGATTGAACAGTCGACAGTTCATCCTTGAGATTTGTTACTTCACCGTGCAACGCTTCGAGTTCCGCCGCTGATTTTTTCTGCTCCGCCAACGTTTGTTTTTTCTTTGCATCGAGTTGCTGACGCAGCCTTGAATCCTGTGACTTTACCGCCGAAAGCTGGCGCTCCAGCTTTTGTACTTTTTCCTGCAGCGCAGCCTGTGCGGCCCGGTAGCGATCGCGCTCGGCGTTGGTTTTGCTCAATTCGGCTTCGAGGCGTTGGCGGGCGCCGTTATCGACGGGTTGTTCAGTTCTCGTTTCTGCGGTGGTTTTGGTCTCCGGCGGGGCGAGCTGAGGCGTCGCCGGCGCAACATTTGCCGTGACCGGAGCTGCGTTGCTAGGAGCGGCGGCAACTTGGGGCGCCTGGGGTGTCACGCGGGTCAAATTTTGCACATGTTGTTGCGCCGGCGGAGGGCCCCGGAGGATCGAGTTAATCCGTCCACGCAAGGCGGTATCGGTTTTGGCCGCGCTTGAAATGGCTCGGTATTGGTCTGCGGAGAAACCAGAATTGGCGATCGCGATGTGCATTCGGTCGCGCATTTCTTGGAACAAGAGACCCGCTTTTTCATCTGAGCCGGCGATCTCGGCAGCGCGAATTCGCGGATAGTAATTGCTCCGCAGCGCTAACACGGTGGCGGCGGCGGTCGCGAACGACTTTAAGGTCTGCTGGTCGTAGGTTACCTGGGCGTCAAGGCTGCTGACCTGACGTCCACCGTCGGATTGAGCTTTCGCCGACTGAACTGCGAACGCGCCAGCGGAAAAAAATGCTGCGCACGCCAGCGAAATCGCTAGGCGATTGAGATTGGGGGCTAGATTGATCTTAGAAATTTGCCGGATTTGCACCGTGCCCTCGCGAATGTTCGTTTGCTGGGAATGGTGACCGCGCGCGCTGTAGACGAATAACCGGACTACAGGCTGGCAGGCCGCCCAACATGGATTGCGCTCAGGCTGCTAAGGAAACGTAATGGGATTTAGAATTCGTTAAGGGCACACCTGTTTGGCCGACGGCCCGGGGCGTGCGTTAGCCTTGTTCGTGGCCGGATTATTCGGCCTATCGCGTGCCGATTGCAGGTATGATTAATAGAACAACTGAAGGCGAGATCGTGCCTAACGGGGCACGGGCAAAAAAACACGGGCATAGAAACTGAGGGGGAAACTGCCATGCTGGTCGTCGATTCACAGGTCCATATTTGGCAAAACGTCATGTTGCCGTCGTGGCATCGACAGATCGAGACGTATTCGAAGGACGATCTGCTGGCCGAGATGGAAACGGCGGGTGTCGATGCGGTGCTGCTGCACCCGCCGGGTGCCGTCGAGGGCGGAAACGAATTGGCCCTGGCGGCGGCGGCGGCCCATCCCGACAAATTCGCCGTGCTTGGCCATGTGCCGCCAGACACGCCCGACGAAAGCCGAGAGTTGCTCGACGCCAGGCTGAAGCAGCCGGGTTTTTTGGGCCTGCGTTACATCTTCATCCTGCCAGGACGCGAAGACTGGCCGACCGACGGCACGATGGACTGGATCTATGCAACCCTCGAGGAGAAAGGTCTGCCGTTGGGACTGCTCGCGTTTAATTTCCTGCCGACGGTCGGCGAGATCGCCGAGCGCCATCCCGGTCTACCGCTGTTGATCGATCATTTGGGCGCGTCGCCGTTCGAAAAAGACGACGCGGCGTTTGCCACCCTGCCCGATCTGCTCGCGTTGGCAAAGCATCCCAATGTGGCGGTCAAACTGTCGGACGCGCCGGCCCATTCGAGCGAAGCCTACCCCTATCGCAATCTCCACGATTACATCCATCGTATCGTCGACGCATTTGGCCCGGAGCGCTGCTTCTGGGGCACCGACTTGAGCCGGATGCCATGCTCGTACCGCCAGTGTGTGACCATGTATACCGAAGAACTGCCCTGGCTTACGGGCCGCGATCTGGACTTGGTCATGGGACGTGCGTTGTGCGATTGGATCGGCTGGGACCTGCCGGGATGAGTCCACCGGCGAACGCCAACCTGAGCGGCGACCGACCGACGTTCACCAGCCATCTCGAGTGCTCGACGACAGGTAAGCGCTACCCCGCAGACCGGCTGCATGGTCTGTCGGCGGCGGGTAAGCCCCTGCTGGTGCGCTACGATCTGGCGGCGTTGGCGCAGGCGTTGAGCAAGGAGACGCTGGCGGCTCGGCCCGCCGACATGTGGCGATATCGCGAATTTCTGCCGGTTCGCCAAAGCGAAAACATTGTCTCGCTGGGGGAGCCCATGACTCCGTTGGTGAGCTTGCCAATTTGTGCGCGGGCGCTGGGGGTTGGCGAAATTCTGGTCAAGGACGAAAGCCGGTTGCCGACCGGATCGTTCAAGGCGCGCGGCCTGTGCCTGGCGGTCAGTATGGCCAAGGAGCTGGGCGTTTCGCGCATGGCGATGCCGACCAACGGCAATGCCGGCGCCGCGCTCGCCGCCTATGCCAGCCGATGCGGCATCGAGGCCTACGTATTCTGCCCGGAAGACACGCCCGATGTGAACGTGCGCGAGATTGCGTTGCAGGGCGCTAAGGTTTGGAAGGTCAACGGCCTGATCCACGACTGCGGCAAAATCGTCGGCGAGGGAAAGGAGCGGATGGACTGGTTCGACATCTCGACCTTGAAAGAGCCCTATCGGATCGAGGGCAAGAAGACGATGGGCCTTGAACTCGCCGAGCAATTGGGCTGGAACGTGCCCGACGCGATCTTTTATCCCACTGGCGGCGGCACCGGCCTGATCGGTATGTGGAAAGCTTTTGCCGAGCTGGAGGAGATCGGCTGGCTCGACGAAGAACGGCCCAACATGGTCTGTGTGCAGGCGAGCGGCTGTGCGCCGATCGTCAAGGCCTGGCAAGACGGCGCCGACCATGCCGAGCTGTGGCCCGACGCGCACACCATCGCTGCCGGCATCCGCGTGCCAGTGGCGCTTGGCGATTTTATGATCTTGGCCGCGGTGCGCGAGAGCGGCGGCTATGCGATTGCCGCGCCAGACTCCGAAATCGCCGCTGCGCAGCAAGAAGTCGCAACCCGCGATGGCCTGCTGATGGGTCCCGAGGGTGCAACCACCTATGCCGCACTACGCCGGGCGGTCGGCGAGGGGCGCGTTGGCCGGGGCGACCAGGTGGTGCTGTTCAATTGCGGCACGTCGTTGAAATATCCGATGCCGGAGGTCGCGCGATTTATCGACCGCCACCAGCCGATCGACTACGACGCCATCGCCGCAGGTTGAGGGACGGACAAAGCCGATAATCAATATTCGTTTTCATGACAGGAGTGTTCCGTTGAAGGTGATTTTTGCGTCGTTGGCTGGTGCGGTCGGATTGCTCTTCAGCAATGCCGCGTTGGCGCACAGTTTCGATACCCTGTTTGTCGTGCCGGTCTCAGGACCCCAGGCCGCGACCGGCAAGCAGGCCCGCGACGGTTTTTTATTCGCGGCGCGCGAGCGCGATGGACACCCGAACGAGACCGCCGATGGGCACCTTGGCGGTCTCGATGTATTCCTTGTGATTGTCGATAGCGCTGCGGGCACGGGCGCTGTGGTCGCCAGGGTAGGCGATCTCGCTGGACGGGCCGCCGATGATGTCGCGAGAATCGTGGCGCCCGCTGAAATGTTGGCGGCAATCAGAGGTCAGGTTGGCGGTGCTGAAATGGTGGTGATCGACCTCGCTGCGGCAATACCGGCGAACGTTCGCACGATGGCGGGCCGCCCTTTCGGCGCTGCATTCGAAGCCGCCCTCGGTTACGCGCCGACGTCAGCGGCTTTTGCCGGATACACCGCTGCGCGGCAAATCGACACCACGGTCCGCGCCGGCAATTAATTATCCAATCCGGGCGGCACCGGCAGATCGATATCGACCCGTAAACCGCCGAGATCGGCGGATTGCTCGAGCGTCACCGAGCCGTCGTAGAGCTCGGCGATGTCGCGCACGATGGTCAAACCGAACCCGGTTCCCGGCGGTGCCTCGTCGAGCCGTTTGCCCCAATTGAAGGCAGCCGAGCGCAACGTTTCGGCTATTCCAGGGCCATCGTCTTCGACCGTCAGCCGCAATCCGTCGGCCATCGCCGCCGCCGATACGCGTACCCGTGTGTCGGCGAATTTATGGGCGTTTGATACCAAGTTGCTCAGCATAGCC
>JAPUHN010000340.1 GCA_027297685.1 Alphaproteobacteria bacterium | reverse complement strand
CTCGGCCTTTTTCGCCGTGCTGCGCGGGTCGCGCGCATAGGGCTCGCCGGTGGTCGGTTCGAGCACGTCGCAGACCATGATCATTTGCGGTTGGGCTGTAAACGGATCCATGATCGCCGACGCCGGATCGGGCATCAGTGTCATGTCGGAATCGTTGATCGCCTTCCAGCCAGCGATCGACGAGCCGTCGAACATGATGCCGTCGGTAAAGAAGTCGTCATTGACCGTCGAGACGTGCTGCGCCGTGTGCTGCCACTTGCCACGCGGGTCGGTGAAGCGGAGATCGACGAATTCGACGCCATGCTCCTTGATCATATCCATGACATTTTGGATATCGGACATCGTGTGGGTACCCCCTGTCGGTTTTCGTTAAATGGATCTGGTAATATGTAAGCGTCGGCGAAGATCGGGTGGTCAAACGGCCTCTGCGCCGCGTTCGCCGGTGCGAATACGTATTGCCTCATCGATTGTCGAGACAAAAATTTTGCCGTCGCCGATCCGACCCGTATGAGCCGCCTCCTGGATCGCCTCGATTGCACGCTCGGCGAGATTGTCTTCAATGACCAATTCGATTTTCACCTTCGGTAAAAAGTCGACGACATATTCGGCGCCGCGATAAAGTTCGGTATGGCCTTTTTGGCGGCCAAACCCCTTGGCTTCGATAACCGTCAATCCCTTCAGGCCAACCTCGTTCAGGGCCTCTTTAACCTCGTCGAGTTTGAACGGATTGATAATCGCCTCAATTTTTTTCATCGAATTATTGCTTTCCTCTACGCGCCCAGTTGAGCGGTGAATTGTGCAGCCGCGCTGGCACCTTGATGATCTCTATCCCAAATAAGCATGAAGTGTGCCAATCCCCGACCACTCCCTAAGCGGCCAAACATATTGAATTCGTAGTGGTTTGTCTGAATTTTCGCCAGGTTGATGCCTAAAACGTCAGCAAGGTGATGAAATAACAGGCAACGCTAGTTTGCCAGCGTTTCCGCAACGCGGGTCAACGCGGTTCGAATATTATCGACCGAATTGGCGTATGAAAACCGCACATAGCCTTCGCCCAGATGACCGAAACTGGTGCCGGCGACGGTGGCCACACCGGCTTGTTCGAGCAGCGTATCTTGAATCTCACGGGCATTTCGGCCGGTCCCGGTAATGTTGGGGAAGGCGTAGAAGGCTCCCTTCGGCGTCCGGCACGAAATCCCTGGAATGGCGTTCAAGCCGTCGACGATGACCGAGCGCCGCTCGTCGAACGCGGCGACCATCTGGTGCACCGAATCCTGCGGGCCCTCAAGTGCGGCGATGCCGGCAAACTGTGTCGCCGCGTTGACGCAAGAGTGGCAGTTGATCGCCAGACGCGTGGCGTGGTCGACCAGGGCTTGCGGCCACACTGCGTAGCCCAGGCGCCAGCCGGTCATGGCGTAAGTTTTGCTCCAGCCGTCGAGCAGGATCAGCCGGTCGCGCAGACCCTCGAACGGCAACAAGCTGACATGGTCATGGCCGTCATAGGTCATCTGGGAATAAATTTCGTCGGACAGAATTGCCACATGGGGGTGGCGATCGAGCCCGGCGACCAACTTTTCCATCTCCGATCGCGGCACTGCACCGCCGGTCGGGTTGGTCGGCGTGTTGAGGATCATCAACCTTGTGTTGGGGGTGATCAACGACAGCACCTCATCGGCGTCGAACGAAAAGTCCTTCTCCTCGATCAGCGGGATCGGTACCGCCTTGGCGCCCGAATAGTTGATCACCGACTCATAGATCGGAAAGCCCGGGTTGGGATACATGATTTCGGCGCCCGGCTCGCCGAACATCAAAATGGTAAAAAACATCGTCACCTTGCCGCCTGGTACGCAGACAATATGGTCGGGGTCGACAGCGACGCCGCGAGTGCGCTCGATGTCGGCGGCGACCGCTGCGCGCAAGGACAATATGCCGGGCGCCGGCGTATAGCCGTGGTGACCGTCGTGCAACGCCTTCACTGCCGCTTCGACGATATGGTCGGGGGTGCGAAAGTCGGGCTGGCCGATGCCCAGATTGATGATGTCGCGACCCTGCTGGCGCAGCGCCTCGGCGCGGGCCAACACTTCAAACGCGGACTCGGTTCCCAGCCTCGAAATGTTTTTTGCCAGTTGCAGCATGGTGCGTGCTCTTTATTGGATAGATCTAACGTTGCGCTTTGCAGCGGCAACGGTGACGGGCAGGGCGCACTATGGCGCACGGCCTGCCTCTGGGCAAAAGTTTTGCGAAGGCTTCGACCCCGGGCCAGCGCCTTCACCTAATGGTGAGATGACGCCAGGCGGCTTATTTAAATATATTTCGCCCTATATACAAAAACCCGTCGGAGGAGCGGCCATGATCAAACGTATTCCCGCAACGCTTCTATTTGCAGCCCTCGTTGTCTTCGCCACTCAATCGGCTGGCCAATCGGCACAAGCGCCCGAGTTAACGATCCGGCCAATCGAGGATGTCTTTACCGACGGGCCGCCGCGTATCGCCGATCTGAGCGAACAGGACGGCACCTTGCTGTTTGTTTCCAGCGTTCCGCTGGCGTGCTCGGTGGTGTATGGCGAGACCCCGGCGTTTGGGCAGATTGCCGTCGACCAGGACATGGCTGGCGGCGCCCACACAAACCACCATCCCGCGATTGCCGGCCTGAAAGCGGACACCCTCTACTATTATCGCGTCCAAGGCACGGCGGCCGATGGCACGTTGTACGCAAGCTCGGTGATGACCTTCCGCACGCCAAAGGCCGCCGCAACGGGGCCGCTCAACCTGGCCAGCCTCGAGGCGGGCGGGCGCATCGTAGCCGTCAGCAGTAACTTTGGCGGCGGCTCCAACGACGGCTCGTGGGGCGCCAATAGCGCCATCGATGGGCGGCGCACCACCGAATGGTCGACCGACGACGACGGCGATGGCGGCTACGTTGAAATCGCTCTGGCGCGCGAAGCCAGGCTCGCCGCCATCGAAGTGTGGACCCGGTCAATGAGCAACAACACCGCGCAGATTTTCAAGTTCACGATCACCACCGACAAAGGCGAAGTGCTGGGCCCCTTCGAGTTACCCGATGCCAGCAAACCCTATCGCTTCGCCATCGACGTCACGGCCAAATCGTTGCGCCTCGATGTGGTCACCAGCAACGGCGGCAATGTCGGCCTGGTTGAATTCGCCGCCTACGCGGCCCAATAGGAAAGGGGTGCCCGGTTCGCTTGACGCCGACCGGCGCAGGGGACTACACAACCCCACTTCTCGGCGGTGGCTGTAGCTCAGTTGGTTAGAGCGCCTGGTTGTGGTCCAGGAGGCCGGGGGTTCAAATCCCCTCAGCCACCCCAATACTTTCAAAAGGTTAGTGCTATATGGGCCAGCGCCGCCGGCCTTCTTTTTTGGCGCGGGTGACAACCGGGGTGACAAAATAGCGATTTTGAACCTGTGCGACGTTCAGACGGCCCATTGTGCGCGAGACGGGCGCCGGCTGGTCACGTCAGCCTTGGATACGGTCGAGCGAGCGGTTGAAGGTTAGGGGCAGATTTTGACCCCTTTTTCGGGTATCGGGTTTGTCTGGGAGGTCATCAGAATCACATGCGGGGCTAACCAACCGCCATAGATGGGTGATGAGAGTTATGGCTCTGCGAGCTAAATATTCGTTCACGATTAAAGACTGCCGCGGTATGGCGGATAAAATGTCGCGTGAGTTAAAGCGATTTACCGAGGCTTGTCGGACATCCCAAGACCCCGCCATTGGCGG
>JAPUHN010000034.1 GCA_027297685.1 Alphaproteobacteria bacterium | reverse complement strand
ACCTGTTTGGGCGGAAAATTTACCACGGCGGCCACTTGGCGGCCGATCAGGACATCTGGCGTGTAATACTTAGTGATCTGTGCCGACGTCTTGCGGGTGCCCAAATCGGCGCCAAAATCGACCCACAATTTGAACGCCGGTTTGCGCGCCTCGGGGAATTCCTGCACATCGACAATCGTGCCGACTCGAACGTCCACTTTGAGGAATCGTCGAACGAAATCGTCATCAATGGAATGGCAATTAGGTTTCGCTGGTTTTGCCGGCGGACCGCAACCCGAGGACGAGCCCGGCGGTTTCTTCCATGCGGCGTAGATTGCGGTCGAGCACGGCCATGGTCCGCGCCATATCCTCGCCTTCATCGGAAAACCAAGTACGCTGGGTCGCCATCCAAACGGCGGCGATTGCGTGTATGCGTGCCAACCCGCGCAGACCCTTTGTCGACACGCCGGCAGCCTCGAGCATGCGGCCGAACGAGCAATGGGCCTGGGGTAGCACCGCGACCAGCGATACCGGGTCGCGGGGCAGGTCACGGCAAAGCATTCCCAGCGCCGCGCGGTCGGGCAGCAGCACTTCGAAACGGCGCATCAGCACATCGAACAAGCGATCGTGCGTGCTCGCTTCCGCTTCCTCGTCATCCACCGATGACTGGACCTCGAGCACCGCCAGGTCGGTGCGTCTGACATAGGCGTTGAGCACCGCCGATTTGGTCGGGGTCAGCCGGTAGACTTCGTCAATATCGAGTTTGGCCGCCGTGGCAATATCGTCGAGGGTTATTGCCGTCCAGCCGCGTTCTTCAGACAACCGCAATGCAGCGTCGATAATGCGCGCCTGCTTGTCTCTTCGTGGTTTTGTCGCCATTGGATCCTACCCGTGGTTTGCCCCCACAGTGCCGTCCTAATTCGGCAAAACTATGACAGGCGCAAGTATCGCACGGTGCGGCCTATTGCGCCAATTCGCGCGATCGGTCGGTAGCGCGGGCGATCGCCGTGGTCATGAGCTGGGTCAAGCCGCCCGGCCCCATTAGGATTTCCAGCGCCGCAGCAGTGGTGCCCCCCGGACTGGTGACATTTTCGCGCAACGTGCCCGCTGGATCGCCGGACTGGGTTAACAATTCGCCGCTGCCGGCCACGGTCGCGCGGGCCAGTTGCATCGCCAGATCCTTCGACAGGCCGGCCGCCTCGCCCGCCGCCGCCATCGCCTCCACCAAGTGAAAAACGTAGGCAGGGCCGCTACCCGACAGGCCCGTCACCGCGTCCATCAACGCCTCGTCGTCGATCCAAGCAACTTCGCCGACCGATTCCATCAACCCGGTGCAAACGGCCTTTTGCTGGGACGACACGCGATCGTTGGCGCAGAGTACCGTAATGCCGCGGCCGACCGCCGCCGGCGTGTTCGGCATCGCCCGCACGATGGCGCCATCGGTGAGCGTCGCCTCGAAGTATCCGATCGGCTTGCCCGCGGCTATTGATAGAAATACCGTTTCCGGGCCGGCGTATTGGACATAGCCGGGTAGCACCGCGTCCATCGATTGCGGTTTAACGGCAAACACGATGACGGAAGGACGATAGTCCGAACCTAGCGCCGCAGCCTCGGCACAGCCGGTAACGCCGTCGGGCAATTGTGGCAGCATCGGCTCGACGACAGACACATGGGCAGCCGGAGTTCCCCGGCTTAGCCAGCCGTTGAGCAGGGCGCTGCCCATTTTGCCGCACCCGACGAGCAATATTCTTTTGTGATCGGTCATGTGTTCTACCCTGGTCTAACCCAAGGCTGGACCGTATCAGGCCTCGCCGACCGTTTCAAAGACGACTGTCGCCATTGCATCGACCGGCGACCGATCGCCCCAAACGACATACTGAAAGGCCGGATAAAATCGGTCCATTTCGTGCAATGCGATATCGAGCAGGTCTTCGATCTGCTCGGCCGACAAAGCGGCGCCGCGCAACAGCAGGGCATGGCGGTAGGCCGGCAGGCCATCGACCGAACCGACATCGAAATGGCCGATCCCCAACCGGTCGTTGAGCAGCGCAAGAAGTTCGTGCACCAGCGTCCGGCGATCTTGCGGTGTACGCATATCGAACGCGCAGGTCATCTGCAGCGCCCCCAATTCGTCGGTCCAATTGAACATAACGTGGTAGTCGCACCATCGCCCTGTCACTTCGGCCAACAATTCATCGCGCGCTGTGCGTTCCAGCGCCCAATCGCGCGACGCAATAGTTTCCTCTACAAGGTCGAGAGGATGGACGTTGTGGTGGACGTAATTGGTCGTAACGACAGCCATTCCTGAGCCTCCAACGCGCGATGCGCCGATCATCGTGCGAGCCATCCGATTGTCTCGGCATAAACACAAAATATTGTGCATCAAATGTCGAAACACACTATTGGGTGTAGACTGTCATGGAGTCTTGTTGCGCCGCAACCACCATGTCTGTGGGAAACTTCCGGCGGCGTGACGGGCCAAGAACCCACTGGCAAGCGTTGCCCAACCTGGCGTTCTCTTGCCGCACTCCGGCACGTTTCCCGGGCGAGCGATCGTGCCAAACGACGCGATGGTAGCCGCTAGCCGCCGATGGCGGACGATTTGGTCAAGCGGCGGCCCGCTTACGCAAGATGTGCGTTAAAGAAATCGATCGTCCGCGACCACGCGAGTTCCGCCGCCGCCATAACGTATCGCGGCGTCGTGTCATTATGGAAACCGTGATTGGCGTTCTCGTAGAAGTGTACGGTGAACGCCTTGCCGTTCGCCTTCAACGCCGCTTCATAGTCGGGCCAACCTTGGTTGATGCGCTTGTCGAGCCCCGCATAGTGCAGAAGCAGCGGCGATTTAATGCTGGGAACGTCGGCTGCTTTCGGTTGACGTCCATAGAACGGCACAGATGCCGCGAGCTCGGGCCGGCGAACCGCCAACACATTGCAGACACCGCCGCCATAGCAAAACCCGACGGCGCCGATTTTACCATTTGTGCTGGTGTCGGCCTTGAGATGGTCGAACGCGGCGATGAAATCCGCCAGAAGCTTGGACCTATCCAGCGTCCGTTGCATCGCTTTGCCTTCTTCGTCCGTTCCCGGATAGCCCCCCAGCGGGGTCAGCCCATCGGGCGCCAGGGCGGTAAACCCGGCGACGGCGACGCGCCGCGCGACATCGGCAATGTAGGGGTTGAGGCCGCGATTTTCGTGGATCACGACGACGCTGCCGCGCGATCCGCCGGCGGCCGGCCGGACGTGTAAGCCGCGTATTGTTCCGTGGCCTTCCGGCGACGCGTACTCGATCGTTTCGCCTTTGATGCGCGGGTCTTTTTCATCGACCTGATTGGCATACGCATAATCGGGCGACAATGCGCTGAGAAGGGCGGTCGCGGTGAGCCCGCCGACGGTATATTTCCCAGCTTTGCTTATAAAATCCCGCCGCTCGATGAGACCGTGAGCATAGCTGTCGTAAAGATCGAGTAGTTCCTGATCGTACTCATCCGCCGTCTTGCGAACCATAATTTTCCTCCTAAAGTGCGTGCGCCCAAACGCTTTGATTTCAACTTTGAAGTTTATCGCTGTTGTTGTCCACTGTCGGTTGTCATTGCAGCGATGACCGCCAATTTCAATACGTGTCCGGCTCCGATTCCGGTGCAGTAATTCGGCGTCGCAATTGGCCTGGTAACCGATTAAGTTGCGCGCCATGAGATACATTTTCGCTGCCACAATTTTCTTTGTCCTGTTCGCCGCTCCCGCCGCAGCGCAATCGCGAAACCAAAACTGGGCGTTGTGCGAAGCGGGAGACCCCGTCCAAGGCATCAACGCCTGCACAACGTTGATACAATCGGGCACAGAAACCGTAAATAATATCGCGATCGCCCACAGCAACCGCGGCATCACCTATTCCGACAAGGGCGATTTCGACCGGGCGATTGCCGACTACGAGCAGGCCCTCAAGCTAAACCCCAATCTCACGGCGGCGCTCAATAGCCTGGCTTGGGATCTCGCCACCATGCCTTCGGCGGATCGCCGTGACGGACGACGTGCCGTGGAACTCGCCGAGCGCGCCCAAACATCGAACGCCAGTGAGCCCGGTTTCCTCGACACCCTGGCTGCGGCCTATGCCGAATCCGGACGGTTTGCCGACGCCGTGCGCGCGCAAGAAAACGCGATCGAGCTGTTGCGGCGGACGGGCCAAGCGCAGGCGGTTATCGACGATTTTGAATCCCGTTTCCGGCTTTATAAAAGTAATCGGCCTTTCCACCGGTCTCGGTAGCCTGATAGCAATCACTCATTGTCGAGGGAGCCACACCTGGACATCGACCTATCGGGAAAACGCGCGCTAGTGACCGGTTCGACTTGGAGTATTGGGCGCTCGCTATTCTAGATTTAAGGCTGCAGCGGAGCGCTTATTCGTTATTATCGAGCGGTCTGGTTTCCAGATCGTGGATGCGCTTTTTCAGCACTTCCTGCTCGCTGCGCGCCCTCGCCGCCATCGCCTTGACCGCCTCGAATTCCTCACGCGTCACCAAATTCAGCCTGCCGAGCACCCGCTCGACACGTTGCTGCACCAGGGCTTCGATTTCTTCGCGCATGCCAGTGGCCACACCGACCGCGCCATTGGCCACGCGCGCCAAATCGTCGAGCAATCGGTTACGTGTTTGCATGATAAAACTCCTCGTTAGCGTGACCATATGGTGTCGGCGGGCGCCGCCGCAAGTCCATATGTCGGTGCATTGCAGGGCATCGGGCCATATGCGTATAAGGTCCCGAAGTTCAGGACGAGACCGCCTATGATCGTCGTAACCGGTGGCGCCGGCTTTATCGGATCCAATTTAGTCGCTGCGCTGGAAGAGCGCGGCGGCGAAGAAATTGTCGTCTGCGATTTCCTCGGCAACGAAGGCAAATGGCGTAACATCGCCAAGCGCGAGATTACCGATCTGATAACGCCGGACGATTTGATGAGCTGGCTATCCTCGAACATCGCCTCGGTGCACATGATCTTCCACTTGGGCGCCGTTACATCGACCGTCGAGCGCGATGTCGACCTCATCGTTGCCAACAATTTTCGCTTGAGCCAGGCTCTGTGGGACATCTGCGTGCGCCGCGACGTGCGGCTGATCTACGCATCGTCGGCCGCCGTCTACGGCGATGGCGCAGCCGGGTTCGATGACGAATGCTCCCTGAATGCCATGGGCAAACTGCGGCCGCTCAATCCCTACGGTTGGTCGAAGGTGCTGTTCGACCGCACCGTGGCACGTTACGCCGACCGCATGACGCGCCTGCCGGGCCAGTGGGCCGGGCTTAGGTTCTTCAATGTCTACGGCCCCAACGAGTACCACAAGGCCAGCCAGAGCAGCGTGGTTCCTCAGTTCTGGCAGCAGATCAAGGAGACGGGTCAGGCCAGGCTGTTTAAGTCGGAACACCCCGATTATGGCGACGGTGGCCAGTTGCGCGATTTCGTCCATGTCGACGATTGCGTGCGTATCATGCTGTGGCTATATGACAATTACGGCATATCCGGCCTTTTCAACGTCGGCACCGGCCAGGCGCGGACCTTCGAGGACATGGCGAACGCGATATTCAGCGCCCAGGGGGTTGAACCGCGTATCGAGTATTTCGATATGCCGGATAATGTGCGCGATCAGTACCAGTACTTCACGCAAGCGCGAATAGACCGTTTGCGCGAGGCTGGCTACGATGAGCCGTTCATATCGCTTGAGGATGGTGTGCGTTCCTATGTTCAGGACTTTTTGGATACCAGCGACCCCTACCGGTGAAATCGGTAGCGTGGCGCAACAGTTAGCGAGCCCGGCGCGCCGCGTCGTGAGGACCCATGCCGTTTCCTGATATAGACCCGGTCGCCATCGCCATCGGCCCTTTGGTCATCCGCTGGTACGCGCTTGCCTTCATTTTCGGGCTGCTCGCCGGTTGGTGGTACATCGGCCGTTTGTTGCGCCAGCCGCCACACATCATGACGCGCGCCCAGCTCAGCGACTTCTTCACCTGGGCGATTATCGGCGTCATCGCCGGCGGCCGACTAGGCTACGTTTCATTTTATCAAACCGGCTATTACCTCGATAACCCATTAGAAGTGTTTTTCGTCTGGCAAGGCGGCATGTCGTTCCATGGTGGGCTAATCGGAGTCGTTGTCGCCACCGTCTGGTTCGCGCGGCGGCGAAAAATTCCCATGTTCGCGCTGGGCGACCTGGTCGCATGTGCGGCGCCGATCGGCCTGTTGCTCGGGCGTCTGGCAAACTTCATCAACGGCGAACTGTACGGCCGCGTCAGCGACGTATCCTGGGCGGTGGTGTTTCCCGGCGGCGGCGACCTGCCCCGCCACCCCAGCCAGCTGTACGAGGCGGCGCTGGAAGGTGTGGTCCTTTTTCTCGTGATGTTCGCCCTGGTGCGGTTCACCAAGGTGCGCACGCGGCCCGGCCTGTTGATGGGGATATTCATGATCGGCTATGGCGTGGCCCGCATTATCGTCGAATTTTTCCGCGAACCGGACGTCCAAATCGGCTTCCTGGTCAACGGCACCACCCTGGGCCAGTGGTTGTCTGTGCCGCTGCTGGTGGCGGGTATCTACTTTATCTACCGCGCCAGCTCACACGCACCGCTCGACCGTCGGCCATCGCCAACACCTGCCGGCGAGTGAGCGCGAACGCGCCCCGGAACGACCTCGCCCGGTTGTTGGCGCAGCGTATCGAGGCCGACGGGCCGATCAGCGTCGCCGAATATATGGCGCAAGCGCTCGGTCATCCCGAGTTCGGTTATTACATGGGCAAAGACCCGTTTGGCGCCGCCGGCGACTT
>JAPUHN010000339.1 GCA_027297685.1 Alphaproteobacteria bacterium | reverse complement strand
TGCCTCAGACCCGCTTCGTGACCAGCAAAGCCTTCGCCCAGGGCTTGAATCCGATCGTGGTCATCAACAAAGTCGATCGCCATGGCGCCCGGCCCGACTGGGCGGTGGACCAGACCTTCGACCTGTTCGACCGCCTGGGCGCGAGCGAGGAGCAGCTGGATTTCCCGGTGGTCTACGCCTCGGCGACCCAGGGCTGGGCGACGCTGGACCTGAAGTCCGGGATCCCGGAAGAGGGCGCGGCCGACATGGGTGCCCTGTTCCAGACCATCATCGACCATGTGACGCCACCGGTGGTCGACCGCGATGGGCCTTTCCGTCTGCAGGTCTCGGCGCTCGATTATTCATCGTATGTCGGCGTTATCGGCATCGGCCGCATCGATCGCGGCCGCGCCCGGCGCAACGCCCAGGTCACCATTGCGGCGGCCGACGGCAGCCAGCGGCACGGCCGCCTTTTGCAGATCCTCGGGTTCCACGGGCTCGAGCGGATCGAGCGCGAAGAAGCGGTGGCCGGCGATATCATCGCCTTTTCCGGCCTCGATAAATTGAACATTTCCGATACCCTGTGCGACCCGGCGGTGGTCGAGGCGCTGCCGCCGCTGAGCGTCGACCAACCGACCATCGCGATGACCTTCCAGGTTAACGATTCGCCCTTCGCCGGCAGGGACGGCAAATACGTCACCAGCCGAAATTTACGCGACCGCTTGACCGAAGAGCTGTTGCACAATGTGGCGTTGCGCGTCGAAGAGACCGACTCCGCCGACCGCTTCAAGGTGTCGGGCAGGGGCGAATTACATTTGTCGATCCTCATCGAAAACATGCGCCGCGAAGGCTACGAGCTCGCCATCTCGCGGCCCGAGGTGATCCTCCAGGAGATCGACGGCGAGATCCACGAACCGTGGGAGACCCTGACCGTCGATGTGGAAGAACAGCATCAGGGCGCGGTGATGGAGCTGCTCGGCCAGCGCAAGGCCGAGCTCAAGAATATGGTGCCCGACGGCGCCGGCCGAGTGCGCCTCGACTACCTGGTGCCGACGCGCGGGCTCATCGGTGTGCGCTCGATCTTTTTGACCCAGACCTCGGGCAGCGGGCTGATGTATCACACCTTCGATCACTACGGACCGCGCGTCGCCGGCGAACTGGCGCAACGCCAGCGCGGCGTGCTGGTCTCGATCGATACCGGCATGGCGCGCGCTTACGCGCTGTTCAACCTGCAGGAACGCGGCCAACTTATGATCGGCCATGGCGCGCAGGTCTATGAGGGCATGGTGGTCGGCATCCACAGCCGCGCCAACGACCTCACCGTCAACCCGCTGAAAGCCAAGCAGCTGACCAATATCCGCGCCGCCGGTACGGACGAGAATTTGATTCTTACGGCGCCGGTGCGGGTGACCTTGGAATATGCGCTCGAGTTCATCGACGACGACGAGTTGGTCGAGGTTACCCCCGCCGCGATCCGCATCCGCAAGCGGTACCTGAAGGAACACGAGCGCAAACGCGCCAACCGCGCCGCCTAGTCGGTTCGAAAATGTAGGGCTATTGAAACCGCCGCCGAAGCGGTGAGGCGATGCTTGCCGCCGGGAACGCGAATTCTATTCTTGGCCGCCGCCGCCACCTCCGCCGCCTGCACCACAGTTCGCCCCAGCGTTACCGTTCGCCCCGGCGTTTCCGTTTCCGCCGGCGTTTCCGTTGCCGCCAGCGTTTCCATTGCCAACACCGTCGTCATTACCGGCGCCGCCTGGGAAGGGTTGGTCATGATAACGTTCATTGGCCTCGGCAGCTTTTACTCCTGGACGCTGTTTACCGATGAAGGGCTGTTGACGACGCCACTGTATCCGACCCTCACGACGACCGCCGTCTTTGTGATCGCATCGATGACGAGTTACCTGCAAAGCGAGTCGGACCGCCGTGAAGTCAAGTCTGCGTTCGGCCGCTACATGTCGCCAGCGGTTCTAGACAGGCTGGCCAAAAATCCCAAAAAGATCAGCCTCGGCGGCGAACTGCGCGAGATGTCGATCCTGTTCTGCGATGTGCGTAATTTTACGCCGATATCGGAACAGTTGGACGCACAAGCCCTTACCGGATTCGTAAATTCGTTTCTTACGCCCATGACGAGCGCAATCCACGAACACGAGGGGACCGTCGACAAATATATGGGCGATGCCGTAATGGCATTCTGGAACGCGCCGCTCGACGATCCCAACCATGCGCGCCACGCCTGCTAAGCAGCGCTCGAAATGCGCGAAAACCTGGCCGTGCTGAACGACAAGAATGCCAGCAGCTCCGACGGTGCAAGCGACGCTTTCAAGCTGGGAACGATCCGCGTCGGCATCGGTATTGGCACCGGCACATGTTGCGTCGGCAATATGGGGTCCGAGCAACGCTTCGATTATTCGGTGATTGGCGACAACGTCAATCTAACCTCGCGCCTCGAGGGGCTGACCAAAGTCTACCGCGTGGTCATCATCGTCGGCGAGGAACCTCGAAACCAGACGAAAGATATGGCGCTACTCGAGCTCGATTTGACCCGTGTGAAAGGCAAATCCAAAGCCGAACGCATTTTTGCCTTGCTCGGCGACGAGGCGCTGGCCAGCGATCCCCAGTTTATAAATCTTCGCGCCGCCCACGACGCAATGCTGGCTGCCTACCGATCGCAAAATTGGCGTGCCGCTCGTGAACGGATGGTCCAAATCCGTTCGATGCCATTGACCCGCAACCTCGAACTCGATTCGCTCTACGATGTATACGATGATCGCATCGCCGGCTTCGAGCTCGCGCCGCCGGTCCCCCAATGGGACGGCGTTTTTGCAGCCGAGTCAAAGTAACCGGCCGAACGCGCCGCACTTTTGTTTGCCCAGGCCGCCTCGCCGACACCGTCCGGCGCGACCGGGACTCATCTCGTCGAACTGCACAAAGTGCTGTCCCGCAGACGATTTTAGCTCGTCTAAATTCGGCAAATTGCGCCTATTTCCACGCGAATTTGAAGCTACGAGTGTGCATAAAAACCAATGGGAATAGACGCCCCAGTTTCTGCCGGCGCACATCTACACATCGTCATCGGGCCTCCGGGGAGCGTCGATACGCCGAAATCTCCAACGGAAAGTGGCGAAACGACGAATACAATCGTTGGAAATAGTCACGTTTTATTAACCATCGAGGCTTAGGGATGCGCGAGATTATTACTGCTCACTTCTCCGAGCGCCCTGGTTACAACTACACATGAGGCCATAAGATGGCTGTTGCAAAAAAGAAATCCGTTACGGCACGAAAGCTGAAAGCCAAGTCGACCGCGCGCCGATCGACTACAAGAAAAACCACCGCCCGTTCACGGGTAACCACCAAACGTAAGGCTCCGGCCAAGCGTAAGACGATTGCCCGTAAGAAGGTCGCCCGCAAGACGGTAGCGCGTAAGTCGCCCGCCAAGCGCAAGACCACGGCCAAGCGTAAGACGATTGCCCGTAAGAAGGTCGCCCGCAAGACGGTAGCGCGTAAGTCGCCCGCCAAGCGCAAGACCACGGCCAAGCGTAAGACCATGGCCA
>JAPUHN010000338.1 GCA_027297685.1 Alphaproteobacteria bacterium | reverse complement strand
TAAAGCACAAACGATATAGTGTCGTTCCTACAAATCGGTCTCAAGCCGACGGTAATTTCGCCGGCGATGCAACGCCCTGTTGGTCCGAAATTGCTTCGCTGGCGTGCTCAGGAAACAGCGCTGACAAACCGCCGGCGCTGGCCGGGCAGATACCCCGTTCGGTGATCAGCCCGCTGACCAGGCGTGCCGGCGTCACATCAAAGGCGTAGTTGGCCGCCGGCGTCCCATCGGGGGTGAGTTGCACGGTGACAACTTCTCCGCCGGGCGCTCGGCCAGCGATTTGGGTGACCTCCGTTTCGTCGCGCTGTTCGATGGGAATGTCACGCACCCCATCGGTGACCGTCCAGTCGATGGTCGGCGACGGCAATGCGACATAAAACGGTACGCCGTTATCATGCGCAGCCAGCGCCTTTAAATAAGTGCCGATCTTGTTGGCGACGTCGCCGTGCGCGGTGGTCCGGTCGGTGCCGGTGATACACAGATCGACCATGCCGTGCTGCATCATATGACCACCGGCATTGTCGGCGACCACAGCGTGAGAAACACCGTGACGGCCAAGCTCCCATGCGGTCAACGCGGCCCCTTGGTTGCGCGGCCGCGTTTCGTCGGCCCAAACATGGACCGGTATGCCTAAATCGTGCGCCTTGTAGATCGGCGACAACGCGGTGCCCCAATCGACCGTGGCCAACCAGCCGGCGTTGCAATGGGTAAGGATATTGACCGGCCGGTCTTTGCCGGTGGCTTCGTAGGCCTCGCGGATCAAGGCCAAACCGTGGTCGCCGATCGCACTGTTGATCGCGACGTCTTCGTCGCAGATTTCGGCGGCGCGTTGGTAGGCGATACCGACCCGCGCGTCGTGCGGTCGGTTGCGCAACCGCTCTCGCATATCGTCGAGCGCCCAGCGCAGATTGACCGCGGTCGGGCGTGTGGCAATCAACGTATCATAGGCAAAATCGATTGCAGCATCGGATGTTTCTTCGCGCATCGCCAAGGCCATCCCGTATGCCGCTGCCGCGCCGATCAGCGGGGCTCCGCGAACCATCATCGCCCGGATTGCTTGACCCACCGCGTCCAGCGACGTCAGCGACACCACTTCGAAATGGTGGGGCAGCCGGGTTTGATCGATAACTCGAACAGACCAGCCATCGTCATCGCACCAAATTGTACGGTAGGCGACATCGTCGACTTTCACCGCACGGTTCCCCGCCCGAAGTAGAAAAGCATCAACCCACTTTACTGATGACAAACGTCAACACACCATCAACCTCGGTCGCGCTTTGCAAGGTATCGCCGGACGCCTCGCAGAAATGATGAAAATCTTTCATCGCTCCAGGGTCGGTGGCGATGACTGTCAACTGGTCGCCCGCCGCCATCGTCTTAAGCGCTTTCTTAGCCTTCAAAACCGGTAGCGGGCATTTGAGCCCGGACGTGTCGAGTACATCCATGAATTAAACCGATCGGAATTTTTCGGAGCGAGTCATAGTGCGATTATCCGACGGCACCGCAAGCCTCAATTTGGCATTATCTCGATTGACCGATTTTCTAATATGCGAATATACTAATTTTATGGACATCCTCGCGCTCAAAGATAAGTCTGGACAAGCGAGCAGATTACTCAAGTCGTTGGCGAACGACAGGCGTTTCTTAATTTTGTGCCATTTAAGCGAGAATGAAAGATCCGTCGGTGAACTCGAGCGGCTGGTCGATCTCAGTCAGTCAGCGCTATCGCAACACCTGGCGCGACTGCGCCGTGACAACTTGGTGCAGACTCGTCGCGTGGCACAAACGATCTTCTATTCGATCGCCAGTCCGGAGGCCGACGCAATATTGCAAACCCTGTACAATCTTTATTGCACCGACGACACATCCACCGTGCAGACCACTGCCGATGCGGGCCGGCGCACGGCATCAGGCGCTTGAGCCGATAATCTGCCGTAGGGGCCGCCCCATGAACAGCACCAAGCTCACGCATTATTCCCAGAGGCCCTATTAAAATGACGCAGCAGGTAAAATTCCTCGAACCAACAGTGGTGCTGGCAAAACTTAACGACGGTACCGCCTACATCATCGACGTGCGCGAACCTCACGAATACTCCGAAATGCATATCGCCGGTGTGACCCCAATGCCAATGTCGCAATTCGACCCTAGCGCAGTCTCCCCGCCGGAAAACAAAACACTGATCTTCCAGTGCCGCAGCGGTCAGCGTTGCGGCATGGCCTCGGAGCAATTAATCGACGCCGGCTATGAGGGCGAAATATACCGCATGGCCGGCGGCCTTCTAGCTTGGACAGCCGCAGGGCTGCCCGTGGAGACCGGCGCGAGCACTTGAACCTGGCAATCACGACCCCACGGCAAGAGTTGGCCGACCGATGAACATTTACCTGCCGATTGCTGAAATGTCGGTCGACGTATTCCTGATCCTGGGATTGGGCGGCGCCATCGGTTTTTTGTCGGGATTATTCGGCGTCGGCGGCGGGTTCCTGATGACGCCGCTGTTGATCTTCATCGGCATACCACCCGCCGTCGCGGTCGCCAGCGAGGCCAACCAAATCGTCGCCGCCTCGGTCTCTGGCGCGTTGGCGCACATGCGACGAGGCCATGTCGATTTCAAAATGGGATTAGTGCTAACGGCCGGAGGCATCGCGGGATCCGGGGTTGGCGTGGCAATTTTCACGCTTTTGCGCCAGTTAGGCCAAGTCGAATTGCTGATTGCGCTGAGCTACGTTCTCTTTCTCGGCGCCATCGGATTAATGATGCTGGTCGAAAGCGGCAGGACGATGCTGCGGCGCCAAGCTGGAACGGCAACCCGCGGTAAATTGCACCAGCATACGTGGCTGCACGGGTTGCCATTGAAAATGCGTTTTCGCCGCTCGCGCCTTTATATTAGTGCGCTTGTGCCGATTGGCATTGGCTTCGTGGTCGGCATCCTGGCGGCGATCATGGGCGTCGGCGGCGGATTTATCATGGTTCCGGCGATGATTTATCTGCTTGGCATGCCGACGGCCGTTGTTGTCGGAACGTCGCTGTTCCAAATCATATTTGTCACTGCGAGCGTGACTTTCCTACAGGCGACGACCAACCAAACCGTCGACATTGTGCTGGCTTTGATACTGCTAACCAGCGCGGTGATTGGTGCACAATTGGGGACAAAGGTTGGTGGTCGACTGCGGGGAGAACAGTTGCGCGGCCTGCTGGCGCTGATGGTTCTGGCCGTCTGCGCCAAGATTGCCTACGATCTCGTGTCGACGCCCTTCGACGTATTCTCTATCAGAGAAATCTCAGGATTTGGCGGATGAAAACCTTTCGCCACACAACACTGTTAGTGTTCCTGGTGGCCGGCATTGCCGGCGCGCCGGCACTGGGACAGACGCCAGACCAATCACCAGGCCAGCCACGGCAGAGCGGATCGCCACTCGTTGCCGATCTTAGTGAAGACCTGATCGCCATTACGACTGGTTTTACCGGCGCCGAGGTCTTGCTGTTTGGCGCGACAGAGGGCGCCGGCGACATTATTGTCGTGGTACGCGCTCCGGAAAGCCGCGTCGTCGTACGCCGCAAGGCACGGGTCGGCGGCGTCTGGATCAATGCAGACAATCTAACCTTCGAAAAAGTGCCCGGATTTTACCACGTCGCGGCG
This sequence comes from Alphaproteobacteria bacterium, assembly GCA_027297685.1. Lineage (GTDB taxonomy): Bacteria > Pseudomonadota > Alphaproteobacteria > UBA6615 > UBA6615 > JAPUHN01. The sequence continues at coordinate 10,578 of JAPUHN010000338.1, read as the reverse complement.
TCACGGCCGTTGTCAGATCTGTTGCCCGAGGCAGTGTTGCAACGCGAACAGATAGGTGCAGAAAACCTTTCTGTAAAACCGTTGACTTCAGCTTCGGAAGATGAGATCGCCGAGTTTGCCGCCGCCCTCATCCGCAACAAGCAACAAGTTGGGCTGTTCAGCACCGAGCTCGGCGAGATCAAGTTTCTCGGCAACAGGTTGTTCCGCACTCAAGTACAATTTCCCTCCAGCGTGCCGACGGGCGAATATACTGCGACTATATATTTGGTCGCCGGCGGTGCCATCATCGACCGAACCGATACTCCGCTGCAGGTGCGCAAATCCGGCTTCGAAGCCAACGTGTTCGAATTCGCAAACCAACACCCGTCGCTCTATGGCGTGATTGCGATTTTAATAGCGTTGGCCGCAGGGTGGTTTGCCGGCATTGTCTTCCGAAACGTCTAAAACTGCTATGACCGATCAACCGTCAATCGAAACTCCAAACGCCGCACCGCAAGGCCGTCGCGACGCCATGAGCCAGCCAAATGTCTTTCTCGTTGTTGTCGACAACACAGCGGAAATGCGTGTCGCACTGCGGTTCGCAAGTCTGCGGGCAAAGCGGACCGGCGGCCGTGTAGGCTTGCTGCGCGTCGTGCGCAAAGCCGATTTTCAGCATTGGGCGGCGATCGGCAATTTGATGCGCGAAGAAGCGCGCGACGCAGCCGAACAAATGCTGCAGGATTATGCGGCGACTGTCACCGAGCTGACGGGCGGTGAAATGCCGATCCTCTACATCAAGGAAGGCGATATAAAATCAGCCTTGGTCCAGTTGATCGACGAGGACAGTCAAATCCGTATACTGGTCTTGGCGGCAGCGACCGGCACCCGGGGACCCGGTCCCTTGATTAGATTCCTGATGAAGAAGATCATCGACAAACTGCGCATTCCGGTCACGATTGTGCCAGGTGGACTAAGCGATGATCAGATTGACGCCGTCACCTAAGCGCCGGCAACCAAACTGACATCCAATGTGGCGACATCACGGCACAGCGCAAACCGAAACGATGGGACGAGCGACAAAATGACCAAACCGCCGAATGCGCTAGTGGATTCCGACTGGCTGGAAGCCCGCCTCGACGATCCGAACACTCGGGTTATCGCGCTCAACATGACCGACAGCGTGAACTACGACCAGGCGCACATCCCGGGAGCCGTTTTTTGGAACTGGAAGGACATGCTTTGGGATCCTGATATACGGAATTTCCCGACGCCCGAGACATTTGCCGAACGCTGTGCAGCCGCGGGAATCAGCAACGACACCGACGTCGTATTCTACGGTGATCCGATGGTGCAGTTCGGCACCTATGCCTGGTGGGTGTTCAAATATTGCGGTCACGAAAACGCCTACGTCCTCAACGGATCAAGGGTTCGCTGGGAAAACGAGGGCCGTCCCATGACACAGGATGTGCCGCAGATCGCACCCGCGAATTACGCCCCTATTCAAATCCAGAATGCCGCAAACATGCGGGCAACGCGCGATGACGTGTTGGCGGCGATCAGCGATGCCGACACAGTGATTCTCGACCACCGCTCACCGCAGGAATATCACGGTGAACTGCTGAGCCCTCCGGGAACGCCGAATCATGGGGGCGAGCGCCTCGGTCACATTCCCGGTGCGCACCACCTGCATTTCGAGGATATGGTTACCGAAGATACTTCGTTTAAGCCGGCTGACGAACTTCGCGCGATGTTAGAGGCCCGCGGCGCGACGCCGGATAAAAGCATTGTTTCCTATTGCCGACTTAGCCACCGCGCGACGCTGGCTTATTTTGCCCTGACACAGTTGCTCGGATATGAAAACGTCAGGAGCTATGACGGCTCGTGGACGGAATGGGGCAGCTTGGTTGGCGTGCCGATCGAGCGTTGATAACGGTCGAATGGAGTTCTTTTTCAAGCGTCCAGTCGTTCACAACCGAAGCGCATGAAGGTAGGGTTCGTTGACGGTACCTCGCCACTCGTATTTCTGAAGATGACATGTCCCAAAGTACTTCTCTGAAAACCGAAAACGTCGACACATCGCCGCCGGTCAGCGATGAGGTTAAAACAACGACCTGCTATATGTGCGCGTGCCGGTGCGGCATCAACGTGCATCTGCGCGATGGCGCCATCCGCTACATCGAAGGCAACCGCAATCACCCGGTTAATAAGGGCGTGCTCTGCGCCAAGGGATCGGCCGGCATCATGCAGCATTACTCGCCGGCCCGCTTGTCGAAGCCCCTGAAACGAGTCGGCCCACGCGGCACCAACGAGTTCGTCGAGATCGAGTGGGACGAAGCCATGGCGACAGCCACCGAATGGCTCGCCGATGTCCGTCGGTCGGACCCACGCAAGCTGGCGTTCTTCACCGGGCGGGACCAAAGCCAGGGGCTGACGGGGTTTTGGGCCAGCCAGTTCGGCACCCCGAACTACGCTGCCCATGGTGGGTTTTGTTCAGTCAATATGGCCGCGGCCGGCCTCTATACGATCGGCGGCTCATTCTGGGAATTCGGCGAACCGGATTGGGATCGAACGCGCTATTTCCTTATGTTTGGAGTCGCCGAGGACCACGATTCCAATCCGATCAAGGCCGGCCTCGGCAAACTAAAGGCGTCAGGCGACGCCAAATTTGTTTCCATCAACCCGGTACGCACCGGCTATTCCGCCATCGCCGACGAATGGCTCGGCATCCGGCCCGGGACCGACGGTTTGTTCGTGCTGGCATTGGTTTATGAACTGCTACACGCGGGCAGCGTCGATTTGGAATATCTGGTCCGCTACACCAACGCGCCCTGGCTGGTGCACCGGGCGCCGGGCGAGCCTCACAACGGCTTGTTTGTGCGTGACGCCGACGGCAACCCCCTGGCGTTCGACCAAAACACCCGGAAACTGGTCAACGCCTTGGCGGCGGATATTGCACCGGCCCTGCAAGGCAGCTTCGATCTGACCCAACTGCAAGGGGTCGATGGGCATCTCAGCGGTACTGTCGTGCCATCGTTCCAATTGCTGCTGGATCGCTACCGCGATCCGCAATACGCGCCCGACGCCGTCGCGGAGCGTACCGGTATCGATGCGGCGACGATCCGGCGCATCGCCGCCGAGCTGGCCCACGCCGCATTCGAGCAGACCATCGAGATCGATACGCCGTGGACCGACTGGGCCGGCCGCCGCCACGACAAGATGATCGGGCGGCCGGTATCGATGCACGCCATGCGCGGTATCTCGGCCCATTCGAATGGCTTTCAGACCTGCCGGGCGATCCACATGCTGCAGATGCTGCTCGGCAGTATCGACTGCCCCGGCGGATTTCGCTACAAGCCGCCGTTTCCCCGGCCGGCGCCACCGGGACCCAAACCAGCCGGCCGCAGCGACCAGCTAGCCCCAAACACCCCGATGCCGGGACCACCGCTCGGCTTCGTTTCCGGTCCGGAGGATCTTTTAGTCGAGGCGGATGGCAGCCCCTCACGCATCGACAAGGCATTTTCGTGGGAGTACCCACTGGCCGCGCACGGCATGATGCACCTGGTCATCCGCAATGCTTGGGCGCGCGATCCCTACCCGATCGATGTGTTGTTCATGTTCATGGCGAACATGAGCTGGAACTCGGCGATGAACACGACCGAGACCATCGAGATGTTGACCGACGTCGATCTCGACACCGGCGAATACCGGATACCCAAGATCATTTATTCCGACGCCTTTTCCTCGGAAATGGTGCCCTATGCCGACCTTATATTGCCCGACACCACCTATCTCGAGCGGTGGGATTGTATCAGCCTGCTCGATCGGCCGATTAGCAGTGCCGATGGCCCGGCCGACGCGATCCGCCAACCAGTCGTCGCACCCGACCGCGATGTCCGTCCATTCCAGGACGTGCTGATCGATCTGGGCGCGCGTCTGGGTTTACCAGCTTTCGTCGACGAGGCAGGTGGTCCGCGCTACGCCGGCGGCTATGCCGATTATATCGTCAACCACGAACGAACGCCGGGTGTCGGTCCGCTGGCGGGCTGGCGCGGCGAAGACGGCGCCTTGCATGGCCGTGGCGCGGCCAATCCCAACCAACTCGCCCGCTACGTCGAGAACGGTTGCTTCTGGAGCGAAGAGTTGGCGCCCGAGCAGCGCTATTTCAAATTCGCCAACCAGAGTTATCTGCAGTATTCCGCCGACATGGGTTGGATCCCCGAGGCCAAGCAGATTGTGTTACAGCTCTATAGTGAACCGATGCAAAAGTTTCGCTTGGCGGCGCAGGGACATGGGGACCACCAGCCACCGGATGCCCACCGGGTGCGGATCGAAACCCATTTCGATCCCTTGCCGATCTGGTATCCGCCGTTTGAGGAAGACTTCAGCGACGACGACACCTACCCGCTGCACGCGCTAACCCAACGCCCCATGGCGATGTATCAATCGTGGGGATCGCAAAACGCTTGGCTGCGCCAGATCCATGGCTGGAACAAGCTATACGTCCATGTCGATACGGCCCGCGAAGCCGGCCTCGCCGACGACGATTGGGCCTGGGTCGAAAGCCCCTATGGGCGCATCAAGGCACAGATTAAATGCATGACCGGGTGCAACCGGAATACCGTGTGGACGTGGAACGCGATCGGCAAGCGGCGCGGTAGTTGGAACCTCGACGTCAACGCGCCGGAAGCGCGCCGCGGCTTTCTGCTCAATCACCTGATTACTGATCTGCTGCCGCCGAAGAACGGCCACCGCTACGCCAACGCCGATCCGGTAACCGGTCAGGCTGCCTGGTTCGATTTGAAAGTCCGTCTGATCAAGGCAGAGCCCGGCGAAGCAAGCGAGAGCGTACCCCAGTTTCCCGTGCTGGAAAATTTACCCGGCGTTGAAAAGCGTCCGGCAATCCTGCGCTATGGCGCCCGGTTCCTGCCGGCCGGCAACTGGCGGCGACAGCGATCATCATCATGACCAGCCTGCCGCTAAATCCACCGAAAAAGAAACTCGGCTTGGTGATCGATCTCGATACCTGCGTCGGCTGTCACGCCTGCGCCGTCAACTGCAAGGAATGGAACACCGGCGGCCATTCGGCGCCGTTGACCGATCTCGAGCCTTACGGCGAGTCTCCACTCGGTGTCTGGTTTAATCGGGTCCACACCTTCGAGGCGGGCGACGGCGCTGAAGGCCGTACCGTCCATTTTCCCAAGAGCTGCCTCCATTGCGACGAGCCCGCCTGCGTGACCGTGTGTCCGACCGGCGCATCGTATAAGCGCGAGGAAGACGGCATCGTTTTGGTCAACCCCGACACTTGCATCGGCTGCAAGCTGTGTTCGTGGGCCTGCCCCTACGGCGCGCGCGAATACGATTACATTGATGGGGTGATGAAAAAATGCACCATGTGCATCGACCGCATCTACAACGAAAACCTTGAGGAGCAAGACCGGGTACCCGTTTGTGTCTCCACCTGCCCGGCTTCGGCGCGGCATTTTGGCGACCTGGGCGACCCAAACTCGGAGGTCTCGCAACTGGTGCGCGAGCGCGGCGGCTACGACCTGATGCCCGAAATGGGGATGCAACCGGTCAACAAATACCTGCCGCCACGACCGGCCAAAAGGGGCGCCGGCGACACCGGCGCACCGGCGTCGTTACCCGATCATGAACCCGGACCGGTAGAGGCCGCCGGCAGTGGTTTCTTGGCCTGGGTCGACCGCACGCTGTCGCGTTGATCCAGGGTATCCGTTGCCGTGAACCCCGCCTATTCGGTCATATTTTTCACCACGGCGTCCGGCGCCGGCTATGGGCTGTTGATCTGGCTTGGCGTTGCCGCCGTTTTCTTTGATATGCCTGCCCACCGTTGGTTCGGATTTGCCGCCTTCGCCGTCGCGCTCGCTCTCATTACCGTTGGATTGCTGGCGTCGACCCTCCATCTCGGCCACCCGGAACGGGCGTGGCGGGGACTCACCCAATGGCGGTCGTCGTGGCTATCGCGCGAAGGCGTTGTCGCAGTCCTCACCTTTATTCCGGCCGGGCTCGCGGCCATCGGTTGGGTGTTGCTGACCCGTAACGGCGGCGTCTGGGCCTGGCTCGGCGCCGCCGCTGCTATCCTCGCGGTCGTCACCGTGTTCTGCACCGCCATGATCTACCAAAGCCTGCGCGCTATCCCACGATGGAACACCCCCTGGGTGGCGCCGGTCTATTTGGCGTTCGCCTTGGCCAGCGGTGCCCTGCTGTTTCATTTCGGTGTGCGCGCGTTCGGCCTCGGCCTGGCGTGGAGCGGTTGGGCCGCAGCAACTCTCACCGCGGCCGCTTGGGCGGTAAAGCTGATCTATTGGAGCCGGATCGACGGTGCCGCTGCCCGGTCGACGGCGGAATCGGCGACCGGCCTGGGCCATCTCGGCAAGGTTCGTCTATTTGAAGCGCCGCATACCGGCGACAATTATCTGATGCGCGAGATGGGATACAAAATCGCCCGTAAACATGCGCGGCGCTTGCGTATCATTGCGCTTATTCTCGGCGGCGCACTACCGGTGGTTCTCGCAGCCGGGGCCACTCAATTGCCGGATCTGGCGGCCGCCTTCGTCGCAGCGATCGCCGTCATCTCGGCTGGCGCAGGCCTGCTGGTCGAACGCTGGTTGTTCTTCGCCGAAGCGGTCCACACCATCTCGCTCTATTACGGCACCGACGCCGCTTAAACCGCCAGCGAGGGCATCTGGATGGGACCGTCGATCAGTTGATTGACGAACTGGTGGACGTAGGCGTTATCGGTGGTCCCGAGCTCGTCGACCGTGCCGAGCCATACGATGCGGCCATCGTGGAGCATCACCACGCGCTCAGCGATCTCGCGCACAACCGCCATATCGCTGACCACCGAGATGATGGTCGCCCCCAAATCGCTCTTGCGGGCGACGATCAGCTCGCTGATAACGTTGCTCATGATCGGGTCGAGACCGGCGGTCGGTTCATCGAGAAATATAATCTCCGGATCGGTAGCAATGGCGCGCGCCAAACCAACGCGTTTTTGCATGCCGCCGGAAAGTTCAGCTGGGTAAAGATCAGCCGTGTCCGCTGTCAGGCCCACAGAGGCAAGCTTTTCGACTGCCCTTGCCCGCGCCGTCGATTTATCGATCGCCGGATCCTGTAGCAGCCGGAATGCCACATTTTCCCAAACCGTCAAGCTGTCGAACAGACCTTGGCGCTGAAATAACACACCGAAGCGCTGCATCCAGACCATTCGCTCGTTTTCCGAAAGACCGACCGAATCTTGGCCATCGATTTCAATACAACCTGAGTCGGGCGGGACCAGGCCAAGGATCGTTTTCAACAGCAACGATTTGCCGCTGCCAGAGCCGCCGATCAGCACCAACGATTCGCCGTTGGCGACTTCGAGCGAAATTCCATCGAGAGCGCGTTGGCCGTCGAATGTCTTACTGACGTCGATCAACCTGATTTTCGGTAAGCTCATCCGCTCGTCGTCAGTTGCATCGGTGGCGCGGGCCTATTGCATGGTCGGCATGGTCAGGCTGTGGCCTTCGCGCACGCCTGATTTGGGCCAGCGTGACGTTATCGCTTTGAGGCGCGTGTAAAAGCGCACGCCTTCCATGCCGTGCATGTGAGTATCGCCGAACATCGAGCGCTTCCACCCGCCGAAGCTGTGATACGCCACAGGAACCGGGATCGGCACATTTACCCCGACCATGCCGATTTGCACCCGCTCAGCGAAATCACGCGCGGCGTCGCCATCCTTAGTGAAGATCGCGACACCATTGCCGTATTGATTACGGTTTACCAAGTCGACCGCGGTTTCGTAATCCGGCGCCCGCACCACCGACAACACCGGCCCGAATATCTCTTCCTTGTAGATGGCCATGTCTTCGGTCACCCGGTCGAACAAGGAGCCGCCCAAAAAGTAACCGTTCTCGTAGCCTTGCATGGTGAAATCGCGGCCGTCGAGCACCAACTCCGCACCCTCTTCGACGCCTTTGTCGATCAATCCCCTGATCCGGTCATAGGCCTGCTGGTTGATCACGGGGCCCATTTCGATGTCGGGGTCGGCGCCGGGGCCGATCTTCAGCTCCTGAATGCGTGGCACCAGTTTCTCGACCAAGCTATCGGCAGTCTCGTCGCCGACGGCAACGGCGACCGATACCGCCATGCACCGTTGACCTGCCGAACCATAACCGGCGCCGATTAACGCATCCGACGCCTGGTTCAAATCGGCGTCGGGCATGATCACCATGTGGTTCTTGGCGCCGCCGAGCGCCTGGACGCGTTTGCCACTCGCCGCCGCGGTCGAATAGATATACGAGGCGACCGGCGTCGAGCCAACAAACGACACCGCAGAAATGTCGGGATGGTTCAAGATGGCGTCGACGGCCTCTTTATCGCCATTGACCATATTGAGGACGCCATCGGGCACGCCGGCTTCGGTGGCCAGTTCGACCAGCCGCAGCGGGCAAGAAGGATCGCGCTCCGACGGTTTCAGGATAAATGTATTGCCGCAAGTAATCGCCAGCGGAAACATCCACAAGGGGATCATCGCCGGGAAGTTGAACGGCGTAATGCCGGCGCACACGCCGACCGGCTGGCGGATCGAGAAGGCATCGACGCCGGTGCCGACGTCTTCGGAGAAGTCACCTTTGAGCAAATGCGGTATGCCGCAGGCGAATTCCACCACTTCGCGGCCGCGGGTAATATCGCCCCTAGCATCATCGATCGTCTTGCCGTGCTCGGCGGTGATTAGTTCCGCCAGCTCATCGGTATGCTTTACCAGCAGCTCGTTATAGCGAAACATAATCCGCGCCCGACGCAACGGCGGCAATGCCGACCATTCGGGCAGCGCGGCCTTCGCCGCCTTGACCGCACTGTCGACGTCGGCGTCGTTGGCCAGGCGAACTTCGGCGATCTGTTCCCCCACGGCGGGGTTGAAAATCGGTCCGGTCCGCGTCGATTGTCCTTCGACTGATTCACCGTTGATCCAATGTGTGAGCGTTTTCATGGCTCTACTCCCCTTGACGCCACGAAGCCTGTGATGCTTCACCAGATCCGAAAATTTGGCGGCTGGCAGCGCAATTTATTTCACGATATTCAGCTATAGGAGACCGTGTTGCCCGGCGCAAGACGTCAATTGGCAAACGCGTCAACCAGCTTTCGGTATCAGCGCCAAGTCGCCAAGCTGGCCGCGAAAAAAGATCAGCGGCTCGCCTTCGGTATTGTGGAAACGTTCAACCTCGCCGACAATGATGACATGATCTCCGCCATCGTGGCGCGCCACACTGCGGCACTCGAACTGGGCCAAGCAACCGTCGAACATCGGCACGCCTCCTAAGCCCTCGGTGTATTCGACACCATTGAACTTGTCGTCCCCCGACTTGGCAAATTTCATGCACAGATCCTTTTGCGCTTCCGCCAAAATGTGAACGCAGAAATGACTGGCGTTCTCGAGAACCTTCAGGCTCGGCGAACTTCGGTCGAGGTTCCATAGGACCAATGGCGGTTCCATCGACACCGAAGTGAACGAGTTGGCGGTAACACCCACCAGCGTGCCATCTTCGCCCTTCGCCGTCACCACCGTCACACCGGTGGCGAAATTACCCAGAGCATCGCGAAATGAACGGGTATCGAATTCTTGGTCCGCCATGCAGATGAGTCCCAGCCTGCTCCCACGTGTCGCCACCGCAACGAAGCGAGCAGCCACGATAATGGTTAGAGCTGACGAGACCAAGCCCGCAATCTAGGTCGCAAACGACGACACTAGCGTGCTCCGTACACCTTGGGCCGCCCTACAAGAGTGCTAAAAAAACGAATCACCCGCCAATTTTGACCACAAAAAAGGCAACTTTTTCGTTTTCAACACCGGTCTCGGTGATGGTCCGATAACGGCATTAAATAAACGAAATACCGCGTGCTTTATTCTTTTTAACCGGAGAGAGCCAAAATAAGTCTTCATATTTTTGTAATTCTTTTCAAACCGAAGTAAATATTCGAGAGGGGCATAATATATGTGTCATATTATTGAGTAATATAGGCATATTTCCGAATCCCCCAAAATAATACTGAAATATTCGATAATCGTCTTGTCCGTTGGCGTGGCCATCACTTTGAAAAGCGCTTGACAATGGTGCCACATATTGTGGGATATTTGACAACACCTACCACATGGTGGGTTCTTGGACTTATAAGTCTTATATCGCCCAAAGGGGGACTCATGCCTGAGAATTGGATTGATAAAGCGAAAAAGTGGCTTGGCCAAATAACCGAAATTGGTCTGCTTTTAGTTGCGCTTGCGATTGTCGCGCAAATCCTCGTCGGACCTAATATCGCGTTTTTCGGCAATGTCGTAAACAATCTTACAGACATAATCAGCAGCCTTGGCGACAACGGTCTTGTCGGATTAATCGCGATCGCTATTATTCTGTGGCTGTTCGCGAAACGAAGCCCAGGTTAAGTCGCGTACGTCTAAGACCGGCGCGCAATTGCGCGCTGCGGAGTTGTTAGCCGCCCCGATAGAAATATCGGGGCGGTTTTTATTGCCCACCTTGGTCGATATTCCAGGATGGTTGCCCACCATCGGTGGAGCGCTACAGTGGCGCGGTGATTCGAGCGAAC
>JAPUHN010000337.1 GCA_027297685.1 Alphaproteobacteria bacterium | reverse complement strand
GGCGCGGCGATGCCTTCGCTCTCGGCGATCGCCGCGGCGCGGTCGACCATATCGCGGAAGCTGTGCGCGTCTTCGGTTTCGACACAGTGGACGCCCCACACGATCGCCATCCGGCGCGCCGTATCGCGGCTTGGCGTTAGCACCATGATCGGAACGTTGGGCCGCTCGCGCGAGGCGCGTAATCCGGTCGAGCCCGAGATCGTGTAACACACGATCGCCGCCACGCCGATCGTCTCGGCGACTTGCCGGGCCGCCAGTGTTATGGCGTCGGCGCTGGTCGTCTCCGGCAGCGTCTCGGCCTGTTCGATAATCGAGCGGTATTGCGGATCGGCTTCCACCGAATGAGCCACGCGATCCATCATGGCGACCGCTTCGACGGGATAGCGGCCAACCGCCGATTCCGCCGAGAGCATTACGGCGTCGGCGCCCTCGAACACTGCGGTGGCCACATCGGAGACTTCGGCGCGGGTCGGACCCGGCGCCTCGATCATCGATTCCAGCATTTGCGTCGCCACCACGACCGGCTTGCCGGCCCGTCGGGCCACGCGGGTGATGGCTTTTTGCAGACCCGGCACCTGTTCGATCGGCAGTTCCACGCCCAAATCGCCGCGCGCCACCATAATGCCGTCGCACACTTCGATGATTTCATCGAGATAGTCCATCGCGCGAGGCTTTTCCATTTTCGCCATCACCCAGGCACGGTCGCCGATGATTTCCTTAGCCTCGGTAATATCGGCCGCCCTCTGGACGAACGACAGCGCCACCCAATCGACGCCCAGCGACAGCGCGAATTCCAGGTCCTCTCGGTCCTTCGCCGACAACGCCGTCACCGGCAGGATGGCGTCGGGTACATTGACGCCCTTGTTCGACGTGAGCGGGCCGCCCACTTTGACCAACGTGTCGGCGCCCCCCGGCGAGACGTCGATCACTTCCAGGCGAATTTTTCCATCATCGAGCAGCAGCGCCATGCCAGGTTTCAGCGCGGCAAAAATCTCCACGTGCGGCAACGCCGCCCGTTTCGCGTCGCCCTCCACATCATCGAGATCGAGGCGGAAAGGTTTCCCCTCCTCCAGTACGACATCGTCGGCCATCTTGCCGACCCGCAGTTTCGGCCCCTGCAGGTCGACCAGGATGCCGATGGGCCGACCAAGCTCCTTTTCGACGGCGCGGATCGCCTTGTGCCACCCCGCCACATCGTCGTAGCTGCCGTGGCTCATGTTCAGCCTGAAAACGTCGGCGCCGGCTTCGAAAAGCTGGCGGATGATCTCGGGCGATCCGCTGGCGGGACCCAACGTCGCCAGCACTTTCACGTTCCGAGTTCGCCGCATGGGAACTTTACCTTTTGTGGCCGGTGTTAGTGCCAACGTAACATCACGCCTCGAATTCAACACAACCTGAAATTAGGCACGCAGCAAAGGCCACTCTCGGTGGCGCGGTATCCTCAACATGTGCTGTATAAGGACAACAAGTCTAGTTCGCGCCATTGCGGGACCGCGACGGAGAGAGGATTTATGCGCGAGTACGGAATCGGCCAATCGGTGCCGCGGGTCGAAGACCGCCGGCTGCTGACAGGACTGGGCCGCTACACCGACGACCGCAAGGTCGTTGGCCAAGCGCATATGGCGGTTGTGCGATCTCCCCACGCGGCAGCCCGGGTAACGACCATCGACATTGCCGCTGCCGCCGAATTGCCCGGCGTCCTGGCGATACTGACTGGCGCTGACACCGATGCCGATGGGCTGGGCCATATGTCGTGCAGCGTCAAGCGGCGCCAACACAACGGTCAGCCCATGGTCGAACCGCCGTTTCCCATTCTGGCGCACGACGCCATCAACATGGTCGGGGTTGCGGTCGCCATCGTCGTCGCCGAACGCCTCGACCAAGCCCTCGATGCCGCCGAAGCAGTCGATGTCCAATATGAAATTCTGCCGTCGGCGACCGATACCGGCAGCGCCCTCGATCCTGGCGCGCCACAGGTCTGGGGCGACGTGGCCAACAATGAAAGCTTCTATTTCACCCTCGGCGACCAGACGGCGGTGGACGACGCGTTCGCGTCGGCCGCGCATGTCGTCGAGCTGGAATTCATCGTCAGCCGCGTTTCCGCCAACACGATGGAGCCGCGCGGCGCGATCGGGTTCTACGACCCCAGCGACGAGCGCTACACCCTGTATGCTGGCGTGCAGTCGCCGCATCGGTTGCGCAGCGAATTGGCGGCAAGCGTATTGCGGGTACCGCAGGCGCGCCTGCGGATAATTTCACCGGATATGGGTGGCGGGTTCGGCATGCGCTCGGCACCGTTTGCCGAACACGCGCTGGTGCTGTGGGCTGCGCGGCGGCTGGGGCGCCCCGTACGCTGGGTAGCGACACGTTCTGAGGCATTAGCGACCGACTACCACGCCCGCGATAACGTATCCTCGGCCGGCCTGGCCCTCGATAGCGACGGCAATTTTCTCGCTCTGCGCGTCAGCACCAAAGCCAGTCTCGGTGGCTATCTGAGTTTCGCCGGCCCGCACTCGCCGACCAACAATCTGGGTGGCCTGTCCGGGGTCTATACGACACCGCATATTTATGCCGAGGTGCGCGGCGTCTACACCCATACCAGCCCGACAACGGCATACCGCGGCGCTGGCCGTCCCGAGGCGTCCTATGCGGTCGAACGGCTGATCGAAGCAGCGGCCCACGATCACGGGTTCGACCCGGTCGAGCTGCGCCGGCGAAATTTGATTCCGCGCGACGCTCTGCCCTACGACACCGGCTTTGTCTTTACCTACGACACCGGCGACTTCGAGACGGTCATGGACATGGCAGTCGAGACGGCCGACCGCGCCGGCTTCGAAGCCCGGCGCACAGCTGCGCGCGAACAAGGAAAGCTGCGCGGCCTCGGCATCGCTTGCGTTATCGAAATCGCCGGCGGGCCATTGCCGGTGGCAAACGAGGAAAGCGCTGCAATTCGTTTCGAAAGCGATGGCGGCGTCACCGTGGCGATGGGTACCCACTCCCACGGACAGGGACACGAAACGGCGTTCCGCCAAATCGCTTCGGAATTGCTCGGCCTCGACTTCGATCAAATCAACATCGTCTATGGCGACACCGACGTGGTGCCCCACGGCAAAGGAACCTTTGGCTCGCGCTCGATCAGCGTCGGCGGCGCGGCGCTGCAACGGGCAGCGGAAAAGATTATCGACAAGGCCCAGCGTATCGCCGCCCATCTGCTGGAGACCGCCGAGGCCGATATCCGCTTCGACGACGGCCACTTCACCGTCGAGGGCACCGACCGCTCGATCACTCTGGTCGATGTCGCCAAGGCCGCCTACGCGCCGGCGCGCCTGCCCGCGGGTATGGAGATCGGGTTGGCTGAAAGCGCCATCGTTCTGCCGCCGGGTCCGACCTTTCCCAACGGTTGCCACGTCTGCGAAGTCGAGATCGACCATGACACCGGCGTCGTCGAAATCGTCAATTATGTTGTCATCGACGATGTCGGGCGCATGCTCAATCCGCTGCTGGTCATGGGCCAGGTCCATGGCGGAATCGCCCAGGGCGCCGGCCAGGCATTGATGGAGGAGGTGGTCTACGACGATACGA
>JAPUHN010000336.1 GCA_027297685.1 Alphaproteobacteria bacterium | reverse complement strand
CCGGATGTCACGAGGCTGCTGCCATCGCAGATAAACAGGTTCGGCACATCGTGGGTGCGGTGATATTTGTCCACGACCGAGGTCGCCGGGTCGTTGCCCATGCGACAGGTTCCCAGCAGGTGCGCGGTGAAGGATTGCGGCCGCACCGGGTCCTTCCAGACCGTTTGCGCACCCGCGGCCTCGAGAATTTCGGCGGCCCGGTCCACCAGGAAACTGGTGGTCGCGAGATCGTCCGCGTGATCGGTATAAGTCAGCCGGATACCGGGCAGGCCATAGCTGTCCATGTGCTCCGGGTCCAGTTCGACGCGGTTGCTCGCAACGGGCAGCGAGGTGCTGTGAGTCGACGAATACATGAAATGCGAATACTGCCGGAGATAGTCCTTGTGCTTTGGCCCCCAGCCCGGATCGCCGGGCATGCCGCCGATCACGGCATAAGCGATCGGCGACCACATGACCCGCCCATCGATCCCGCCGCCGCCGTAAAAACCGCGCTCCGGGTCGGTGTCATAAAAATCGTGACTGATTCGGGTCACTTGCACGCTTTTGTATTCGTTCAGCGGGTGTTCGAAAAAAGCGCCGGCCGTACCGCCGCCATTGAACATCATGTGCCTGCCGACGATCCCGCTGCTGTTGGCGAGGCCATCGGCAAAGCGGCTGTTTTCCGACAGGAACAGCAGCCGTGCGGTCTCGGCGCCATTGGCGCTGAGCACGACCGCCTTCGCCTTCTGCAGGTGTTGGCGGCCTTGCAGGTCGTAATAGACCACGCCGGTCGCCCGCCCTTGTTTATTGGTATCGACGCGCACGACGTTGGCGCCGGTGCGGATTTCACAGACACCGGTCGCCTCCGCCTGCGGGATCATATTGGACAAGGTCGATGACTTGGCGCCCATCTCGCAACCGAAACCCATGCAGAATCCGCAATGCACGCAAGCGGCCCGGCCGTCGTAGGGCACCGAGTTGATCGCCATCGGCGCGGGAAAAGGATTAAGGCCGAGTTCGAACGCGCCTTTTTCGAACAACACGCCGGAGGATTTGACCGGCAACGGGGGCATCGGATAAGGCTTCGAACGATGCGGCTCGTTCGGATGCGCGCCGGCCAGCCCGGAAACTCCGATCTCCCATTCCACCTGGGTGTAATACGGTTCCAGCTCCTCATAGGAGATCGGCCAGTCGGCCAGCGCCGCGCCGGGAATGTCGCCGTGCACAGTGTGCTCTTGAAAATCCACCGGGTGGAAACGCCAGTAATTGGCGGTGAAATGCACGGTGCTGCCGCCGACGCACTGGGCGTAGAGCATGTTCGGATAGTCGGGATGGAAGTCCGTCTCCTCATCGGCGCTGTGGCGGAAGGATTGTGGCGGGACCCCATTGGCCTGCATCAGCTCATTGGCGAACCAGTAGGCCAGTTCGTCATGGTGAAAATCGCCCTGCTTCAGGTATGGGCCTCGTTCCATAACGACGACGCTGTGCACGGCCTGGGATAACTCGCGCGCCAGGACCCCGCCGGCGGCGCCGGAACCGACGATAACGAAATCCACTTCCTCGCTGGTCTTGTATGATTTCGCCGGCACGGTCAGCTCTCCTTGCGATATCCGGCGGCGATGGCCTCAAAGCCTGGATAGTCACGGTCGTAATAACCGAAAGGCGGGTGAAAGACGTGACGGTCTTCGAAGCCCATCAGCTCCCAACATTGTTTCTGAAAATTGCCGCCGTAAGACGGCAAAGCAAACATGCCGACGTGGGTCAGGAACCGCACGAAGCCGAAAAACCCGCTATCGACCTGAGTAGCAAAAAATTCCTGCTGCACGGCCTTTTCGGCGCTGGCAAATGACGCTTCCTGCGGCCAGGCATCGCTAAAGGCCTGGGCGAACCCCTTCAGGCCGGCGACAAAGTCATCGGCGCCGGTTTTCGCAAAACCGGTCATCGCCCGGTCGATAAACACGACCACCTTCGCCTCTCGAGCGCCCGGCCCTGCGCCCTCGCTCGGGATAATGTGGGCACAGATTGCGTCGATCAGTGCGCCATCCGCGGCCGGGAAAAACTCGAAGCTTTCGTCCACTTCACCGCTGGCGACACGGTGTGCTGCATTTGCCGCCGCGGCGATCGCCGGAAAATTCGCGGCCAGCCACGCCGCCCCGAATACGCCACCGGAGCGGGTCAGAAAATCGCGCCGCGAAAACATTCCCTGGCTCATTCCGGTATCTCCTGTCGCTGCAATTTAGACTGAGTATGAACGAGCAAGACCGGCTTCGCCAGCGGGCCCGATGCTTGCGGTATAGTCCGCCGTGCCCGTAATCAACGTGGAGGGACCTGTGGCGGTATACCGGATACTCGCCCTCGATGGCGGCGGCATTCGCGGCCTGCTCAGCGCCGTGCTGATGGATGAACTCGACCGCCGGCGCCCGGGTTGGCTAGGCCATGTGGACATGATCGCCGGCACATCGACTGGTGGCATCCTGGCGCTGGCGCTGGCGAACGGCATGCAACCGGCGCAACTCGTCGAGCTGTATTACGCGCTGGGTCCGATCATTTTCAAGGACAACCTGTTTGACGAGGTGCGCGACCTCGGACGAATGATCGGCGCCGATTACTCGACCAAACATTTGCGTGGCGAACTGGGGAAAATTTTTGCGGACACGCGTCTGCAAGACCTGGGCAAGCGCGTGCTCATCACCGCTTTCGATCTCGATAACGAAGCCGCGTCGCCCGCAGAGAGATCCTGGAAACCCAAGTTTTTTCACAACTTTCCCGGTGCCGACAGCGATGGCGAACAGCGTTTGGCCGATGTGGCGCTTTATACCACCGCGGCGCCGACCTACTTCCCATCGGTGGATGGTTATATC
>JAPUHN010000335.1 GCA_027297685.1 Alphaproteobacteria bacterium | reverse complement strand
TTACTGCCCGAACGAACGATTGGGAACCAGTGGCCAAATGATACCCGGTGGCGCCGACCATCGTCCGGTGAGGGCGGTGCTGACGTTCTAAGCGGCCGACCACATACAAAAAGCCCGGCCCTGTCGGAGATAACGAAACCGGTTTCGCTATCTATTTTGAAACAATCGAACCGGCCAAACTACATAGGCGCGGAAATATTCACAAGGCTGTGAAACATAAGCCTACGCAGTCAGATATGACCCTCTCAGCAAAATCGAATCGATGCCGGTTATCTGAATAAATTGCGCAGCTCAACTATGCGAACAAATCCTCTCCAACCAGCGCGTAAAACATGGGAAGGGGCATGGGTAAACGGCCGTACTTGTATCTAACACACTGATAAAACATAATATATTGCGGATGGCTGGTCCTCGCCGTGCCGTTCAGCGCCCACGCCATTTGGCAAGGCACAACCCTGATCGCCGATGCCAAGGGCGCGAAACTACCCAGTCAAATGGCGGTCGAAAACTATCGTGAAAAACCAATTTTCTGGGACGGCTTCGACGGACCGGTAGGCCTGGAAATCGAGCTAGATCTCGTTCATCCGCTCGGACTCGAGGGACTTGTTTTCACGCCTCAGATTCGCATGGCGCCCGCCTATGACATCGCTCCGGAGAATCTGCAAAGTTCGCGCACCTTCAGCGGGGGATACTTCAGAGATTGGCATATCGGCGAGAAAGTCGGCGATCTCACCCTGCTCAAGCCGGTATTGTTCCAAGGGCTCTACGACGACAATCCGCCCGACCATGATTTCGACACCCTTGACCCCTCGGGCCGTACCCATCTGATTTACCGCCTGCACCCGGGTACCGTGGAACGGCTCGAGAGCCAGGCCAAAATGTGCTTGGTCAATCCGTCTTTCGGCCTACCCGCCTGCGATCCCGATCAGGACGCAAAGGATGGTTGCGTCGGGAAAAACACCAGGAAAGTGACCGATGTCACCTACAATATCGGCACAGACGTAAACGCGCTGTGGACCGCCGGCGGCAGCTCCTTCCGCAACGCCGATATTAGTCACCTTCTCGCGCAGGTGCTGCAGGAACAAAGCTCCCTCCAAGGAAACAGCGTCGCGTGGACCGCCTTGCAAGAACAGTTTGAGCCGGCCGGGCTCGAAGCTGCCGGATATCGGCTCTGCCCAACCGGCGAGAAATCGCACAGCATCGGCAAGGCCTGCTATTGCCGGCCTTGATCCAGCATCGGACAGAGGTAATATCGTATGCGTAGTCGGGATTGATATGGAACGTTACGGCAACGCCGCGATCATGCCGGTCATCAGATCTAATCCGGCCCGCAACCTTTTACCAAATCGCGCAAATACAAGTGTTGGACGTTAATCGCGGAAATTCACATATTGCAGCGGCTGCTTGATGCCCAGGCCCTTGATTAAAGCAATCGCGCTCTGCAGATCGTCGCGCTTCTTGCCCGACACCCGCAGCTCGTCACCCTGGATGGAAACCTGAGTTTTCAGCTTTGCGCCCTTGATCGCCTTGACGATCTTCTGCGCGATCTCACGCTCGACCCCCTGCTTTATGATCACCGACTGGCGCATCGTGTTGCCCGAGGCCATTTCCGCTTTGCCGAAATCGAACGCACCAGCGTCGACCTTGCGCTTAGCCAAATAGCCGCGCAGCATTTCCTCGACCTGCCGCAGCTTTAAATCGTCGTCGGCGGTCAACAGCAGGGTCTCGTCGGTCCGCTCGATCGAACACTTGCTGCCCTTGAAGTCGAAACGCGTGCCGATCTCGCGCATGGCACCCTGGATAGCGTTGTCGACCTCGGGAATTTTGGTGCGTGAGACAATATCGAAACTTGGCATGGCAGGTCACTCTGGTTGCTTTGGACGCCGCGGCAGTCTGCCGGAATAACTTAAGATCTCAGGTTTCATGTTTCCCAATCGATTCGGCAACCGGTTACCTCATCAGCTGACCGATCTGCCCCTACTCCGAAAATCCCTGCGCAACCCTGAAACCCTCTACTCCGCCGCCTCTTGGTACGGCGCCAGCGTCGCCAAGTGCCCCAGGAAACGGGCGGCATTGCCATGCCGAATGGCGTGCCGTGCCGCGTCGTCGATGCGGGCCTCTTTCAGCGCCTTTTCCGACCATTCGCAGCCAAACTCGGTACCGTCGGTGCCGAACATGATCCGCTCGGTACCGTAGGCGGCGACCCCGCACTCGATCGCTTGGGCACCCAACGAGTTACAGTCGACATAGAGATTGGGTTTGATCAACTGCGACGACGGCATCGGCTGGTCGGGCGTGTCGAGGATATTACGGTGATCCAGCCGCTCGACTTCGTAGGGAATATTGCCGCCGAGATTGTGAATATGGATCCGCGCCTGCGGGTACTCGTCGAGAAGGCCCGAGTAGCACAACGTCATCATGTTGGCAGACAGGCTGGCCTGCATGTCGAGGGTAAACAATCGCGCGCCGGCGTTATCGGCATCGCTGGCGACGCGCGGCCACGCATCGCCCGGCCGTGGCCCCCAATGGACAAACAATACCGCGCTATGTCGATTGGCGGCCTCGAGGTAGGGCCGAAACGCTTCGGCGTCTTCGTAGGTGAGGAAGGCGTTGCCCGGCACGATGGCGCCGATCATGCCGTCGAGGCCCATCACCCGGTCGAACTCCTCGAGCGCCGCCCCCTGATCGACCAGGGGCAGCGAGGCGTAGGCGACGAACCGGCTTGGATGCGCGGCGCAGATTTCCGT
>JAPUHN010000334.1 GCA_027297685.1 Alphaproteobacteria bacterium | reverse complement strand
CCCATAGGCGCCGGTCTGGCCTATTTCGATGTAATCGCCTTCGCGCATGTCCTCGGGCAACATGAAGGGGCCTTTCATGTGGTCCAACCCGTCGCAGGTCGGGCCGTAGAATGAAAAGGGTGCAAGCGCGCGTGAGGGCCGTCCGGGGAGTCGAATAGCGCGCGCCGGGTAGACGAAGCCGGGCACGCCGGCGTCGAATAAGCTGCCGTAGGTTCCATCGTTGATATAGAGATGGTCTTTGCGGCGGTGATCTACACGCACCACCGTCGAGGCCGCTTCGGCGACCAGAGCCCGCCCCGGTTCGGCCCATATTTGGCACCCATTACCGATTGGAATCCGCTCAAGGGCCGTCGATATCTCGCCCATATAGGCGTCGAGCGGCGGCGGCGTCATGTCGGCATAAAGCGACGGGAAACCGCCGCCGATATCGACGATGTCGAGCATCACACCCGAAGAGCGGATCAGATCGCCGACCCTATCGAGGGCCAAACCGAACGCCGACGGGTCCATGCACTGCGAACCGACATGGAAGCACACCCCGACTCGTGCGGAGATCGCGCGGGTCTGCACCAGTAAATCCTTGGCATGCGCCGGCCCGATCCCGAATTTGGCCGACAGGTCGAGTTCGGCGTGATCGTTCGGCACGGCGAGACGGATCAGCAGAGTCAGATCGCGCGCGCCCTCGGTCGCGGCGGTTATCTTTGCCAGCTCATCGAAGGAATCGAGCGCGAAGTCTCGCACGCCATAGTCGAAATAGGCCTGGCCGATCGCCTCGCGGCTTTTGACCGGATGCATGTAAGACAAGCGCACACTCGGAAAACGCTCGGCTGCCAACTTGGTCTCGGCGATCGATGCCACATCGAAGTGTTTTATCCCGGCATCATGGATGGCATTCAGAATCTCCGACCTCGGGTTCGACTTGAGCGCATACAGAATCTCGCCGGGAAAGTTACGTTTGAAATAACGCGCCGCCCGAACGGCAGCATGAGGTCTTAGACAGGTGACGGGGCTCGCCGGCGCGCGGGCGCGAACAAGCGAATTGGCGGACGAAAACAGTTCCATATTATGGAGCCTCTACCAGTGGTTTAACCGGCTTCGCTCACAATATTCGGAGCGAGAGCGGGCGCTCTAAAGTCAAATGCAGCGCTGTGAAGCAGAAATATAGGCAGCCGGACTGATTCGTTTTAAATTCGTGAATCGTCCAATTTTATGAATATCTAGGCCAGCGGTTGCCCCGGTAGGACAACGTAGTCGCGGGTTAGCGATTTGATGTCGGTGAGGCCCAGTACCCCCATGGTGCGGCGGATTTCGGCGTCGAGAATTTCCAGCGCCCGGGTCGCCCCCGCCTCGCCTGCAGCGCTTACGCCATACAATGTCGCGCGGCCAATAATCACCGCGTCGGCGCCCAGTGCCAGGCCTTTGAGGACGTCGCTGCCGCGCCGGAAGCCGCTATCGACGAATATCGTGAGGCGATCGCCGGCCGCCGCCACAACCGCCGGCAAGGCGTCGATCGGCGCCACCCCGGCGTCGTTGGCGATGCCGCCATGGTTGGAGACGATCACGCCGTCGGCGCCGCAGTCGGCCGCCATCACCGCGTCGTCGGGATGGAGGACACCCTTGACGATCAAAGTGCGCGGCCACATATCGCGCACTCGGCGTAGAAAATCCCAGTTCAAAGTGTCGTTCTTGGCGAGAAAACTCCGCACTTGCGCCGGCGCAAGGTCGTCGGGAATTTGAATGTTAACGTAGCGCGGCATATGCCCCTCGGCGAGGACGTATCGGCCTAGGGTGCCGAACAGCCAGCGCGGATGTAGCAAGGTGTCGATGGTGTTTCGCGGCGTGATGCGGATCGGGAACGTCACCCCATTACGAATATCGAACTCACGGTTATAGGGGACGGTCGCGTCGACAGTCAGAACCAACGCTTCAAATCCAGCCGCCCGCGCCCGCTCGACAGCCACCAGCGAGGCCTCCATGTCGCGCCAGACATAGAGCTGGTACCACTGGGTCCCGCCACCATCTTGCAGAATATTCTCCATCGCCGTGTTCGACGTGCTCGCCAAGGTAAACGGGATGCCCGCGATCGCCGCAGCGCTCGCCAGAGCGGTTTCGCCGCGATACCAGGCATAGCCCGCCGGCCCGGTCGGGCCGATCACCAACGGCAGCGCGTGCGGCTTGCCGAACAGGGTAATCGCCGGATCGCGGCGCGAGACATCGTTGAGTACACGCGGCAGCAGTTTGATACGCTCCAGCGCTGCCCGGTTGTGGCGCAGCGCGATATCGTCCTCGCTACCCCGGTCGATGAACTCGAACAGCGCCTTGGACAGCCGCCGCCGCGCCATGCGGCGAAGATCCTCGATGTTGAGCGCTTTGCGCGATAAATCGCTCACGCGAAATATTTCCCCCAGCGACCGGCAACGGCACGCAGAAAACAAGCGGGGCTGTCGCTGCGGCGCTCCTCCCAGACAAGCATGCCGGCGCCGGCCGAACAAGACGGATCAATAGTCAGGCGGGTATTGGTTCGGTTTCGCAGCCACGAACGAAAATTGGGAATAACATTCGGATAGAGCGACAGGCGCGGCCCCTTTTTACCGCCGCCCGGCGAAAAAATCCTGCAATAGCGCCGCGCAGCGTCTTTCTTCCAGACCGCCGACCACTTCCGGCGCGTGATGACAGGTCGGCTGTTCGAAAATGCGCGCACCGTGCTCGACACCGCCACCCTTGGCATCGTAGGCGCCAAAATAGAGCCGGCGGATTCGGGCAAACGCGATCGCCTGGGCGCACATGGCGCAGGGCTCCAACGTCACATAGAGATCGCAATCGGGCAGCCGCGGCGCACCGACCGCTGCAGCTGCCGCCCGCAGCGCCAATAGTTCGGCATGGCCGGCGGGGTCGCTATCCGCTTCGACCCGGTTGCCGGCGCGGGCCAGCACACGGCCGCTAGACGCTTCGACGACGACCGCGCCGACTGGTACCTCGCCACGGCCGGCCGCCGCTTCCGCTTCGGTAATCGCCAACTCCATGTATTTTTCATCGGTCATCGCCCGACGGTGCCGCACGCCAGATCAAATTGCAACGATGCGGTTGCCGGGCGTAAAGTCCGGCCATGACAGGTTCCCCGACCAGACCGCTGATTGGCATCACGCTGGATTCCGAAGAGGCCGGCGGCTATTCCAACCTGCCGTGGTACGCCCTGCGCGAAAATTACAGCCAGTCGATCACCCGGGCCGGTGGACTTCCGGTAGCACTACCCCACGAGCCCGAGCAAGCCGAGGCCTACCTCGACCATATCGACGGCGTGGTGATCACCGGCGGCGCCTTCGACGTCGACCCGGCGATCTTCGGCGCCAAACAGCGCCACCCCACGGTAACCACTAAGGATCGCCGTACTGCGTTCGAATTGGCGATTACCCGCGGCGCAGTCCGGCGCGATACGCCGGTGCTGGGAATTTGCGGCGGCCAGCAACTGCTGCATGTAGTACTCGGCGGCGGTCTGGTTCAGCACATTCCCGACGAAATCGAGGGCGCCCTCGCTCACGAACAACCCAATCCGCGCAACCAGCCCGGCCATTCGGTGGCGATCACCAAGGGCACCCTGCTGCACAAAATCGTCAAAACCGACGAGCTTCAGGTCAACAGCGCCCACCATCAGGCAGCGCTGGGCGCGCCGCAGGGCGTGGTCATTAACGCCGTCGCGCCCGATGGGGTGATCGAAGGCATCGAGGCGCCAGATCAACGGTTTTGCCTCGGTGTTCAGTGGCACCCCGAGTATGGCGTTTCAGCCGGCGATGGCGCGATCTTCGAAGCATTCGTCGCCGCCGCAGCGAAGACCTCTCCCAGCAGCCGGCCATGACCGCCGATCCGCCCGGTTTTCTCGACAAGGTGCGCCTCGACGGCCGCGTCGCGGTCGTCACCGGCGGCGGGAGCGGTCTCGGCCGCGCCTCGGCCCATGCCCTGGCCGAGCTGGGCGCTCATGTCGTCGTAACCGACCGGGACGAGGGGGCGGCACAGGCTGTCGCGGAGGAAATCAAGCATACCGGCGGCAAAGCCGACGCCAGCACGATGAACGTATCCTACGAGGACCAGATCGACACTATGATCGACGCCATCGCGGCAACCCACGGCCGTCTCGATATCCTGGTCAATAGCGCCGGGATCGGCGGCTATCCGGGCGCGCTCGATTTGGAGCGCGACATCTGGGATAAGGTGATTGGGGTCAATTTAAGTGGCACGTTCTTGTGCGCGCGCGCCGCCGCGCGGCACATGATCGACCGCAAAAGCGGCGCCATCGTCAACATAGCCTCGATCCTCGGTCTGGTCGGTAGCGTGATGGGAACCAATATCGCCTATCAAGCTTCCAAAGGCGGTGTCGTCGCCATGACCCGGGCGCTCGCGCTGGAATGGGCCGAACACAATATCCGCGTGAACGCCGTCGCGCCCGGCTACGCGGCGACGCAACTGACCGAATGGTTGCTGTCGCAGGACGACAAGCGCGCGCAAATCGAAAGCCATACGCCGATGGGCCGCCTGGTCGAGCCCGATGAAGTCGCCGCCGCTGTGGCTTTCCTGGCGGGCGATGCGGCGTCAATGGTGACCGGCCACACGCTTCCGGTCGATGGCGGCTGGGTCGCCGGCTGACGGTGCGTGGCGATGAGTGAAGCGGATCAAAAACCCACCGGCGAGCGTATTGCCAAGGTGCTGGCGCGGGCTGGCCTGTGCTCGCGCCGCGAGGCGGAGCGTTGGATCGCCCGCGGCCGGGTCAGCGTCGACGGCAAGGTAATCGACAGCCCGGCCCTCAACGTCACGCCGCACGCCGACATCCTGGTCGACGGTGCCCCGCTGCCCGATCGCCAGCCGACGCGGCTGTGGCGCTACCACAAGCCGACTGGCCGGCTAACCACCCGCCGCGACCCGGAAGGCCGGCCGACGATCTATGATGGCTTGCCGCCGGAACTGGCGATGGCGATTACCGTTGGACGGCTCGATATGAACTCCGAGGGGTTGTTATTGCTGACCAATGATGGCGCGCTGGCACGCCGCCTGGAATTGCCGTCAACCGGCTGGATCCGCAAATACCGAGTTCGGGTGCACGGCATGGTCGATGCAAAGGCGCTCGGGCGGCTCGCCAAGGGTGTCACCATCGATGGCATGAAATATGGATCGATCACCGCCTCTCTGGAGCGCCAGGTTGGCGCCAATGCCTGGATTGCGATGTCGCTGCGCGAGGGTAAGAACCGCGAAATACGCCGGGTGATGGAACATCTCGGCTATTCGGTCAGCCGGCTGATCCGCACGTCCTTCGGACCCTTTCAATTGGGTAAGCTGCCGCGCGGCAATGTCGAAGAGGTGCCCGCCCGGGTGTTGGCATCGAACTTGCCCCGCGACGTCAAGGCCGATGCTGCGCATCGTCGGCGGTAGGCACGGCGGCCGGCGCATCGCCGCACCGGCCGGCGACTTCGCCCGGCCGACCAGCGAGCGGGTGCGCGAGGCGCTGTTCAGCATTCTCGACAGCAAACGCCTGCTCGACAGCGCGCGTGTTTTGGACGGTTGCGCCGGCTCCGGCGCCTTGGGCCTGGAAGCGCTGTCGCGCGGGGCGGCCCACGCTACATTCTTCGACACCAACCGCCGCGCCCTAAAAGTCGTTGCGGACAATATCGCGACTTTGCAAGAAGCGGCTTCGACCGATATCCATCAGGCGGATGTCACAGATCCACCGAAGGCCGACGGCGCGGGCGCCTGCTCGGTCGTGTTCCTCGATGCGCCCTATCGCACCGACATCGCTGAGAGGGCGTTGCCCGCGTTGACCGCCGCCGGCTGGCTTGCCGATGGTGGATTAGTCGTCGTCGAGACCGGGCGCAACGCCGCGCTGGCGCTGCCCGTAGGCTTCGGCGAAATCGATTGCCGCCCCTACGGCTCGACGGAATTGCATTTCCTCGAATATGGCGGCTAGAGCCCAGATAACGGGACGAACAAATTCCTCATATTGAGCCTGTCGACAAGCTCAGGGTGAGGACAGATACGATCGTGCGCACTCCTCTACCGGCGGCCGAACAGCCGCTCGATATCGGCCAGTTTGAGCTCCACATACGTCGGACGGCCGTGGTTGCACTGGCCGGCGTGGGGGGTCACCTCCATCTCGCGCAACAGGGCGTTCATCTCGGCGGCGTTGAGCTGCCGGCCGGCGCGCACACTGCCATGACAGGCCATGGTGCTGCATACCTCCTCAAGCCGCTCGCGCAACGCCAGGGCCGTGTCCATCTCCGCCAGATCGTCGGCCAGATCGCGCACCAGCGCGCGCACATCGGTCTGGCCCAACAGCGCCGGCACTTCGCGCACGACGACC
>JAPUHN010000333.1 GCA_027297685.1 Alphaproteobacteria bacterium | reverse complement strand
AATGGTGGGCGCGGTAGGGTTTGAACCTACGACCCCCTCGATGTCACCGAGGTGCTCTTCCGCTGAGCTACGCGCCCCACCGTTGCCGGTTGGATGCCGCTATTGCGCCCGACGGACAGGCGCAATGAGAACGGCGGTCCGGTCGCGCGTCTTACAACGTCACTGATTTGATGGCAAGCCTACGCCGCCGCGCGGCGCGCGCATCAGGAGACTAAGGGCCGACGGAGAGGATGCGGTCGACATTGTCGACCAGTTCGCGCAGATGAAACGGCTTCGACAGAACCTTTGTCTCGCCCATTTCGACACGCGCATTCATGGCGACCGCGGCAAATCCGGTGATGAACAGAACTTTCAAATCGGCGTTCACCCGGTTGGCCTGGTGCGACAATTCGATGCCGTCCATTCCCGGCATGACGATATCGGCGATCAGCAATTCGAAGGGCCGCTCGTGAACTTCGTGGAGCGCCGCCAGCCCATCGGGCACGGCAACCACGTCATGGCCACTGCGCTCCAGCGCACGCGCCAGAAACTCGCGCATGGACGTGTCGTCTTCAGCCAGCAAAATACGCGCCATGACTTGGCGATCCTCTTATTATTCGCTTCGCCGTGGCGGCCGCGGTCGGCGTCACAGCAATCTATACTTAGGCTAATCGGCAGTTCTTGCGAAACTATGAAGCATTTAACAAAGTTATTAATTTCCTACAATAGTACCGTTACCACGAAGACCGACCCCGGATACAGGTTTGTCCTGTATTTCGCAGCGCGGCCGGGGATGACAGAGCGTGTGGTTTTGGTTAATCAATAGGGTCATGGATCAAGAAACTCGAATCGAAGCAGATCAAGCAATCGAGATTCTGGCGCCGGCGCAGCAGACGGCGCCAGTGGTTTTTTCGTCACCCCATAGCGGACGCGAATACCCGGAAGAGTTTCTTGCGGCGACGCGGCTGGACAAACAAGCGATCCGGCGCTCGGAAGACAGTTTCGTTGACGAGATATTCGGCCAGTCACCGCTTTACGGCGCACCGTTGCTGAAAGCCCTATATCCGCGCGCCTTTGTCGACCCCAATCGCGAGCCCTACGAGCTCGATCCCGCGATGTTCGAGCAACCGCTCCCTGGTTTCGTTAATAAGCGCTCTCCGCGGGTTGCGGCGGGCCTGGGGACGATCGCACGGGTGGTCGCGAACGGCGCCGAAATTTACGCCGGCAAACTAAACTATGCCGAAGCCTGCGAACGGATCGACCGGTGCTACCGCCCCTATCACGCGGCGCTGGAAGACCTGATCGAGACCACCCAGCGCATGTTCGACCACTGCATTCTGATCGATTGCCACTCGATGCCATCGGTCGGCGGACCGATGGATAACGACGCCGGGCGCCGGCGTCAGGTTGATTTCGTGCTGGGCGATGCCCATGGGCGCAGCTGTTCGCGCGCCCTCACCGTGATGGTCGAGGAAACCCTGCGCGGGATGGGCTACACCGTCGTTCGCAACGCTCCCTATTCGGGTGGCTTCATCACCCGCAACTATGGCAAGCCAACCAAGGGCGTGCACGCCTTGCAGATCGAGATCAATCGCGCGCTTTATATGAATGAAGCCACCTATAGCCGTGCTCCCGCAATGACCGAGGTGGTCGCGAACATGTCCCGGTTAACCGAACGCCTCGTGGGCCTAGAGCCGCAAGCGCTCGCCGCTTAGCCACGACAACCCGGCACAACGCCTTGCCCGGCGACAGCGTTTCAATCCGCGATGCGACCGAAGACGACCTGGCGACAATCCAGGCCATCTACGCGCATCATGTGGACCATGGGCTGGCCTCGTTCGAGGAAATCCCGCCCGACCTCGCCGAAATTTCGCGCCGACGCAACGTGGCGCGCGACCATGATCTGCCCTATCTGGTGGCCGAAAGGGACGGCGCGGTGCGAGGTTTCGCCTACGCCAGCCCCTTCCGCAACCGCCCCGCGTATCGCTACACAATCGAAGATTCGGTTTATGTCGCGCCGGAAGCGTTGGGCGCCGGGATCGGATCGGCGTTATTGTCGGTTCTGATCGAGCGATGCACCGAGCGCGGTTTCCGGCAGATGGTGGCGGTGATCGGCGATAGCGCCAACCAGGCCTCGATCGAATTGCATGCCAAACACGGGTTTCTCCAATCCGGATTGATGCCGGCAGTCGGTTTTAAGTTCGGCCGCTGGGTCGACAGCGTGCGCATGCAACGACCGCTCGGGCCCGGCGATACAACCCTGCCCGAGTAGCGTTTATTCAGTCCAGGCGATACGTATCAAACGCCAGAGCAGTATCCGACCAGATTGAACCATTCTGGCGGAGCGGATGTGTGTCAAGGACAAGGGCATCGGTGAAGAGCATAGCTTAAGCTATGGTCGAGCCGAAGCCCGCCGGCATTGACGCATAGCCGCACGCCCCCCCTTTTGACGAATTGGGGGGTTGGCGATCGGCGGGCGGCCACTTTGTCAGACGGCTTGCGGGATGCCACCGCATCGCGCCGCACCGTCTTCCGCGTGGACCGCCGCCCCGCCAAGGTCCCATGGCGCCAACAGAATTGATTCAATCTGGCCGGATACTGCTCTAGCCGCCATCTGCTGCCGGCAAGGGAAGCGCCGTCGTATATTTGATTTCGCGCAACATGAAACGAGAATTGACCGACGCGATACACGATAGCGCCAACAGGTTGCGGTTGAGGAAACCCTCATATTCCTCGATGTCGCGTACGGCAATTTTCAACTGGTAGTCGCGGTCGCCGCTGACCGCGTGGGCTTCGAGAATTTCCGGCCGGCGCGAAACGAAATCGTCGAACTCGGCCACCGTTTGCTCGGTATGGCGGACCAAGGATACGCTGGCGAAAACCACCACGCCGATCCCGGCGGCCTTGCGGTCAAGCAAGGTGACCCGCCGCAGAATGATGCCGGCCTCTTCCAGTTTTCGGATCCGCCGCCAGCAGGGCGTTACCGACAGGCCGACCGCATCGGCAACCGCGGCAACGGGCAAGGAGGCATCCTCCTGTAGAACAATTAAAATTTTTGTATCCAACGCATCCATAGTAAAATCTTACCTTAATTATCTTAATTTCGGTAATTTTTTCTAATTTTATTCGAATCATTAGAAAAAAGAGAAATTAATTCCCCGCCCCGCTGCCTATATTGGAGTCGAGGAAAAAATTATGACCACGGCAGCAGATAGCCCCGACACCAATACCGACGATTGCACGATAGCGCAGGACTGGGAGGCCTATTGCGACCGCGATCACGCCACCTGGCGGCAATTGTTCGAACGCCAGTCCCGGCTGCTCGTCGGCCGCGCATGCGACGAATATCTCGCCGGCCTCGATCAATTGGGCGTTTGCGCCGACGGTATTCCCGACTTTCGCAAATTGAACGACGTGCTTGGAAAAACGACGGGTTGGCAAGTTGTCGCCGTGCCCGGTCTGATTTCCGAAGCGGCATTTTTTGGCCACATGGCCGAACGCCGGTTCGTCGCCACCCGATGGATTCGTTCGCCCGAGCAAATGGACTACCTGCAAGAGCCCGACATTTTTCACGATGTCTATGGCCACGTTCCGCTGCTCACCAATCCGGCGTTTGCCGATTATCTGCAAGCCTATGGCCGTGGCGGGCTTAAGGCCCTGCGCCTGGGCGCCCTCGATAAGCTGGCGCGGCTATACTGGTACACGGTCGAATTCGGCCTGCTGCACACCCCAGATGGTCCGCGCATTTACGGCGCCGGCATTTTGTCGTCGAGAGGCGAGTCGATCTATTGCCTCGACGATCGGAAACCCAACCGCATCGCGTTCGACCTAAAGCGCATACTGCGCACGCGTTATCGCATCGACGATTTTCAAGAAACCTATTTCGTGATCGATAGCTTCGAGCAGCTGATGAGCGAAACGGCGCCCGACTTCGCGCCGATCTATCGTGAGCTCGCCGGATTGGCGGAAATCGAGCCCGGCGATATTCAGCCCTCCGACACATCGGTCGGTGGCAGTTTTACAGATCGCGGCAGCGCCACGAAAATGCAAAAAAAAGGCCGTGGTTGAAGCCACGGCCCAAGTAAAGGGAGGAAACGCTAAATAGGCGGCCTCGGCCATTGGCCGATACCGCAGTGCAATAAATACTTCGCACTCGCAGCATTTTCAATGGCTCGCATAACTGTCTGAAAATAAGAATTATTTCGCCATATTTTCCCATTTTGACGACATATTATTACAAGAATATATTGCATCGCACAATAATTATGGTGTTGCGCTTCGTTCACCCAAAAAAATAGCGCAGTTTGGCATGGGATTTGCTCCGTTTAACTCATGCAAAGGTCATCAAAGCTCTGGTTCCTAATCGCGGTGACGCTGGCCACCTACCTATCGGTTTCCGTTGCCAGCGCGGCGACACCCCTGCCGATCCCGCAATTCCGGCACATTTGCCAGCGCGCGATACAGCACGCCGAGGCCAGTGGCGCCTTGCCGCAAGATCTGCTGACAGCGATTTCGTTCGTTGAATCCGGCCGATGGGACGCCGAAGTGCAGGCAATTATTGCCTGGCCATGGACCGTTACAAGCGGCGGCAAGGGCAACTTTTTCGCTGACAAGAAAACTGCCATTGCATTTGTGCACGACCTGCAACGCAAGGGCGTCCGCAATATCGACGTCGGTTGCCTACAGGTGAATTTGCGTTACCACCCCGACGCTTTCGCCAATTTGGAAGAGGCGTTCGACCCGAACATCAACGCGCGCTACGCCGCGCAGTTCCTCGGCAAACTGCAGCGCGACAACAAATCCTGGTCTGAAGCCGTCCGGCGCTATCACTCGGCCGACCCCAGCCGCGGCGAACCCTACCGGGAGCGGGTCCTGAACTTTTGGCACAAAAAACAACGAACGTCGGCTGAGGTCTACCGCCAATCGGTCATCATCGCCTACAAGCAGCGGCGCGCCGAACGGCAGCGCGAACGCAATCTTAGTCTGATAGCCCGCTCGCGCTAGCTTCCGTCACCCGGTTAACCATGCCATCCTGTCGGTTGTATCCTGCTCGGTTGGGCAAGGAACGTTCAGCTATTCGCATGGCAGTGGCAACGCATGAGCACCGACGCCGGCACGGCGGGAGACATCGGGACAGTCGATAGCCGGCGCGAGGGCGATCTCTGGCGCATCGTGCTGGGCGGCCAATGGACCGTGGCGGCGGCGGCCGGTATCGACCGCGCGCTGAAAGCATTACCTGCCATACCCAACCATCGCGTAACCGTCGACATGGCCCAAGTCTCGGCGCTCGACACAGCGGGTGCGTGGCTGGTCTGGCGCACCATTTCGGCGCTCAAAGACCAAGGCATCGAAACCGAACTGATCTCGGCCAGTCCGGCCCATACTTCATTGATCGATACGGTAGCCCGCAACGCCGTGAAATGCCCGGAACCGCCGCCACGCCGAAACGCTTTCGTCAGCATGATCGACCGGGTCGGCAGCGCAACGTTCGCCGTACTTTACGAAGCGCGCGACCTGATTAACTTCCTCGGCCTTGTGGTGATCGTCCTGGGCCGTTCGATCGTCCGGCCCAGCCGTATTCGACTAACGCCGCTGATTTTTCACATCGAGCAGAGTGGCCTGAACGCTATCCCCATCGTCGGCTTGATATCGTTTTTGATCGGCGTGGTATTGGCGTTCCAGGGCGCTGAGCAACTGGCGAAGTTTGGGGTCGAGATATTCACGGTCAACATCGTCGCTTCCGGCGTACTACGCGAAATGGGCGTACTTCTCACTGCGATTATACTGGCAGGTCGGTCCGGCAGCGCGTTCACCGCGCAGATCGGCACCATGAAAGTCAATGAAGAGATCGACGCGATGCGCACGATCGGCCTCGACCCGATGGAGGTGCTGGTGCTGCCGCGCATGTGGGCCATGGTCATCTGCCTGCCACTGCTCGCTTTCTTCGCCAACATGATGGGGCTGCTCGGCGGTGCGATTATGGCAACGACGGCGCTCGACATAACGTTTTTCCAGTTCGCGCGCCAGCTCGCCAGCGCCACAACCCTGTGGACATTCTGGATCGGCATCATCAAAGCGCCGATGTTCGGCTTCATCATCGGATTGGTCG
Source organism: Alphaproteobacteria bacterium (assembly GCA_027297685.1). Taxonomy (GTDB): domain Bacteria; phylum Pseudomonadota; class Alphaproteobacteria; order UBA6615; family UBA6615; genus JAPUHN01. Next base: position 31,143 of record JAPUHN010000333.1, on the reverse strand, counting down.
GCTGCTACGAAGGTTTGCGCGTTTCCGGCAGCGCGGAGTCGGTCGGAATGCGGACCACCCGCTCGGTCGTCGAATCGATCTTCTTGGTGATCATTCTCGACGCGTTGTTTTCAATATTATTCGCCGAGCTGGGAATCTGATGACGGCCCCGGCGACCAGCGGTGCGGCTGCCGAGACGATCTTGCGTGTCTCCGGGCTGCGCACCCAGTTCGGCGCCGAGGTCATCCACGACAATCTGGAGCTGACGATCGAACGCGGTGAAATCTTAGGGATCGTTGGCGGCTCGGGATCCGGAAAATCGGTTCTGTTACGCGCCATGGTCGGACTGATCCGCCCGGCGGCCGGCCAAATCACGGTGCTGGGCAAAGATATAACCGCGCTCAACGACGCCGCGCGCGCAGCGTTGCAGAAACGGATCGGCGTGCTGTTTCAAGATGGCGCGCTGTTCAGTTCGCAAACGGTGGCACAAAACATCATGCTGCCGCTTGCCGAGCACACCGACCTGCCGCCCGCGTTACGTCTCGAAATCGCCGAATTGAAAATCAACATGGTCGGCCTGCCGCCCGATGCCGCCAACAAATATCCGTCCGAGCTATCCGGCGGCATGCGCAAACGGGCTGGGCTGGCACGGGCGCTGGCGCTCGATCCAGAAATTTTATTCCTCGATGAACCGACGGCCGGGCTCGATCCGATCGGCGCCGCAGCGTTCGATCAACTGATCGGCGAGTTGCGCCAAGCGCTCAATTTAACGGTGATTATGGTGACCCACGACCTCGACAGCCTTGGCGCGATTTGCGACCGCATCGCCGTACTACTCGACAAACGTGTCAAGGTCGGCACAATGCAAAGCCTGCGGCAAGACACCGAGCCGTGGATACACGAGTACTTTCACGGACCGCGCGCGCGTGCGGCTCTTGACCATATAGCTGGCGTCGACGATCAACGATAATGGAAACCCGCGCAAATAATCTCCTGGTCGGCAGCTTCGTGCTGTTGATATTAGTCGGCACCACGGTGTTTTTTCTGTGGCTGGCGAAATTCCAATTCGATGTGCAATTTACGCGCTACGATATCCACTTCCCGGGCTCCGTCAGCGGTCTGAAAGTGGGCAGTTCGGTCGAGTTAAACGGCATTCTGGTCGGCGAAGTGGTCGGCATACGCATCGATCCCGACCAGGTCGAGAATGTTATCGTTGCCATCGAGGTTCCCGCGGAGACGCCCGTGCGCGAAGACACGCAGGCGAGCCTGCAGATTGCAGGACTGACCGGCGGCGTCACGATCCTACTGGCCGGCGGTACCCAAGATGCGCCGCCATTGGCGCCCAAACCTGGCGAGAAAAGAGCGGCCATTGCCTCACAGGCCTCTACGCTCGAACGTTTTCTGGAAGATGCGCCCGAATTATTACAAAGCCTGCAATTGCTCGTCAGCCGAGCATCAGCGCTGTTAAGCGATGACAATCAAGCCGCCTTCGCGGAATCGCTGCGCAACGTTTCGGCACTGACCGGCGCCTTGGCCGCGCGTACGGACGATATCGAAACGTTGTTCACAAGCGCCGCGCAAACCATGGCCAATCTGCGTGACGCCAGCGATGCCCTGAAAAAGACCGCCGGTACAATCAACGCGACCGTCGCACGGAACGAGCCCGAGGTGGCGAGCTTAATTGGCGATCTACGAAAATCGGCGACAACAATGACCCGTGTTTCGAACGAGATCGAAGCGCTGATCGCCGAAAACCGCGCACCGTTGCGCGATTTTACCAGCGAGGGTTTATACGAGTTGACGAATTTTTTGAGCGAAGCGCGTACGTTGATCGACGTCCTTAATCGGGTCACCACGCAAGTTGAACGGGACCCTGCGCGCTTTATTTTCGGCAATCAGCAAAAGGGTTATGAGACACGGCAGTGATATGAGCGCTGGTAATAAAAGGAAACTCGTCGGTGCGATCCAGGATCGCCGCCGATTGCTGAAAACTATGACCCTGGTGGCATTCGCGACACTGACAAGCTCGTGTGCGGGTGTTCTGCCGGGTACAGGACCGCCGCCGCGCCTGTTCCGCCTCACACCCAAAAACACGTTTCCCGACGGATTGCCGACCGTCGACTGGCAGCTCGTGATCGAGCCCCCACTGGCGCCGGCCGGCCTCGATACCACCCGCATTGCACTTCATCGCGCGGCGATCGAACTCGAATATTACGCGCGCGCGAACTGGACCGATCTGGCGCCGGCGATGATTCAAACTCTGGTTGTGGAGTCGTTCGAAAATTCAGGAAAAATCGTCGCCGTCGGACGTGAGTCGTTGGGGTTGCGCGCCGACTTTGTTCTAAAAATGGAGCTGCGTGAATTTCAAAGCGAATACACCACTAGCGGACGACCGAACGCCCATGTGCGGTTGAATGCCAAAATGGTCAAAATGCCGCAACGTACAATTATTGGCTCGGAAACTTTCGAGGCGAGAGTCGGCGCAAATGCGGATCGGATCGAAGATATTATTGGAGCGTTCGACAAGGCACTCGGCAAAGCGCTGAAGGACCTTGTCGTTTGGACCCTGCAGACTGGTCAATCGGCTCGGCGCGCCTAGGTGGTGTCGTGTAGTGCTGCTTGTATAAAGCGGATCAACACCCGAAGCGCCAGGGGTTTGTCCACGACAGCGAATACGTCGAGTTCTTCTTCTGATACGCGTTTGATCTGGTCGGCGTAACCCGACATTAAAATGATCTTGGCCTTGTTTTCCGGACCCGATGTCAATTGCGCCGCCTTGATACCGTCAAGTCCCGGCATTCGGACATCCATGAGGACGACGGCCGGCTGAACGCGCCGAATCGTGTTGACCGCAGCAAATCCATTGTCCTCGAGCAGCACGGAAATGCCAAATTTCGACAAGAACGTACCGATTTGTTCTGCTTGCTCGCGGTCGTCATCGACGACCAGTATTGTAGGTCGGGAATCGCCGCCAATATCGAATGGGCGCATGTTCCTGTCATCTGACATATTTTAGTTTAAAACCTTTGCCCAGTGGCCGTACCCGAAGGTTCGGATTGCTTAATCGTCGCGGCAATATCGGTGTCGTTTGCGACCGGCAACCATACTTCGAACCGGGCGCCCGCGGGCCCGTTCGATGCCACAATGCGTCCACCCATACCATCCACGATATTGTAGCCAATGGCCAGGCCGAGACCGGTGCCTTGTCCCGTTCGTTTCGTTGTAAAGAAGGGATCGAAAACACGATCCAATGCGTCGGTCGGAATGCCGCCGCCATTGTCGTCGATGCGAATTACAATATCACTCTGTGGGCTTTCGAGCTCGATGGGGTCGTGCTCCTCGTACCGCACGGAAACCTGTATGCGTCCCGATGTCTCCGCCTTGAAAGTGCGACCAGACTCCGGGTCGACTTTATCCAATACCAGCGCGTCGTGGGCGTTGGTCAGCAAGTTCAAGATTACCTGCTCGAGACGAACAGGGTTGCCGTGTACCAGACTTGAACTATTGGGCAATTCAACATCGATATGCACTTCGTCGACAGCATATTGGTCGCGCACCAACGATATGGCGTCCTTCACGCATTCAAGCGGGTCGATCAATTCACGGTTGCTATCGTCGTCCTGACGCCGGCTGAATGTCCCCATGTGGCTGACTATTTTGGCCATCCGCACCGCTTGCGCAGATATCCGTGCAAACTGATTTCGCTCGAACTCCTGATCGGTCTTGCCTTCTTCCATCAATATCAAACTGGAGTCGGCCGCCATGCGTATGACATTGAGTGGCTGGTTGAGCTCATGAGTAATTCCTGCAGCCAATTCACCCAGCGTCGCCAATTTCGACGTTTGAACTAATTGCGCCTGGGCCAATTTGCGTAAGGTGATGTCCCGAATGACGCTGAGGCTCGCGGGCCCGCCACGATAGGTAAATTCTACGGTTATGCCTTCAACTTCAAACTCCGTCCCGTCGTCGCGCAAGGCTCGAAATTCGAAAAAGGAGTCGTCTGCACTGTTTGCTAACACGGTTGAATCGGAAGCGCGCAAATAGGCGTGATGGTCAGGATGAATAAAATCGAGCACCCTACGGCCGATCAGTTCTTTGGGCGAAGATACACCGACCAAACGCGCCCCCGCTGGATTTACGAAAACAAACCGGCCGTCCTGGTGAACGGAAATCAAGTCCGGCGAATAGTCGACCAGCTGACGGTATCGATCCTCGCTTTCCTCGAGCGCTGCAATGGCGGTACGTTCGGCAGTAACATTGGTAAGCAACAGCACCCAACCACCGTCCTCGAGAGGGTTGGCGCGAACCAATAGCCGTGTGCCGGACGGACGCATTTGTTCGAATTGAAATGGTTTCCCAGCGGCAAATTGATCACTGACAGACGGTCGACCAGCACCTTGATCGCCCGATAATTCCGAACCCCCATCACGCTCCAAATGGCGGGTAATATCGGCAAACGACGCGCCAACAGCAGTTACTTCTGGCGGCAGGCCGAATAATTGCTGTAGTTGGTTATTGGCAAGCATCACACATTGTGATCGATCGAGAACGAGTATCCCCTCGCCCATGCCTTCCAGCGTTGCTTGCAGCAAGGTTGTTTTTTCCGCCAATTCCTGCTGATCGCGGCGAATATCGGTGATGTCGGTCAGGATGGCGACAACACCGCCATCGGCAGTACGCCGACCGAGTTCCTGAATGAAACGACCATCGGAAAACCGAATCTCGCGCGCCGTCTCGGGTTCGTCGTACCAACGCATCTGGTCGGCAATCCAGGCATCGACGTCATCGCGGGCGTCGATAACATTACCGCTTTCAGCGCTCGATCGCACCAATTTCTCGAAGTGAGTACCGGTGCGCACGAGCGCAGGGCCGGCCGGTAACAATTCCGGTGCTCTTGAATTCCATAAAATCAGACGGCCATATTCATCGAACAAAACAAAGCCGGCGGGGATCGCCTCGATGGCATCGAACAATTGCTTTCGGGCTTCGCCCGCAAGCGCTTCGGCGCGGGCGATCGCGGTGATATCCGAACCCGTTCCTCGATAGCCCACGAAGGTACCGTCATCGGCGAAAACCGGAACGCCGCTAAACAAAAACTGAAACGGTTCCTCACTGGTATCCGACCGGGTAATCCGGCGATTGCGAAATGGTTGCCGTTGAGCAATCGCGTCGGCAACGGCGCGCCAATCCGAATCCCGGTTGAGCGACGGATAGTCCGTCAATTTTTTACCGATCAAGAAATCAGGGCTGCGCCCTGTTATTTCGGAATAACGCCCGCTGACAGAAGTGCAGCGTAAATCGGCATCCAGCTCCCAAACCCAGTCGGAAGCAGCTTCAGTAAAATCGCGAAACCGCTGCTCGCTTTTTGCGAGCTCTGCTTCACGGGTTTTTAATTGAGTGAGATCGGAAAAAATCGACACGACGCCGTCATCGCTTGTCGACCGCTCGGTAACCCGCAACCATCGACCATCGGCTACTTCGACTTCGAACGGTTCGCCCGACGTGCGGTGGCGGCGCATAAAACCTTCCACCCAACTGTCAATTTTCTCCGGCGCAGCACCAGTCAGCCCAATTTGAGCAAACAACTGGAGAAACTCTCTATAAGTGATGTCGGCATCGGACGGTCGGTTCAATTCTGGAATTAGTTCGCGAAGCTGGCCATTGGCCAACACCAACCGGTCGTCGGCATCGAACAACGCAAAAGCCTCCGACATGCTGTCGACGGCGTCCTCCAATCGTCGTTGTGCATGCTCGAGGCCAAGCGCCAAATAGGCATTCTCGAATTCCAAACGAACGCTCGAAGCAAAATTCCGATGTCCGGTCGAACCGAGCAGAAGTAGAACGACGAGAAAAATAATCCCAAATGTTGCGAACGCGACATGCGTTGTCGTCTGCTGAAACATCAGGATCGCTGCAACCGGCACGATCAGAGGAACTACATAAACCGCAAGCGCGGGGAAATAAGGCCCAAAACTGGCCATCGCACCGGCGCCCATTCCCAGAACCACGACAATTAGAAACGCTTGTAGCGCGAGGTTGTCCACGGGGAATATCATCGGCACGCCAACACCCCATGCCAGCCCGCTGAGGCAAATCGTTATTAGGAAAGCCCGTCTTGTGGAATCCGAAACGGTGTCGGCTGCCGGAAGGTTCCGTCCAAATTTTCGATGAACGATACCTCGCGCGACACTGGCGAGACCGACCAAGGCCAGCCAAATAAAAATGCTTTCGGCGGCGCTCTCGGTCAGCAATACGTAACCGACAATTGCAGCAATGACGGGTGAAGCCAAGTTCGATATGCGTCCTTGACGGTAAATCGCTGTGAGCTGCGCGACGCGAACGCGGTCGTCCTTCCCCGCCATTTCGTTAGCAGGAATTGTGCCTACCTGGCCGGTCGAGCCGGTATTATCGAACGCAGCAGCCATCTATCACTAGCATTTCAGTTACACTAACACTCGATTCTACAGCATACGCCGGCGTTCCTAGGTATCCAAATCGTCTCAAGTTTATTGAGTAATATCTGATATTTAGCCCCACAACGCGGCGGTTGGCGGGAAAATTCGGCTGCCGCGCACTTGCAGTGGCGGCTCGCGGTCTTCGGCCAACAGCAGGGGACCGTCCAGGTCGACGATTACGGCGCCTTGAGCCACCAGATGGGCCGGTGCCATTGCCAAACTGGTTCCAACCATACAACCGACCATGATGTCGAGACCTACAGCCCGCGCCTCCGCCGCAGTCGCCAACGCCTCCGTCAGACCGCCTGTCTTGTCGAGCTTTATGTTTATCATGTCGTACCGGCCGGCGAGACCGGCCACGCTCGTCCGGTCATGGCAAGATTCGTCGGCGCAAATCGGTACTGGGTGGTCGACCTCGGCCAATGCAGCGTCATCATCGGCGGGAAGCGGCTGTTCGATCATTTCGACGCCAATATGGGCCAGTTCCGTCGCCAGCGCGTTGAAGTCTTCAGGCGTCCACGCCTCGTTGGCATCGACGATGAGCCGAGCATCCGGCGCCCCATTACGCACCGCACGAACGCGGTCGAGATCGCCGGAGCCGGTCAGCTTCAGTTTGAGCAAAGGCCGCGATGCATGAGCCCGGGCGGCAGCCGCCATCGCCGCCGGAGTGTCGACACTGAGCGTGTAAGCGGTCTCGACCGGGGCCGGCTCCGCGAGTCCGGCAAGCGCCCATACCGGCCGGCCGGTTTGCTTCGCTTCCAAATCCCAGAACGCGCAATCAATTGCGTTACGCGCTGCGCCCGGCGGCATGGCGTGCTGCAAACCGTCACGATCGAGCCCACCTGCAATGTCGCCCGCTATCGCGGTAATCGCATCGGCGACACTTTCAGGCGTCTCGTCGTAGCGGATATTCGGCCCGCACTCTCCATAGCCCTTATGTTCGCCGTCACCGAGTTCAACCGTAACGACGATCGTCTCGGTCTTGCTGCCGCGCGAGATCGCAAAGCGCTGTCTGAGAGGAAAGGTTTCGATCCGTGCCTCGAGCGTCACCACGGCCGACCGCGCTAAACCATTTTTGCGACAAGCGCCGCTACACCGTCGATCACCGGGTCGACTGCCGGCAATCCTGTCCGCTGTTCAATTTCGGACAAGCAACGCCGCCGCTCATCGTCACTCGATAGGGCCGACGTATTGACAGCGACACCGAGACACACCGCGTCCGGGTTCGTCAACCGCGCCGCCGCGACGTGCCCGTCGATGCAGTCCTGAACGTCGGGAAGCGGTTGATGCGGCAACCCGCGCATATGGCTGCGCGTCGGTTCGTGGCAAACGATAAGCGCGTCTGGCTGCGCGCCATGAACCAGGCCCATGGTAACGCCGGCGTAAGAGGGATGAAACAACGACCCCTGGCCTTCGACCAGATCCCAATGGTCGGGTTCGTTGGCCGGCGTCAACCATTCGGTCGCTCCGGAAATAAAATCGGCGACCACGGCGTCGACGGAGACACCGCCGCCGGCGATAAAAATACCGGTCTGGCCGGTCGCGCGAAAATCGGCCTTGGCGTTTCGCGACTGCAACTCGTGCCCAATCGCCAAAGCGGTATACATCTTGCCCACTGAACAATCGGTGCCAACGGTGAGCAGGCGCTTACCGGGGCGCCGCTCGCCAGAGCCAACGCTGAAGGTTTGCGTTGGGTGGCGCACGTCGAATAATTGACGCCCATTGGCAGCAGCTGCGCCGGCGATATCGTCGATATCGGCGACCCTCTGATGCAGGCCGGCGGCAACATCCATTCCGGCCTCCAGGGCGTTTACCAGCGTCGGTATCCACGTTTCGGGAATGACGCCGCCACGATTGGCGACACCGATCACCAACGTGCGGCAACCGGCAGCGGCGGCCTCGGATACAGACATACCGGGCAAGCCCAGATCGGCCTTGCAGCTCGGAAGTTGGAGTTGTCCGAGGCACCAATCGCGCCGCCAGTGGACAATGCCGGTCGCCGTCTTCGCCGCCAACTGATCGGGTGCATCGCCGAGAAACATAAGATACGGGTGTTCTATTTTCATTGTTCTACCGCTTTCGCCTCGGCCCCGGCTGGATACTGCCCCAGTTGCCGCGCATACCGCGCCAAGGCTAAGGTCCACCTTCGCCGCAGCCCCCTCGAAAGGCTCGATATGTTTACCACACGACCGGAAATTCGTGGCACATTTGGAATGGTCGCGTCGACCCACTATCTGGCCACCATGGCCGGTTGGGCAATGCTCGAAAAGGGCGGAAACGCCTTTGATGCCGCGGTTGCGACCGGCTTGGCGCTGCAGGTTGTGCAACCGTATCAGAACGGGCCCGGCGGTGACCTGCCAATCGTTCTGCACAATTCGGCAACCGGCAAAACCGAAGTTATCTGCGGCCAAGGAGTCTCGCCACAGGCAGCGACGATCGATCGTTTCCGGCAGTTGGGCCTCGATCTCGTCCCCGGCACGGGGCTGCTGGCGCCCTGCGTGCCCGGCGCATTCGGCGCCTGGATGCTGCTCCTGCGCGATTACGGCACCTTGTCCCTAAGCGACGTTATCCAACCGGCCATCGACTACGGCCGCAACGGCTATGCGGTGGTGCTAATGATGCACACCGTCATCGACGTTGTCGCCGAATTGTTCCGCTCCGCATGGCCGACGTCGGCGGCGACGTACCTGGTCGATGGCGAACCGCCAAAAGTCGGAACGCTGCACCGCAACCCCGTCCTGGCCGACACCTACGCGCGTTTACTGCGTGAAGCGGAAGCCCAGGGCGGCAACCGTGAGGATGTGGTCGAGGCAGCACGGCACGTATTCTACGAAGGCTTTATTGCCGAGGAAATCGATCGCTTTTGCCGCCAAACCGAATGGCTCGACAGCTCTGGCGAAGCCCATGGCGGCTTATTGACCGGCGACGATATGGCCCGCTGGCGTGCCACCGTCGAGGCCCCGGCAACTTACGATTATCACGGCTATACTTTGTGTAAGCCCGGCCCGTGGAGCCAAGGTCCAGTGTTTCTGCAGCAATTAGCCCTGCTGAAAGGCTTCGATCTGGCGGCGATGGACCCCATGGGGCCGGATTTCATTCACACTCAGGTGGAATGCGCCAAGCTGGCGCTCGCCGACCGTGAAGCTTGGTACGGCGACCCCAACGTGCACGACATTCCCCTCCAGACACTGTTGTCGGAATCCTATAACGATGCGCGGCGCAAATTAATCGCAACCCAGGCGTCGCTCGAATTACGCCCCGGCAGTCCGGATGGCCGCGAACCTCATCTGGCTGAATTCGAGATAGCAGACCCCGACAATGAGGCCGAATTGCCGGCGGGCGCGGGTGAACCCAATGCGGCGCGGGGAAGGACGGTCGAGCCCACCGGGGAAACCGCCGCCGCGAACCACGGACCCGCCGACGGCGACACGGTGCATCTCGACGCGGCCGACCAGTTGGGCAATATGGTGAGCTGCATGCCCAGCGGCGGCTGGCTGCAGTCGTCGCCGGTGATACCGGCACTGGGGTTTTGCCTGGGCACGCGCGCGCAGATGTTTTGGCTGCAGGAGGGCTACCCGACGACGTTGCAACCGGGTATCCGGCCGCGAACGACCCTCAGTCCAACGCTCGCGCTGCGAGATGGCGCGCCGGCATTGGCGTTCGGAACGCCGGGTGGCGACGCGCAAGACCAGTGGGCACTGACCATGTTCCTGCGCCATATCCACCACGGTATGGACCTGCAAGCAGCCATCGACGCACCCATTTTCCACACCGATCACCTGCCGTCGAGTTTCTATCCACGCACCTTTCAGCCTGCCGTAGTGAAGGCCGAAAGCCGGCTGCCGTCCGCAACCATCGATGCCCTGCGCGACCGGGGTCATCGAATGGAGTTGGTCGACGATTGGGCGTTGGGCCGCATGACAGCGATTGGCCGCGAGAAAACCGATAGCGGCTGGATGCTGAAGGGCGCCGCCCACCCCCGCTTCCAAGAGGCTTACGCGGTTGGTCGTTAGCCGCACTTTCTAGCATGACCGCGACTACAAACATCACGCTCAGCTTGACCGAGAGTCTGCGCAGCGGGCCGTACCGCCGCATTTGGAATCTGTCCTGGCCGACCATTCTGTCGAACTTGACGGTGCCGCTACTGGGCGCCGTCGATACCGCTGTAATGGGACACTTACCCGACGCCGCCTATGTCGGTGCAGTCGCCGTTGGCGCGATGATTTTCAGTTTCGTCTACTGGGGTTTTGGATTTTTGCGCATGGGCACCGTCGGCTTCGCCGCCCAGGCCAAGGGCAGCGGCGACACCGACGAAATCCGGGCCGTTCTCGCGCGCGCGCTGTTGGTCGGCGTAGCGCTAGCCTTTGTCATTCTCGCGCTGCAAACGCCCGTTCGACTGGGCGCGCTTGCGATCATCGATGGTGCGCCGCAGGTCGAGCGGCTTGCGGGCGCCTATTTCGACACGCGCATTTGGGGCGCACCGGCGACCCTGGCCAATTACAGCCTGCTCGGCTGGTTGTTGGGCATGCAGTATGTGCGCACGGCACTCGTCGTCCAGGTTTTCATAAACGGCCTGAACGTCGTCCTCGACCTGTGGTTCGTTCTCGATCTTGGCTGGGGCGTTGAAGGGGTCGCGCTGGCCACCGCAATCGCCCAATACGCCGGCGCATTCCTAGCGCTGTTCTTGGTGCGACGCCACTTGAGGGCAATCGGCGGCAGATGGAGGCGCGCGCGCATTCTTGACGCCACCGCTTTACGCGAGACATTCCGCGTCAACCGCGACATTTTCCTACGTACTTTGGCGATGATCTTTGCCTGGTCACTGCTGACCTGGAGCAGCGCACGCTTGGGCACAACCGTACTGGCGGCGAACGCCATTTTGATGAACTTCCAGTCATTTTTAGCTCACGGCCTGGATGGCTTCGCCCACGCCACCTCGGCACTTGTCGGCGAAGCGGTCGGCGCCCGCGACCGGCGCGCGCTGCGCCGTTGTGTCGTCGCCGCCACCGTCATGGCGGCGATCGTGGCGGCGGGCTATACGCTGATCTACGCCAGCGCCGGACCGGCGATCGTGCGACTGTTCACAAACATCGCTGAATTGCGCACGTTTTCATCCGACTATCTGGTTTGGATTATCGCCTCACCGCTACTGTCGGTATGGTCCTATCAGCTGGATGGTATTTTTATCGGTGCGACGCGTTCCGCCGAAATGCGAAATGCCATGCTGGCGTCGGTCGCTTTGTACGTGCTGGCGATGGCAACCCTGCCCGCACTATTGGGAAATCACGGCCTGTGGCTGTCGGTCATGATCTTCATGGTCGCCCGCGCGCTAACACTGGCGATCCAATACCCCAAAATCGAGAGAGCGGTCGCCATCGACACAGGTGAAAATTGACGGTTATTAACGCTTTATTGACGCAAACCGTTGAATTCATTGATTGACATGAGAATCGCCGTTGCTCATGTTCGGTCGTCCGGTCGGTTCGGCGCGGGTGCAACGCTCGCGATAGAGTTCAAATTAGGGTCGTAAATGAGGCAAGAGATAAAATCTGTTTGGCCACTGAAACCTATGGTGGTTGCAATTGGTGTCGTCTTAGCAATTGCCGTTCCGGCCGCTGCATTTGTTGGCGGATTTTTTGCCGGACAAAACACCGTAGTGCCGCCGAGCGAAATTGATGCGCAAATCGATGCCTTCGCCCAGGTCAGAACCCTGGCAAATTGGGAAGCCGAGGTTGATCGTCAACCTTCGGCACCGATTACCCGCATAGTCGCCGTTGAAAGCGGCGATAATCTGATGGGGGTCTTGTTACGCGCCGGCGCCGAGCGAACCGTGGCGCACGCCGCGATCCAATCGCTCAAGGGCAGTTATGATCCGCGGCGCGATTTAAATGTCGGCGATGAATTACAGATTACCTTCGGCCCGGGCACCATCCGTACGGTCGAAGATGGCGGATCAATTGACACCGCCAAATATGTGCTCGCACGCCTGACGATACCGGTTTCCTACGACCGTCTAATCGACGTCAGCCGGAACGAGAAGGGCGATTTCGAGGCCAGCGAAGTCGAGCGCCAACTCGAGCGCGAGGTCGTTGAAGCGTCCGGCACGATCGATAGCAGCCTGTTTGTCGACGCCAGCGCTGCCGGCATACCGCCTCGCGTGCTGGCCGAACTCATCCGGATCTACAGCTTCGATGTCGACTTTCAACGCGATATTTGGCAAGGCGACAAATTCGAACTGATGTACGAGCAGTTTCGCGACGAAAATGGCGATATCGTCCACCAAGGCGATATCCGCTATGCCAAACTGACCCTGCGCAACACCGAGATACCGCTCTACCAATACACGACTACGGCGGGCAATCTCGATTACTTCAACGCCAAGGGAAACAGCGTTCGCAAGACGCTGATGCGCACGCCGATCGATGGAGCACGGCTATCCTCTCGGTTCGGAAAACGCAAGCATCCAATCCTCGGCTATACGCGCATGCATGCCGGTGTCGACTTCGCCGCGCCGCGTGGCACGCCAATTTATGCAGCGGGCAACGGGACCATCGTAAAAGCGGGCCGCAATGGCGCCTACGGCAAGTACATTCGCGTTCGCCACAATGGCACTTACCAGACCGCCTATGCGCATTTGTCCAAATTTGCCCGGCGCACCCGCAACGGCGCCCGCGTGAAGCAGGGGCAAATAATCGGCTATGTCGGAACCACGGGCCGTTCGACTGGACCTCATCTGCATTACGAAGTTCTTCGAAACGGCCGTCAAATCAATCCCCGTTCGGTGCGTATTCCCAGTGGGGAGAAACTAAAAGGCGCCGAGTTAAAGAAATTCACGGCGCTGCGCGACGCCAGGGATCTGGAGTTCGCTCAGCTACGTGAAGCCGCCGCACGCCTCGCCGAAAACACGGTTGACGAAAAATAGGCTGGTTCCACCGCGCCGCTGACGGTTTTCGGTTCAGGGGTTGATCTGGTTGTAAGTGGCGCGAGCCAAGCCTAGAAGCTGCTCACGCCCGGCCCGGCCGATCAGCGCATAGGCTAATGGGCCATCTTTCCAGTAGAACGCCGATATATCATCCTGTTCGACGAACCGAAAAGCCGTTTCATCGCCGGTTCGGTTGGGCTCGACATATAGCGTAAGCCGATCGCCCTTGTCGTTTTCGTACATGAACTGAGCCGCCGGACCGTTCGCCGCCGGTAACAGCCGTCCGCCGACCAATTGGAAGCCGCGCTGCGACAAGTCGGGTGCGCGCACTGGCGCACCTAGTCGTTTCGATAACCAGGCAACCAGATGTTTCTCTTCGCTTGCCACCACTTCGACTGGGTGGCGAACTTCGACCTCGTAGACGCGATGGGCAACCACGGCGTCGCGCGCGAGGGCCAATTCAGCGCTGGGACCAGCATGGAAATATTCGTTTGCTGCCCAGCCGACACCAGCGCCGATTACGAGTGCGAGTGCAGCGGCCATCTGCCATACGCGCGTGGTATTCTCCCGTACCCGGTCCAGATTCTGAAAACGTTGGTGCGCCGGCCGCGCCAGCAGTGGCTCGAAGGCGTCGTGAAGCGCCTGATTTTGCGCCTCATAGTGGGCCACGGTCGCAGCCTCGTCAGGGTGCTCCTCGAGCCAACGATCGATCTGCGATTGCCGCGTATCGTCGAGCTGCTTATCGACGTAGGCCTGAAGCTCGGCTTCGTCTGGCTTTGGTCCGAAATCACTCACGTCACATTCCGCTCGCTTGTGTTGTCACCATCCTCCAACATTTCCCGCAGCTTGCGCCGTGCGCGCGACAACCGCGACATCACTGTGCCCACTGGAATGCCGGCGATATGTGCTGCTTCCGCGTAACTGAAGCCCTCCAGGCCAACCAGCAAGAGGATCTGCTTCTGCTCGTCGGGCAACCGCTGAACCGACTGCGCAACCTCGCGCAACGCCAGCCCATCGGCCTGTTCGGGGGCTACAGAAATTCCCGGTAGATACTCCTGCAATTCAATCACATTCGGCCTCGTTGCCGCTTTCTGCACGTCGTTCACGTAGATATTGTGCAAAATCGTAAAAAGCCACGCGCGCAAATTTCCCGGCCGCCGCCACAAATGCCACTTCGACATCGCGCGCACCAAACAATCTTGGACAAGATCATCGGAACGATCTTCGTCGTACCGCAAAAGCACCATCGCATAACGGCGGAGGCTTGGAATATGCGGTTCAACCAGGTCGAACTTACGCGACAATATCGTCCCCTTTCCCGAGCAGTATGGAGGGCGGCATCGCGTGGGGGGAGCGACGCCGCCCCAGCGGCATTAGGGTTGTGCCGCCGTCCATACATTCTTGAACCTATGACCCGTCGTGTCACCTGGTTTCTCGTCCTTTACCCAACGGTACAGGGGCAGTCCGCGATGGGTCCCTTGCTTTACCCGCATGTCTTACTCCCGCACGCCGTCGAGCTTTCGCTGGCTGGCGTCGTCTTGGGTTATTCGGCAATACAACGAGACGGCGGGACGGATTCCGCAAATAAAACACAGAACCGGTTCGTCCCGCCGGCCCACCGTTTGGTCTGCCTAGGCCCCTCACAAACAAGACAGGCGGGCTTTTATTCCCCAAAAAGTACGCCGCCGCTGGAGACCGAACTCCAGCGGTTGCGCTAGGGATATTTCCTTGGAAAATTATTCGGCAGCTTCGGCGTGCACAGCCTCGCCATCGATCACCAGGCCACCGGCGTCCGCGCTCACATGCACGCTGTCACCTTCGTTGATACGGCCTTCGAGCAATAGGCTGGCCAGCTGGTTTTGCAAGCCGCGCTGGATCACGCGCTTCAGCGGCCGGGCGCCATAAACCGGATCGTAGCCGGCGTTCGCCAGCCACTCGCGCGCGGCTGAATCGAGTTCCAGCATCACCTTGCGCTCCGCCAGAAGGTCGCACAGCCGTGCCAGCTGGATATCGACGATGGCGCCCATCTGTGCCCGCGTGAGACGATGGAAGAGCAACGTTTCGTCCAACCGGTTTAAAAATTCTGGCCGAAACGTGCTGCGCACGACTGTCATTATCTGCTCGCGTACCGCTTCGCTCTCTTCGCCTTCCGGCTGATTGGCGAGAAATTCGCTGCCCAGGTTCGACGTCATAATGATCAGCGTGTTTTTGAAATCGACCGTTCTGCCGTGACCGTCGGTCAGCCGGCCGTCGTCGAGCACCTGCAATAATATGTTGAACGCATCGGGATGCGCCTTCTCGACCTCGTCGAACAGAACGACCTGGTAGGGGCGGCGGCGAACCGCTTCGGTGAGTGCTCCACCCTCCTCGTAGCCCACATAGCCAGGCGGTGCGCCGATGAGCCGGGCCACGGCATGCTTTTCCATGTACTCCGACATATCGATGCGCACCATCGACTGCTCGTCGTCGAACAGGAACTCGGCCAGCGCCTTGGTCAGTTCGGTTTTGCCGACACCGGTCGGACCGAGGAACAGGAAAGAGCCGATCGGCCGGTCGGGATCCTGTAGACCAGCACGTGCCCGGCGTACGGCATTGGATATCGCGGCGATCGCCTCGGCTTGGCCGATCACACGCGTGCCAAGAATCTGTTCCATCTGGAGTAACTTTTCCCGCTCGCCCTCGAGCATCTTGTCGACAGGAATACCGGTCCAGCGCGACACGATGGCGGCGATGTCGTTTTCCTTGACCTCCTCGTCGAGCATTCGTTCGCCCGAGGCCTCTTCGGAGTCGACGAGCCGCTGTTCGAGTTCGGGAATAACGCTGTAGGCCAGCTGTCCCGCCCGCTCGAGCTGCCCTTCGCGCTGGGTGATTTCTAGCTCCTGGCGCGCTTTGTCTAATTTTTCTTTGATTTTCTGCGAACCGGCGAGTTTTTCGCGTTCGGCCTGCCAGACCGAGGTCAGATCTGCAGACCGGCCTTCGAGCTCTGTCAATTCACGTTCAAGAGTTTCCAAACGTTCCTTCGAAGCGGTGTCAGATTCCTTCTTCAACGCCTCGCGTTCGATCTTCAGCTGGATAATGCGGCGGTCGAGTTCGTCGATTTCTTCGGGCTTGGAATCGACTTCCATGCGCAAACGAGAGGCCGCCTCGTCGATGAGATCGATTGCCTTGTCGGGCAAAAAACGGTCGGAGATATAGCGGTTCGACATCGTCGCCGCCGAAACAAGCGCGCTATCGGTGATCCGGACGCCATGGTGCAGTTCGTACTTTTCCTTCAAGCCCCGCAGGATAGAGATGGTATCCTCGACCGAGGGTTCCGCGACAAACACGGGTTGGAACCGCCGCGCCAGCGCGGCGTCTTTTTCGACATGCCGGCGGTATTCGTCGAGCGTCGTGGCGCCCACGCAGTGCAATTCACCGCGCGCCAACGCCGGTTTCAGCATATTCGAGGCATCCATCGAGCCTTCCGCCGCGCCGGCGCCAACGATCGTGTGCATCTCGTCGATGAAGAGAATGACTTCACCGGCGGCAGAAGTAATTTCTTCCAATACGGCCTTCAACCGTTCCTCAAACTCACCACGAAACTTAGCCCCTGCAATGAGCGCACCCATATCGAGCGACAATAGTCGCTTGTCGCGCAAGCTTTCCGGCACATCGCCATTGACGATACGAAGGGCCAATCCCTCGATAATCGCGGTCTTTCCGACACCCGGCTCACCGATGAGAACCGGGTTGTTCTTGGTGCGCCGCGACAGAACTTGAACCGTGCGGCGTATCTCCTCGTCGCGGCCGATGACCGGATCCAGCCCGCCTTCGCGCGCCGCTTCGGTAAGGTCGAGCGTATATTTCTTCAAGGCTTCATAGGCGTTTTCCGCGGTCGGCGAGTCTGCCGTACGGCCTTGGCGCAGGTCTTCGATCGACCGGTTCAAGTTTTGCGGCGTAACGCCAGCGTCGGCGAGAATTTTCGCGACTTCGTTGCCCGACGCCATTGCCAGGGCGAGCAGTAACCGTTCGACAGTGACAAATTCATCGCCTGCTTTCTGGGCGAGATTCTGCGCCGTTTTCAATATCTTTGCCGCCTCGGAGGCGATGTAGACCCCGCTGACGCCGTCGCCTTCGACCTGTGGAAGCTTGTCGAGCGCCGTGTCGACAGCTTGTTCCGCGGCTGCAGGATCGCCGCCTGAACTGCGTATAAGATTGGCGCACAAACCTTCCTCGTCATCGAGCAAGACTTTCAGAAGATGTTGGCTTGTCAGATGCTGGTGGGAGCGCCCTTGGGCCATATCGTGGGCCACCTGGACAAAGCCCCGTGCGCGCTCGGTAAACGCTTCAAAATTCATTTCGCCCCTCTTCCGCCTTCCTCATTCGAGGCAAGACACACCGGCGGACCCAAATTGCGGCATCCACCCCAAGGAAACCCATATTTCGCCGGATACCCAGCAGAGCCCTTCACTATGCTGAAGGGTCGGTGCCGCTGCCTCTACGCAACTCAACCGGCGTCTTTGAATATGGTGTGACATTGCCGCAACACAAGCCGTGCGTGGTCAATTATGCAGGGCAATCCTTACGTAATACCGAACGCGCCGACGCCGCAAGATAACGGTTCGTCAATGAAATTCGACAGTCGGGAGGCGTTACTGACGGGCTTTATGCGCTGACAGGATTGGGATCTTCGGTTTTCTTTTCCGAATCATCTTCGGAAGCTGCCGCGTCGGCGTCATTGTCTGGCGCATCGCGGCCATTCGATGATCCGTTCGGCCGACGGGCTCTGGTCCGACGCGCCGGCGTAGCGTCGCCTTCGCTGTCTCCGCTACCGTTTGTCGCTTCGGACGACGCCTGTTCCGGCTGTCCGGAAGCTGCAGTTTCAGCCGCTTGGGTTGGTTCGGCTGCGCCTTCGGGCGAGGGTTCCGAGGTGGGTCCAGACGCCGCTGCAGCCACCTCGACGGTTGGCCCGTCCTGGGCTGCGTTGCCGTTCCGCTGTTGCGACTCGTCCTGCGCGTTGGCATTGCGATTGAGGCCTGCCGCCTCCAACATTCGAAAATAATGCTCGCCGTGCTGGTAATAATTCTCCGCCGCCACCCGGTCGCCGCTGGACGTAGCGTCCCGCGCCAATTGTTGATATTTTTCGTAGATCTGCGCCGAGTTGCCCCGAACGCGCG
Source organism: Alphaproteobacteria bacterium (assembly GCA_027297685.1). Taxonomy (GTDB): domain Bacteria; phylum Pseudomonadota; class Alphaproteobacteria; order UBA6615; family UBA6615; genus JAPUHN01. The sequence continues at coordinate 12,631 of JAPUHN010000333.1, read as the reverse complement.
CGCCCGGGCCATTGCTGTCGAAGATTTGGTTTCGGGAGTTTCCCGGTTTTCTATTGCCGCGGCCTCGTGACCGTCGTGAGTTCGGATTTTGACGCATAGCTCCAATAGTCCGGATTAATACCGCTAGCCGGTGGCCGCTTCTGCGATCCAACCGCATAAGCCCAATCTTATGGACCGAGTTAAATTCCGCTCACCCCTGCGGTGGAGTGGAGTGCGGTAAGTCTATTCGGGGAGTTCACCCTCGACGCAAATGCTTAATAGATTGTGATCACGTAAACATTTTTGTCGTGTGAACCTACCCCACCCTAAGAAAATCGTGCCTATATTCCAAGCCTTTTTTTTAAAAACCAGAATCTATTCTAAACTAGACGTAAAATGGCAACACGTGGAATGCCAGCGATATCGGCCTGATATCCTGCAATTGCAAGGCCAAAACCGCTCGCCAGCGCACATATTGGCTCGTATTGACCTTCGCCGATCTCGAACAAGGCTGTCCCTTCAGGTGCGAGGACACTGGAAATGAGAGGAAATAGAGCGCGATACGCCTGCAAACCGTCCGTACCACCATCCAATGCGCCCCGCGGCTCATAACGGGAAACCTCCGGTGCCAGTCCCTCGAGTTCCCCGGTCGGGATGTAGGGTGGATTGCTCATTACAATATCGAAGCGTCCGTCGAACGATGCGGCCCAGTTGCCGACTACAAACGCAGACCGCGTGCCGACGCCCAACAGCTCGGCGTTGCGGCGCGCCAGCGCGATCGCCGCCGGGCTGATATCGACACCGACCCCCGTTGCCGCAGGGAATTCGTGCAGTAACGTCAGCAATAGACACCCGGAGCCGGTTCCCAAATCGAGCGCGCGAAATGATCGAACCGGCGTTGCAATACATTTGGAGGCGGCTTCGATAACCGTCTCGGAATCGGGACGGGGCGTCAGGACGCTCGCCGAAACTTCGAAGTCGAGTGACCAAAACTCGCGGCTGCCAAGAATGTGGGCCATCGGTTCGCGGGCGCGGCGGCGGGCGACCATGCCGGACAGCAGATCGGCCTCTCCCACCGACAAACGACGCTCCGGCCGGGCGATCAAACCAGCGGCAGTTTCGCCGGTCGCAGCGCAGACCAGCAGCCGGGCGTCAAGCCGGGCGCTGGCGACAGCGGCCGCATCGAGGCGCTGGGCAATCGTATCCAACGCGGTGGCGACATCGTCGCCGATGCCGACAATGTCAGCTTCGACCGTCATGCTAAATGTCTTGTGCCAGGCGCGCCGCCTGATCTTCGGTGACAAGGGCGTCGACGACTTCATCCAGCGCCTCGCCGTTTAGGACTTTTTCCAGTTTGTGCAGCGTCAGTCCGATGCGGTGGTCGGTGACCCGGCCTTGCGGAAAGTTATAGGTACGGATTCGCTCGGAGCGGTCGCCCGTACCAATCTGGCTTCGCCGGTCGGCGGCGCGTTCGTCTTTTTGCAGCTGGCGCTCGCGCTCGTACAAACGCGCGCGCAACACCCGCATCGCCTTGGCCCGGTTCTTATGCTGCGACTTTTCATCCTGCTGGGTGACCACCAGGCCGGTCGGCAAATGGGTAATCCGCACCGCGCTGTCGGTTGTGTTGACCGACTGGCCGCCCGGTCCCGAAGCGCGATAGGTATCGATCCGCAAATCGATATCGGCAATTTCGATATCGACCTCTTCTGCTTCGGGCAGCACCGCAACCGTCGCAGCGGACGTATGAATTCGGCCGCTGCTTTCGGTCTCGGGCACGCGCTGCACACGATGGACCCCGGATTCGAACTTCAGTCGCGCGAACACATCGCGCCCACTGATACTGGCGATGATTTCCTTGTAGCCGCCGATGCCGGTGTTGCTGACGTTCATCACCTCCACTTTCCAGCCGCGCAATTCAGCATAGCGCTGGTACATGCGAAACAAATCGGCGGCGAACAGGCCGGCTTCGTCACCACCGGTGCCAGCGCGAATTTCCAGGATGGCGTTGCGGGCGTCTGCCACATCCTTGGGCAGCAGCATGATCTGCAGTTGTTGTTCGATTTCGGGTTCGCGCAACTTTAAGTCCTGGAGTTCGGCCTCGGCCATCTCGCGCATATCGCCATCGGTATCGCTGTCCTCGATTAGCGAGCTGAGGTCCTCGGATTCGCTGCGCAGGTTGCGCAACGCGGTGATGGTTTCCACCACTGGCGTCAAATCCGAATACTCTTTCGACAATTTGGCATAGACCTGCGAATCCGATGCGTCGCCCTCGGACAACTGGCGTTCCAGTTCTTTGTGCCGATCGACAACTCGATCGAGTTTTCCTTCGAGACTCATTGGCGCGTATTCTCCAGCGGGAGGGTTATGGGGCCGGTTGTTTCGGGGCGTCGTCCACCGCAGTAATGCAGCGGGTCCTGATCCGCCGTGCCAACCCGCCCGTAGGTGTGGCCGGCGATGCGGGCAGCTAACGGTATTCGGCCAAATGGTCTTTCAATTCGGCCAAAGAGACATCGGTTTGCGACCCGTCATCGAGGTTACGCACCGTCGCCCCATCGCGCGCCAGTTCATCTTCACCCAAAAATACCGCCACCGCCGCGCCGATTTTGTCGGCCCGCCGAAGACCCCGCTTCAAACCGCCGCGATAGTTTAGTTCGATTGTGAACCCCGTTTGTCTAAGATCTTGCGCCACTTTAAGCGCCGCCTTCTCGCCGGCGGGGCCGATGCCAATGACCGAAATCGGCCGCGGACCCGTCGACGTTGGCCCAATTAACATCGCCAGGCGTTCGATTCCGGCCGCCCAACCGACACCCGGTGTCGGCTGTCCGCCCATCATTTCGATCAACCCGTCATAGCGCCCGCCGGCCAGCACCGTTCCCTGCGCGCCGAGCTGGTCGGTCGTGAACTCAAACGCGGTATGACAATAGTAATCGAGGCCGCGAACCAGCCGCGGGTTAATTTGGTAGGCGATTCCCAGATCGTCAAGGCCGCCGCGCACCGCATCGAAAAACGTCTGAGCATCGGGAGTCAGATAATCGCTGAACGACGGTGCGTCAGCGATGACCGCCCTATCGTCGTTATTCTTCGAATCGAGAATTCGCAAAGGGTTACGCGCGAGGCGTTGCTTGCTGTCTTCCGACAATCGGTCGCGGAACTGCTCCAGATAGCTCACAAGCGCTTCGCGGTAGGCGCCCCGGCTTTCGTTGTCACCTAACGTGTTCAGCTCGAGCGTAGTGGCCGGCAATACGCCCAAGGCATCCAGCGTGGCGGCAGCCAGCGCGATTACTTCGACATCGCCGATCGGTTCAGCGACACCGATTAATTCGACGCCAATTTGGTGAAATTGCCGCAGACGACCCTTTTGCGGCCGCTCGTGGCGGAACATCGGACCGGCGTAACACCATTTCAACGGCAATTCGTTTTGTAGTCCCCCCGATAGTACAGCCCGCGCGATTCCCGCCGTTCCTTCGGGCCGCAGGGTCAGACTGTCGCCGCCCTTATCTTGGAAGGTGTACATCTCCTTGGTGACAATGTCCGAGGTCTCTCCCAGGGTGCGCTGAAATACTTCGGTGAATTCGAACACCGGTGTTTCAATCGGACGGTATCCGTAGGTTCCCGCAGTCGCGCGCGCGGCATCGATCACATGGAGATGCGCCCGCGCGTCTTCGCCGATAAGATCGCGTGTTCCGCGCACAGGCTGCAGTTTGGCCAAGACAAAATTCCCGGAATGTTGTGGTTATTCGGCCGCCGACGACAGGCCGTCTGGCGCGGCGGCCAAATCGGCCTCGATCTCTGCCGCCTTTTCCTCGACGAGTCCGACCAGATGATCGACGATATCCGCATCCTTCAGCCGGTGATGCGGCTGGCCGGCAATATAAACCTGATGGGTGCCGCGGCCGCCGCCGGTAAATCCGACATCGGTCTGCACGGCTTCACCAGGGCCATTGACGACGCAGCCCATGACCGAAACCGTCATCGGGGTGGTAATATGGGCAAGCCGTTCTTCTAAAACCCGCACGGTCTCGATCACATCGAACTGTTGGCGCGCACAGGACGGGCAGGATATCAGATTGACACCACGGTGGCGCAACCCCAGCGATTTGAGCAAGTCAAAACCGACCCCTATTTCCTCGACCGGGTCGGCTGACAACGAGACGCGAATCGTGTCGCCGATACCGGCCCATAGCAACATCCCCATGCCAACCGACGATTTAACCGTGCCGGTACGCAATCCACCGGCTTCGGTGATACCGATATGGAGCGGATAATCGCAGGCTTCGGCCAAGCCCTGGTAGGCGGCGACAGCCAGGAATACATCTGATGCTTTGACCGAAATCTTGAATTCGCGAAAATCCTCGTCCTCCAGGAGCTTGGCGGAATTGAGCGCGCTCTCGATCAATGCCTCGGGGCAAGGTTCACCATATTTTTCGAGCAACTCGCGCTCGAGGCTTCCGGCGTTCACGCCAATTCGCATCGAACAATTGTTATCGCGCGCGGCTTTGACAACTTCGCGCACCCGTTCGCGCGAGCCAATATTACCGGGGTTCAGCCGCAAGCATGCAGCCCCCGCCTCGGCGGCTTCGATGGCCCGGCGGTAATGAAAATGGATATCCGCCACGATCGGTACGGTGACTTCGGGCAGGATTTCCTTCAAGGCTGCCGTACTGGCCTCGTCGGGGCACGATACCCGGACAATGTCGGCGCCGGCCACTTCCAATTGGCGAATCTGCGCCACTGTCGCCGCAACGTCGGAGGTAAGCGTATTTGTCATAGACTGTACGGTAATCGGCGCATCGCCGCCCACAGCCACGTCGCCGACCATGATTTGGCGACTTTTACGACGGTGGATATCCCTGTAGGGGCGCAAGCTCATCGTTTTTTCCTAAAACGAAACGACCAATTGAATGCGGGGGCGAGTTGCGCCGTAACATGCGCGCGGCATTGTCAAATATCAAGCCACCGCTGCTTACAGCAATAACGAGCTACTCAATGACCGCCCGGCCAGCTTTCAGCAAATCAGCATCGAGGCGCACATTGTGCAAGATCGCACCGTCCGAACCTATCTGGGGAACCGGTTCACCATCGACAGAAATGATCAAACCGCCGGCGTTACCCGTCAACATGATCAAGTCTCTACGGTTGGGAACGAGGTAACGATCGCCGGGCCGCAACATTCTGGTCAATAGTACATTCTGGTCGCTATCGAGGACTTGCACCCAACTATCGGCCTGAGCACCGATAATCACACGCGCCTCCTGGTTAATCACTCCATAGGTGCGTCCATCGTTGCCCGAATTGGTGATACCGATATCGGTGGGAATTCTCGGCAATGCCGCTATTTGTGCAACGGGTTCCACAGCCGGCGCAGGCGATGGCGGCGCTTCCTGCCTGGCTTCTGAAACGGGCCGCAGCGGTTCAGCAGCGTTCGCGGAAGCCGGAGTTGGTTCGTTTTGGTCCGAGGGTGGCGGTTCGACCACTTTGATCGGCGCTGGGGTGGGGGCGACCATAGCGGGCGACCGCGCCTCGCTTACGGTTTCGACTGGTCGCGGTTGTTTCAGATCAGCCTCGGTGGCAACCGGGTCGGGCAAAACCAGCGCGGCAATCGGAAGCTGATAGGGCTGTTCGGCGGCGTCGGATGTCGTTTCCCCGGACGTCGCACGCGGGGTGTCGGTCTCGGGAACAGCGGGCTGCACGATAGCTGCCACCGTTTGATCGGCGCTGCTATCATCGCCCGGCGCGACCGGTTCCGCCACAGCCGGACGCGTCGCCGCCACCTCGTCGTCCAGCGGCTTTTCAATATTCGCGTTCGCTGCAATTGCCGATTTGAAACCGGGCGGCGGCGGCACGATGGCCACGTCCACCGAATTCTTGGTTTGAAGATAGAACCAACCAGCAAAAACTACTGCCGCCAAAACAGCACAGGCCACGACAACCGTGCCGGTGGGGAACCAACCGACGGTCGACGGCGCAGGAAATTCGAGATTGGGATGCCCGTCAGATCCACTCGATTCGGTCTTGAACCTTACCAACAAAGCATCGCTATCCAGGCCAAGATAGTCGGCATAGGAGCGGATGAAACCGAGCGTGTAGGTGGGACCCGGCAGATCCTCATAACGGCCATCTTCGATGGATTTTAGAAACTTCGCGCGGATGCGCAAAGCTGTCGCGACATCGGCGAGGCTACGGCCCGTTGTCTCGCGTGCCTCGCGCAGAAATGCACCGACATGTTGGATCGGCGATTCGTCTTGTTCCGTCGTCGCGCTGTCGGCTTCGATTACGCGGAAAGATTGTGGTTTCAGTCTAACCAATTTCGATCCCGATTTCTAACGGCCGGGTCACATCCGGCCACAGCCATCCAAGACAATTAAAAAAACGTGGTCCTACAGTCTGAACATCTTACTAAATAAGTATTAAGTAAAAGAAAATAAACCATATTTTTTGGCGGTCACCCTTGTTTTTTACCAGATCGGCCCGCCTAGCGACAATACGCTTAAAGTACAATGCCGTGATCGTGGGCAAACGCTTTGAGGCGCGACCGGATACTCGGGGCGGAGGACGTTAGTAATGTTTCCAAATAACTACTCATAGTTGCCAAGTCTAAACTCAGGGTCATAGCCTTGACCGGACCGATATTGGCCGGCGACATCGACAACTCGCGAATGCCAATCCCAATCAATGCCATCGCGGCGAGCGGGTCACCGGCCATCTCTCCACAAACAGTCAACGACATATTTGCGGCCCTGCATGCTTCGCTGATCTGCGCGATGAACGTCAAGACCGCCGGCGACAGAGGGTCATAGCGCCCTTCGAGCCTGGGATTGCCACGATCGGATGCGAACAGAAACTGCACAAGATCGTTGCTGCCGATCGAGACAAAGTCGACCCGCGGTAGCAACGTCGCCAACTGCATCGCCAAAGCAGGGACTTCGAGCATGACGCCGACGCGAATGTCATCGGGTAGCGGCAACCCTCGTTCGCGCAAGTAGGCCACCTCCATGTCGAGCAATCGGCGCGCCGCGTCGAATTCGGCGACTTGAGCGATCATGGGAAACATCACTGACAGCGCACCGCCATCGTTCGCCATCAATAACGCGCGTAGTTGGTGGCGTAACATCGCTGGCCTGTCGAGCGCGATCCGTGTCGCCCGCCAACCCATTGCCGGATTAGCCTCCTCGCCGGCGCGGATATAGGGCAATACTTTGTCACCGCCGATATCGAGGGTGCGGAAGGTGACCGGAAGACCATCGGCTTCTTGGATCACACGCCGATAAAATTCTGTTTGCGTTGCAACATCCGGATACGCCGCCCGCACCATAAAGGGTATCTCGGTGCGAAACAGACCCACACCGGCAGCGCCGGTGTCGTACAGATGATTCATCTCGGCAAGCAAGCCAGCATTTAGCTGCAGCGACACCGAAACGCCATCTTTGGTTATCGCCGGCCGGTCGCGCAGCCCGCGATAGGAGCGCAGCCGTTCACCGCGGGCATCCAGGGCGGCATCAAAATTGGCGTGGACATCGTCGCTGGGACGCAGATAGACCACGGCATTATCGCCATCCACCAAAACCGCATCGCCGGTTTCGACCCGTGAGAGCAACCCCTCGACGCGGCCCACCATAGGAACATCGAGCGCCCGCGCCACGATCGTTGCGTGCGCGGTCGTCGAACCTTCCTCCAGCACAATCGCGCGCAACCGGGTTTGATCGTAGTTCAGCAGCTCGGCGGGACCCAGCGAGCGTGCAACGAGGACGGTATCGTGGGGCAGCTGTATGTTGTCGTCGAAACTGTCGTCGGTCAAATTCCTGAGCAAGCGATTGGTCAGATCTTCGAAATCCAGCAACCGCTCGCGCAGATAAGTGTCGCTCACCTGGGCCATGCGCGCCCGGGTATCATCCTGAACCCGTTGGACCGCGGCTTCCGCCGACAGTCCGGTGCGCACCGCCTCCTCGATCCGCCGCAACCAGCCGCGATCATGGGCAAACATTCGATAAGCTTCCAATACATCGCGGTGTTCACCGGCGTCGGACAAGTCGGGCCGTTCCAGGATCGCATCGAGCTGTCCGTGGACCGCCGCAACAGCCTCGAGCACCCGCTCGGACTCATGGGCGGGGTCGTCGGACAGCATACGATCGATGGTCACGCGCGGACGGTGCAAAATCGCGGTGCCACGCGCGAGACCAGGACTTAGCGACAGCCCCTCCAGGCGCTGCGGCAAGGCTCCCAAATCCTGGCCGACGCTGGCTTCTTCCGGGCTGATAACGTCGCCGCCGGCGACAAGCTCAGCGAGCACCATGGCGATGGTTTCGAGAATTTCGACTTCTTCATCGGCATAGCTGCGCTGGGTGCGATTTTGCACCGCCAGAACGCCGATCACCCGGCCGCCACGCAGGATCGGTACCCCCATCAACGACGAATAGCTCTCCTCGCCGGTTTCCGGCCGGTAGGCAAACAGCGGGTGCGCTTGCGCATCCGCCAGGGCAATCGGCATCGCCTGCGCCGCAATGAACCCGATCAAACCTTCGCCAACCATCAGCCGTGTCCGGTGTACGGCATCCTGGTAGAGACCTTCGGTCGCGAATAACTCGAGGATGTCGCCGGCCCGGCGGACATAGATCGAGCACACTTCGGCGACCAGATCGCGGGCGATCAGCGTGGCGATCTGGTCCAAACGTTGCTGCGGGGTACCCGGTCCAGCCATGACGTCGCGCAAACTGCGCAACAGTCGCCGGGAGCCCGTCCAAGGCGCTATTTCAGCCGTCATTCCAGTCTCAACCCCACCGCACCCGAGCGCGAAATTGTCCGTGCCGGGGCGATTGGGGGCGTCGGATCATCGCGCGGTCAAACGGCGTCGAGCCCGTAGGCGCTGTGCAACGCGCGTAACGCCAGTTCGGTAAATTCTTCAGCGATCAACACGCTAATTTTAATTTCAGACGTCGAGATAACCAGGATATTGATGTTGTGCTCGGCCAACGCGGAGAACATGCGTTTGGCGACACCGGCGTGGCTGCGCATGCCGACCCCGACGACCGACACCTTCACCACGTTGGCGTCGGGCACCGATGCCGAGAAGCCCAACTCGCTCTTGCAGGCCTCCAAGACGCTCAGCGCACGATCCAAATCGCCTCGCGACACTGTAAACGTCAGGTCGGTGGCGCTGCCGTCTTCGGACACGTTTTGGACGATCATGTCGACATTGACATTGGCATCCGAAAGCGGACCGAAAATCGCCGCCGCCACGCCGGGACGGTCGGGAACTTGCACCAACGTGATTTTCGCTTCGTCGCGGCTGTAAGTTACGCCGCTTACGATTTCATGTTCCACTTTCTCTTCCTCGGCAACGACGAGCGTTCCGGGCAGATCGCTGCCCACTCCGCCGTCAAACGCAGACAACACTTGTAGGGGCACGCCATGGTTCATCGCCAGTTGAACCGATCGCGTCTGCAGGACCTTGGCGCCCAGCGACGCCATTTCCAGCATTTCCTCGTAGGTGATTTTATCGAGCTTGCGCGCGCGCGTCACGATTCGCGGGTCCGACGTATATACGCCATCGACGTCGGTATAAATGTCGCAACGATCGGCGGCCAGCGCGGCAGCGAGCGCGACCGCGGTGGTGTCGGAACCGCCGCGGCCCAACGTTGTGATGCGGTTATCGGGTCCGATGCCCTGAAATCCCGCCACCACGCAGACCTGATCGGCGGCCAGCCGGCTCTCCAGTTCAGCGGTCTCGACGTCGAGAATTCGGGCTCTGCCATGGATGTCGTCCGTGCGGATCGGAATTTGCCATCCCTGCCACGAGCGCGCCGACACGCCCATTTTCTGCAAACACAGGGCCAATAAACCGCTGGTCGCCTGCTCACCGCTCGCCACGACCGCATCATACTCGCGTGCATCGTGCATCGGGTTAGCTTCCCGGGTTAACGCAACCAAATTGTCGGTAACGCCGGCCATCGCCGACACCACGACAGCGACGCTGTTGCCCCGATCGACTTCCGACTTCACCGTGGCCGCGGCCGCACGAATGCGGTCGAGATCCTCGACAGAAGTTCCGCCAAATTTTGCGACTATCCGGCCCATGTAATCCCCGTTCGCCGACTGCCCCGCCCCACGCAATCCAGTGCGGGAAATTTCCTGCCAGATTCCCGCGGCAAATTTGCTTCCTTGCCCGGCGGAGGCGGCGTATCCATACTCAGTCGTTGAATCCATGACAAGTGGCGTTGACAGGACATAACCATGGCGGCCACCGCGACAAACCGTAAAAACAGCCCTTCGATCGATGCTGGCGAGCTGGATAAGTTTCGCGCCATGGCCGAAGAATGGTGGGATCCTGACGGCAAGTTTCGACCTCTACATAAGATTAATCCGGTCCGGCTCAAATACATCCGCGACGAAGCTTGCGAGCACTTCGATCTCGACCCCGCTACTTTGACCCCGTTTTTAGGCCTGACGGTGCTCGATGTCGGTTGCGGCGGCGGTCTTTTGTGCGAACCGCTGGCCCGCCTCGGCGCCGCGGTGACGGGTATCGATGCGGTGTCGCGCAATATCGAAATCGCGCACGTGCATGCCGAGGCCTCAGCCGTATCGATTGATTACCGCATGGCGACGGTCGAGGAGTTGATGGACGAGGACCGCCAGTTCGATATCGTGCTCAATATGGAGGTCATCGAACATGTCGCCGATGTCGATGCCTTTCTTGGCGCTTGCGGCGCGGTGGTCGGCGATGGCGGCCTCATGTTTTTCTCTACCCTGAACCGCACCGCTAAAGCTTTTGCCCTGGCGATCGTCGGCGGCGAATACATTCTGCGGTGGCTGCCCCGCGGTACCCACGATTGGCGCAAGTTTGTACGGCCCTCCGAATTCACACGCGGACTGGCCGGCGCCGGCATCGACGTGACCGGCATGACGGGGGTGACCTACAGCCCGTTGACCGACCAGTGGTCGCTCAACCGGCGCGACCTCGACGTCAATTATATGGGGTGTGGGGTAAAGGCCCCGTGAGAGATTTCGGAGCGATACAAATCGTAATTAGCCGCTAGGGCGCTTGATCCAAGGCAGGCGTCCGACCGGCACACCCTCTTCGACCAGATCCTCCGCTTCCTCGTCGGAGGCGTTGCCATAGATATCGCGGGATTCGGATTCACCGTAGTAAATACGCCGCGCTTCCTCCGGAAACTGGTCGCCCACATCGTCGAAATTCTTTTCGACATGGTCGCGCACCTCGTTCAGCATTTTCCGCAATTTGGCTGCCTCGGCCCTGCGCTCGGCTTTGACCGTACTTTTCGCCGTAACCGCGGGCGCCATAACGGACTTCGTTACCGCGGTATCACCGCAGGTCGGACAGGCTATCTGCTTCTTCTTTGCCTGTTTCTCGAAATCGGCCGAGTTTGGAAACCAACCCCCAAACTCGTGACCCTTCGAACAGTTCAGATTAAAGCTGATCATCGCTCATAATGTCGGTTGCACGTATAAAGCCTATATGAGGCCCTTTTTAGAATACCATGGCCACGTAAATTGGCGATTTTACAGCGAAAAACAAGCAATATTATTTCACCACAATGGCGCCACGGCATCACAACACGGTTAACGTCCCACCCTCGCCCTGGGTTGTTCGGTTCGCCCCACGCATCACCGGCGATGTCCTCGACGTCGCCTGCGGCGGCGGCCGCCATACGCGTTTTTTCCTGTCGCGGGGCCATCGAGTGACAGCGGTCGATCGCGACCTCAGCCGCCTCACGGATTTGGAAAATAGCGACGGGTTGGTGTTGCACCAAGCCGACCTCGAGGCCGGAGGCACTGCCGGCGCCGGGCCGTTACCCGGCGGCCGGTTCGGCGGTGTGATTGTCACCAACTATCTGTGGCGGCCGCTGCTGCCCGCCATCGTCGCTGCCGTCGCCGAAGACGGTGTTCTAGTGTACGAGACCTTCGCCGCCGGAAACGCCCGCTACGGGAAACCGAGTAATCCTGATTATTTGCTACAGCCGGGCGAGCTACTCGACGCCGTCAGCGGACAATTACAGGTGGTTGGCTATGAAAATGGCCTGACCGACGATCCGCGCCCCGCTGTCATACAACGGATCTGCGCGGTTAGACAAAACGTCGGCCCAACACCCTTATATTAGTCGAATAGAGGGGATGCAGCATTGCCTTGGAAAGGTGTGCGCACCCAAACAACTCTCCTAGAGCCTGCTCGGCATTGCCGAAGGCTACGCCGGAGGCGGCTCGAAGGGTGAGAGACCAGCCGCGTCGCGGTTAACTCAAGCCCAACTTGGCGTCGAGTTCACCGCCGGCGTCGAGGGCGTATAGATCGTCACAGCCGCCGATGTGCTCGCCGTCGATGAAGATTTGCGGCACCGAATGGCTGCCGTTGGCGCGTTCCATCATCTCGACGCGCTTGCGCGGCTTCCAGGTGACGTCGGTCTCGGTGAACTCGACGCCTTTTTTCTTGAGCAGGCGCTTGGCGGCGGCACAGTAGCCGCACATCATCCCGGTGTAGATTTCGACGTTCGCCATCGTCCGCGAGTCTCCGTTAATTCCGACCTGTTCTCATTATAGGTTCCCACATGGCCAGCCGCTATCGTCGGCCCCTGAATTTACCGCGGCGCTGGTAGCATGGCCAACCTATGCCGTCACCCGACTGTGCATGAAGTGAATGAACGTA
>JAPUHN010000332.1 GCA_027297685.1 Alphaproteobacteria bacterium | reverse complement strand
TGCCTGAAGTTGGACTCAGGGTTCTTGAAGCGCTCAAGCTCTATCTAAACGTCAAACAACTTATCTTTGTTATCGGGGTCGACCGCGAAGTCGTCGAGGACCTGGTAAATAAGCACTACCAAAATCTCGGACTGGCAGCGGAAAAGAGCGTCAACTATCTCGCCAAAATGTTCCAAGTCGAGGCGACTGTTGCGCCTTCGGACCCACAAATTGACCTATTTCTCGATTCGATGCTGTCCGAGAATCCTGCGTGGCGAGAGTTCAATGAACTAGAGCAAGAAATATTCCGAACCGTCATTCGACAGCTAGCTGCCGAATCTCCACGCGAAATAAAACGTCTGGTGAACAGCGCCCTAATGGCCGGGGCGGGCGCGCGCATGTCGATGGCCGCGCACGGCGCGGCGGCGGAGCCGATCACGCCGGCCCAGGGAACGCAGGTGTTCCTCGTACGTAAGGTCCTCGAGACGCCCAAATACACGCTCGGCTCGCTCGTCGGCCGCAACCAGGGCACCGCCTTCTTCATCGCCTGGTCTGAAACCGCGCGCGCAGTCACTGCTCCGTCGACGATTTCAGTGTCCGAAGACCTGGTGAAGCGGTTAAAAGAGCACCATCAGGACCGGAAAATGCCAAAGCGTGAGCGGGGCTCAGAGCGGTCGCAGGAAATTGAACCACTACTCTCTGATTATCCTGAGCAATACCACGCGCTTCTCACAGATCCGTCCTTCGCTGACTTTCTGCACCTGCTCGACGACGAGGCGCTCGCCGCATTGATGCGCATCGCTTATCCCAAGGAGGCCGCTATTTTTGGAGGGATTGCGGCTGATACGACCAGCCTAGGTCTCATCTTAGAGGCCATCGCGCGCGCATTGAGCATCGAAATAGAGGAAGTTACACCCGCGGTCCTCGACCAAGTCACAGACCTTAATCTGCGCGGGACCGAAGTCACCGACCTCGATATCCTCAAACGCCTCACGAGACTGCAATCGCTCTCTCTAACCGACACCCAAGTCGCCGACCTCGACCCCCTCAAAGGCCTCAACAATTTACAATCGCTCTCTCTAGAGAGAACCCGCGTCGTTGACCTTGTGCCCCTCAAGGAAATTTTGGCCCTACAGGAAGTTCGACTTGACGGTGCGCCGGTTGCTGACATCGAGCCCCTAAAGAATTGCACAAAACTTAAACGGCTCGACCTGGATTACACCGAAATTACCGATTTTAATCCTCTCAAATCCCTCAAGAACCTGGAGACTCTATATCTATCTGGAACCCAAATTGACGACCTCGAACCTCTCGCGGGTCTCACGAGTTTGGACACACTCTCCCTCACTGACACTCCCATCACCGACTTCGACATGCTCAAACGATTTACAAATCTTCACACGCTCGATCTAAGCTATACGTCGATCACCGATTTCCAGCTACTTAAGGACCTAGCCAACCTCGAAACCCTCTATTTAGCGGATACTCAGATCGCTGACTTAATCCCCCTAAGGGGTTTGTCGAACCTAGAATATTTGGATTTGGGAAATACTCAGGTCACCGATCTCAAACCTCTCAAGAGTACCACGAAGCTGGACTACCTCAATCTATCGGGTACAAATGTATCAGACGATATGATCGCGCGGCTTAAGGCCGAGCTTCCTAATCTTGAAATCGAAATGTAGCGATACCCAGTTTCCGCATTACAGGTACCCGCGTTTAAATATAGATAATGCGCACAATCTAACAGTTTCGATGCTTAGAGACGACGCCGCACGCCTCTTCAGCATGAAGGTTTTGTAAATAGAAAAAATAAACACCCTCAACCTGAGGAGGGCCGAGAGCCCGTCTCGAAGGATGAATACTCCGACGATTCGATCGAACGACCTCTACACCTTCGCAGGAACCTCAAGCTTCAGCAACCGCGCCGCGTTGCCGCCCATCACCGTCGCTTTTTGCGCCTCAGACAGGCCGGCAGTGCCATCGACAAAGCCGACCGGGTCGGTCTCAGCCATGTCGTAGGGGTAGTCGGTGCCCATGACAATGTGGTCGGCGCCCCAGGTGTCGACCAGATAGCGCAGCTGGTGGTCGGTAAACACGACGGTGTCGAAATAGAGCTTCTTGACGTATTCGCTGGGCGGCTTGGAGATCATCTGGCGGCAATCGTCGCGCAGATGATAGGGGTGGTCGAAGCGGCCCGAATAGGCCGGCACGTAGCCGCCGCCATGGGCAACGCATATTTTCAAGCCGGGATATTTCTCGAGATAGCCGTCGAACACCAGATGGCCGACGGCGAGCGCCGATTCGAGCGGATGGCCGATGGTGTTGCGGAAATAGTGGTCGCCCATGCGCTCGCTAAAGCTGGTGCCGATGGGATGGATGAAGATCATCACGTCGAGCTCTTCGACCCGGGCGAAAAACTTCTCCAGCCCGGCGCGAGTCAGCTCCTGGCCGGCGACATTGGTCGAAATCTCGACGCCGCGCATGCCGTGCTCGGTGATGCAGCGGTCGAGCTCGGCGACCGCCATGTCGGCGTTCTGCAGCGGCACGGTACACAACCCGACGAAGCGCTCAGGATGGCTGGCGACGACTTCGGCGATACGGTCGTTGACCACCTTCGAGGTCGCGCGCGCGAATTCCGCGTCGTAGGCATAGTTGTAGTGGAACGGCGACGGCGAGATGGCCTGCACGTCGATGCCGATTGCGTCCATATCGGCGATGCGCACTTCCGCGTCGGTCAGCTTGGGCAGAATGGTCTGGTGCTGCCGGCGGTTGATCTCCCCGGTCAGATCGATAGCCTCACCGTATGTTTTTCCCTGGTCGGCCGCCGAAGCATTGGCCAACATGGCGTCGGCGGCGGGCACGTGAACATGGCAGTGGATATCGACGGTGAAGTGCTTTTTGCCGTTGCTTACGGTCTGCGCATGGCCATGGTCGCTGGCCGGCGCGCGGGTCGCGCATTTGAAAAACATCTGTTCCCCCTGTCTGGCTGTTTCCGGCGGCGAGCGCCGGTTTATGGTTAGTCGAGTTGCAGTAAGTTGGCGGCGTTACCGCCGATGATCGCGGCTTTTTGGTCGTCGCTGAGATCGGCGCCGTTGACGTGGCCGACCGGATCGACCTCGGCCATGTCGTAGGGATAATCGGTGCCCATGACGATGTGGTCGGCGCCGAATACCTTGACCAGATATTCCAGTTGATGGTCGGTGAAGACCACGGTGTCGAAATAGAACCGCTTGAGATAATCGGTCGGGATCTTGCCCTTGGGCAAATGGCGCTGCATGTCCGGGCGCAACGGGTGGGCGTGATCGATACGCCCGGAGTAGGCCGCCAGGAAACCGCCGCCATGGGCAACACAGACTTTCAGGCCCGGATGGCGGTCCATCACGCCGTCGAAAATCAAATAGTGGACGGCGACCGACGAGGCCAGCGGGTTGGCGATGATGTTGGAGAAATAGTGATCGGCAAAACGGGCGCTTTCGGTAAAGCCCGATGGGTGCATGAAGATCACCACGCCGAGCTCCTCGACCCGGGCGAAAAATTTGTCGAGGCCGGCGCGTGACAATTCGATACCGCACACATCGGTCGATATCTCGACTCCGCGCATGCCCAACTCGCCGACGCAGCGCTCGAGCTCGGCCACCGCCATCTCCGGGTTCTGCAGCGGCACCGTGCCCAGGGCGACGAACCGGTCGGGATGGCCGGCGACAAGTTCCGCCAGGCTGTTATTGACGGTTCGCGCGACGTCGCGCCCCAGATCGGGTTCGGCCCAGTAGCAATAGTGGTTCGGCGCCGTCGAGACCGCCTGAATGTCGACCCCCGCAGCATCCATGTGCGACAGCCGCACGTCGACGTCGGTCGCCATAGCCATGATGTCTTGCGTATGTTGGCGCTGGTAGGCGCGGGTCTCGTCGCTGGCGTGCCATATGAGCGGTTCGTTTTTAAGCTCGAACACATCGCCCACCATCGCATCGACCTCGGGCACGTGCAGATGGCAATGGATGTCGACCGAACGGAATTTGGTGCCGCCTGTCGCGACCCGATGGCCTGCGGCGCCGGTTTCCGGCGCGTGGTGGGCGCATTTGAACAGCATTATATTTCCTCGAGCCTTTTTATTCCGTTTCTTATTTCCGTCTCGGAAGGCACCGGGCGAACCGCCGAAAAGTTGCGCCTATATAATTCGAACAGCGGCGTCAAAGCCACAGGTTTCGACTCTCCTGTGGTTGTCCTCGACTCCCGTGCCGGCCATGCTAAATTCCGCAGCCAAGTGCAACAATTTCTCAATTCGGGGGAGCGAAGCCACGATGTCCGCTGGAAAATTCGGAATTTCCCAACATGTGCTGCGCCGCGAGGATCAGAGCCTGCTAACCGGCGCCGGCAACTATAGCGACGACACCAATTTCACGGGTCAGACCTATGTGGCGTTCCTCCGCTCTCCGGTCGCCCACGCTGCCATAAAGTCGGTCGATCTGAGCGCCGCCAAGGCCGCGCCGGGGGTCGTCGGGGCGTTCGTTGGCGAGGACTTGCGCACTGCCGGCGTCGGCGATATTCCGAACCTGACACCGATCCCCAATTATGACGGCTCGCCGCTATTATTGACCTCGCGGCCCGCGCTCGCCGTGGGCAGAGTACGCCACGTCGGCGAGCTCGTCGCCATGGCCGTCGCCGAAACCGCGGACCAGGCCGCCGATGCAGTCGAGCTGATCGAGTTCGATTTCGAGACCCTGGCGACTGTCGTCGATGTCGAAGCGGCGATCGCCGACGGCGCGCCGCAACTGTGGGAAAATATACCGAACAATGTCTGTCTCGATTTCCGTATCGGCGATGCCGACAAGACAGATGCCGCTTTCGCCCAAGCGGCGCACGTCACCCGGCTAACGCTCAAGACCAACCGGCTTGTCGCCGCCGCGATGGAACCGCGCAGTGCAATCGCGCGCTGGGACAGCGAGGGCGAGCGCTACGAGCTGGTCTCGGGCTCGCAGGGCGTCACCGCCATGCGCCGCATGCTGGCCGATGCGATATTCCAGGTGCCGCCGGAGAAAATGCACGTGATGACCCACGATGTCGGCGGCGGTTTCGGGATGAAAACCCAGGCCTATCCGGAATATGTCGCCTGCCTGTTCGCCGCCAAGGCGATCGGCCGCCCGGTGAAATGGCAGGGCACGCGCTCGGAAGCTTTTCTGGGCGACAATCAGGCCCGCGACGGCGTCATGAACGGCGAGTTGGCGTTCGACGCGGACGCCAAAATAGTGGGAATGCGCGTCGATATGGTGGCGGCAATGGGCGGCTATTTGTCATCGCACGGACCGGCGGCGGCGACCCGCAACGTCTGCAATTGCCTGACCGGATGTTATGACAATCCGTCGCTGCATTTTCGCGTGCGCTGCGTTTTGACCAACAACGTACCCATCGGCCCCTACCGCGGCGCCGGCCGGCCCGAGGCGGCCTACATGCTCGAGCGGCTGATGGACCAGGCGGCCCGTGAAATGGATTTGGACCGGGTCGAATTGCGGCGACGCAATTTCATCGAACCCGCGACCATGCCCTACACCACCTCGATCGCGCAGACTTACGACAGCGGAGAGTTCGAGGCGGCGATGGATAAGGCGTTGGAACTCGCCGATTGGGACGGCTTCGCGGCACGCCGGGCGGGCTCTGAGAAAAATGGCAAGCTGCGCGGCATGGGCATGGCGTGTTTTGTCGAGACCGCCGGCGGATTTTTGGACGAAGGCGCCAAAATCGAGTTCACCGACGACGGAATGGTCGAGGCCATCCTGGCGGTGCAATCGAACGGCCAGGGCCATGCCACCTCGTTCGCCCAGGTGGTTGCCGACCGCCTCGAAGTTCCGTTCGAGCGGGTACGAATCGTCGAAGGCGACAGCGACACCACGCCGGCAACCGGGTTCGCCTCGGTCGCCTCGCGCTCGGCCGCGCTGGCGGGCGCAGCCATATCGGTCACCATCGATGCCGTACTCGACAAGGGGCGCAAACTGGCCGGCCACATTCTCGAAGCCGCCGAGGCCGACATTGAATATGCCGACGGTGCGTTCCGGGTCGCCGGCACCGACCGCACGGTCGATATTTTCGATTTAGCCACGCAAGCAAAGAAGCTCATCGGCGTGCCGGGCGATCTGCCGGAAAGCCTCGATTCGGAAGAGAATTTCACCTCGCCGGAGCAAACCTATCCCAATGGCTGCCATGTCTGCGAGGTCGAGATCGACCCCGATACCGGCGTCATCGAGGTCGTCGACTACACCGCGGTCGACGATTGCGGCACCGTGATCAACCCGATGATCGTCCACGGCCAGGTCCATGGCGGCGTTGCCCAGGGACTTGGCCAGGTCCTCGGCGAGCACGCCATCTACGATGACGACGGCCAGCTGCTGGCGGGCTCGTTCATGGACTACATGTTACCGCGCGCTGACGATCTGCCGTCGATGACGCTCGGTTTTCATTCGGTGCCGTGTACGACCAACCCGATCGGCGCCAAGGGCGCCGGCGAGGCCGGGACCACCGGGGCCCTGCCGGCTGGTATGAACGCGATTTTGGACGCTCTTTCGGCGCGCGGCATCACCGAAATGGATATGCCGGCAACCTCCGCCAAGGTTTGGGCAGCGCTGAACGGCGGCTAGTTCGTGGGCGCGTTGTCGAGATCCCAGTCGCGCTTCGGTTTGGCGCCGGCGGCCCGAAGGTGATCCATATAAACGGCTAGAATTTCGCTGCCGGCATAGCCTTCCGCTTCGCGGGCGCGGGCCCACATCTGGCCCAGCGGCGGCAGCGCGGCGACCCATTGATCGCGCCGCGAGCGATAAAACCTCTGGGTGCTCAGGCCGCGGCTCTTCAGGTCTTCGAGCACGTCCGCGCCGGCGTCGCAATAGGCCTGGGCGCCCACCGGAACAAACAGATCGGTGGCCGCGAGCAGCGCGTCGCGCATTGGCTCCGGCAAATCCACAAACCGCTGTTCATTGAAGGTAATCGCATAGGCGGCCTGCGGGCCGAACTCGGTCAGAAGATAATTGTTGAGCTGCCGCGCCAATCTCAGGTCGGCGATCTCGGTTATCGGCATGAGCGCGCCATCGATCGCGTTGGCTTCGAAGGCGCCCGCGAGCTGGCCCAAGGGCATACGAAACGGTTGCGCGGCGACCCCGGAAAGCCAGGGTTCGATGCGAACCGCGACCGCCATCGTCAAGCCACGCAAATCCTCGATCGACTTGATCTTCGGTCCGGTAAAGAGCCCATAGCCATCGGTCGTGATATTGGCGAGGTAAATCTGGCCGGCCTGTTGCCACGGCTTGTTCATGTCTTCAATTTCTTTGTGCAAGGCATGGTACGCCGCCGCGACGGCCGTGCATTGCGTCGCCGCGAACGGCAGGTGAAAACTAATGCCCTGCAACGGCAGCCGCCGGAGCTCGTAATCGACGGCAATGATGCCGATCTCGCCGACGCCGTCGGAGACCGCCTCGAGCACGTCGCCATATTTGGCAATGGTGCCGTCATAGGCGGGGCGCCATTTGAGGCTTACTCCACCGCCCACCGTGGCCATCTGTTGTTCGGCGAGGCTGCGAAAATGCTCGCGAAAAATGCGCACCGCTGGATGGCCCGCTGGCAGACCGCTGACGACTGTGAATGTCTCGGTGACGCCCGCGGTCGCTGGATCCACGGCGGCCACAGCGAGGGTCGCTGCGGCGATCGTTCCCGCCAACCAGGTTTTTAGACCGTCCATCGTCCTTCTCATCCAGATATGCACCGGAAGACGTGCGCGGCGGGGTCTAAAGACTGGCAATAGGGTCCCCACCTCAGGCACCATAGTGGCGTACAGTGGTTAACGAAATTTATGCGGGGAGGAACATCAACATGCGCGCAGCCTGGTACGAGAAACAGGGCCCGGCCAAACGGGTTTTCAAGATCGGAGATATGGACACACCGGACGCCGGCCCCGGCGAAGTTCGGGTTAGGGTCGCCTATTCCGGACTCAACCCGTCCGATGTCAAGCGACGCCAGGGTTTCCGCGGCCAACAGCTCGGCTACCCGCGCATTGTCCCCCACAGCGACGGCGCGGGGGTGATCGACCAGGTCGGCCGCGGCGTGCCGAAATCGCGCCTCGGCGAAAAGGTCTGGATATGGAACGGCCAATGGCAGCGGCCGTTTGGCACCTGCGCGGAATATATCGCGCTGCCGTCGCGCCAGGCCGTCGTCCTGCCGCGTCGCATGAACCTTGTGCACGGCGCATGCATCGGCATTCCCGCGATCACCGCCCACCGCCTGCTATTCGCCGACGGTCCGATCACGGGCAAGACCGTGCTGGTTACAGGCGGCGCGGGCGCCGTCGGCAATTACGCCATCCAGCTCGCCAGATGGGGCGGCGCGGCGCAGGTTCTGGCGACCGTTAGCTCGCCAGCCAAGGCGCGCCACGCAAAGGCGGCGGGCGCCGACGTGGTCATCAACTACAGAAAGCAGGATGTCGCACGGCGGGTTTTGCGGGCAACCGAGGGTGCGGGCGTCGATCACATCGTCGAAGTCGCCTTCGGGGTCAATCAGCCGACAATTCTCAAGGTCCTGAAGCCCCACGGCGCCGTTGCCTGCTATGCCTCGGACAAAGCGCCGGAACCGACGCTCAATTTTTACGCCTTCATGCAGCGTAACGCGAACCTGCGTTGGGTGTTCATGTACGAAATACCAGACGCCGCGTTCCGCCAAGCCACCCGCGATATCGGCGCGTGGCTTAGCAAGGGCAAGCCGTACCACTCGGTCGCCAAACTGTTTCCGCTGTCCCAGACAGCCGAGGCGCACGCTTATCTGCAGTCTGGCAAAGCCACCGGCAATGTCATCGTTGCCGTCGACAAATAGAGAATATTCGAGGATACGGGTATGAAAACTATCGACATCGGCCCCGACGGGATGGACGAACATATTGTCCGCTTCAAGGACTTGCAGCCGAAACAGGCTTTGTACCAGGATAGCGGTATTCCGCTTGAAGCCTACGAGATGCTGACGGCGAAGACCCTCTATTCGCTGCTGGCGCCTGGCGATGCGGCAGGCTCGCATCAATTTGCTGCCGCCTCGGGTCCGCCCGGCCTGTCGATCACTATTGCCGAATGTCCGCCCGGTAACGGCCCGATGCTGCACGCCCACATGCGCACGCATGAAATTTTTTTCTGCCTAACGGGAAAATTCGAGGTGAGCTGGGGCGACGACGGCCAGTACAGCACCGTGCTCGAACCTCACGACATGGTCGATGTGCCGCTCGGCGTGACCCGCGCGTTCAAAAATGTCGGCGACGCCCCGGCGTTGCTCTTCGTTATTATCTTGGGCGGCGACCAGGAGGACGTCGCCTACACGCCGCAGATCGGCGAACAGGTCGCGGCGCGCTTTGGGCACGAGGTCAAAGCGGCGATCGAGACTCACACCAGCATGAAGTTTACCGCCGGCCTTGCCGACTAATAGAGGCGGGCGATCGGCGGGCGCCATACCGACTAGATATATGTGGGCACCAATTCGAGCGTCGATTCGGTACCTATCCGCTCGAAATTCGCGTCGAGCCATTCGCCGGCAGCACGGCGGCCGATATCCTTCAGCGTGGCCAGGAAATTTTCGTCGGTATTGAATTTCGACGAGGCGCCGAGAGGATTTAACTCCGCCTCGGCTTCGATCATGTGGATGTGCATGAGCTTGTAACTATCCGCATCAAGGGCGCCGCTACGGATCAGCCGGCTGACGAAATGGATCGCTCGCATCTCGTGCATCAGGCTCGAGTTGAAGCTGATTTCGTTCACCCGATTCTGAATATCGCGCGCCGTTTTCGGCACTTCGTCACGGCGCAGCGGGTTGATCTGAACGATCACCACATCGCGCGAGTTGGCATCGTAGATCAACGGATAGATCGCCGGATTTCCCATATATCCACCGTCCCAATAGTGTTCACCATCGATCTCAACTGCCTGAAACAGTTGCGGCAGACACGCCGAGGCCAGCAGGACGTCGGGTAAAATATCGGCGTTCTTGAATACCCGCACGCGCCCGGAGCGCACATTGGTCGCCGAAATAAACAGCTTGACCCGGCTGGCATGGCGGATCAGGTCGAAATCGATCAGCTCATTCAAGATATCGCGCAGCGGATTATAGTTGAACGGGTTGATCTGATAGGGCGATAACGTCTTGATCATGGCTTCGAACGCCATCAAGCCCGGCGAGTGTTCGGGCCGATAACCGCCGGTCAGCCAGTCCCTCAGCGTTCGTTGGACCGAGCTGAATCGGTCGATCTGCGAAATCCTTGCCCAAAAGCGGTCGAGCGCTTTGCGCGCGCCGTCGCGTCCATCGGCCGAATAGCCGGCGGCAAATACCGCCGCGTTCATCGCGCCGGCGCTGGTGCCGCTGATCGCCTCGAATTCGATGCGCTGGTCCTCGAGCAAACGGTCGAGCACGCCCCAGGTGAAGGCGCCGTGGGCGCCCCCGCCTTGCAGAGCCAGATTGATCCACTTGGTCATCGCGCTGTCCAACCGCCGTCGATCGACAACGCCGCCCCCGTGATCGAACCGCCGGCCGGGCTGGCGAGAAACAGCGCCAAGGCACTGATGTGACCGGACTCGACGAAGCGCTTGCTCGGCTGGGATTCCAATATCACGTCGCGGATCACCTGCTCTTCCGACAGGCCATGCGCCTTCGCCTGATCGATGATTTGTCCATCGACCAGCGGCGTGCGCACAAATCCGGGACAAATCGCATTACAGGTGATGTTCGTCTCGGCGGTTTCCAACGCCACGGTTTTCGTCAACCCCACAACCCCGTGCTTGGCCGCCACGTAGGCCGCTTTAAAAGGTGAGGCAACCAGGCCGTGCGCCGAGGCAATGTTGATGATGCGGCCGAACTGCCGCGCCTTCATGCCCGGCAGCGCGGCATTGATGGAATAGAAGTTGGACGACAGGTTGATCGCGAGGATCGCTTCCCATCTGGCGTGGGGAAATTCGTCGACCGCTTCGACGTGCTGGATACCGGCGTTGTTGACCAGGATATCAACAGCACCGAAGGCATCTTCGGTCTCACGAATCAGGTCTGTGACTTCTATCGGCTTTGACATATCGGCGCCGCAATAGGCGACCTTGCCAGGGCTCGCTCGCTCCATGCCAGCGCGGATCGCCTCAATTTCGTCCGCGTCGCCGAAACCGTTCAGCATCACATTGGCGCCGGCCGCAGCTAGTGCATGCGCGATGTCCAGGCCGATACCGCTGGTCGAACCGGTGACCACGGCGGCGCGGTTTGTGACTTCGGGTGCAGCAGTCGTTGCTGACATAATTGTCTCTCCTTTGGCAAATGACCTTCCCCAGTTATTCCGCCGCTTTGCGTTGGGTCATGCCGAACGCCTCGGCAATCAGCTCATACGAGCGTACCCGCGCCGCAAAATCGTAGGTGATCGTCAGGATTACCAGTTCGTCGGCCCCGTGGCGCGCCGCGAGCTCTTCCAATTGCGTTTTGATAAATGCCGGATCGCCGACGAAGCGGTTGGCCTTATTCTGCTCGACCACGGCGCGCTCGTGGTCGGTATAGGGATAATTCAGCGCCTCTTCCGGCGGCGGATAGGGCAAATGCTGGCCCTGGCCCAGCTTGAGGCGCCAAAAGTCGCGGCTCACCGCGAGATATTCGGCCTGCTCTGTGGTCTCGGCGCAGATCACGAACACCCCGAGCGAGACCCGCGGTTCGGTCCGCACCGGCGACGGGCGGAAATTTTGCCGGTAGTGTTCGATTGCCGCCTCGCTGGCGTAGGGCGTGATGAAGTGGGCGAACGAATAGGCTAGCCCAAATTGCGCTGCGTAGGCGGCGCTCTGATCGCTCGAACCGAGCAACCACATGTCGGGCAATGACGGCGCGACCGGGGTCGCCCGCACGGATTTGAACGGTTCCGACACCGGCGGCTTGCCAGCGAGGAAGGCCGTCATGTCGGCGATCTTGGTGGGAAAGTATTCGATGCCGAGCTGGTTACCATAGGCCAGCGCCGCCGCGGTTAACCCGTCGCTGCCCGGCGCCCGACCGATACCAAGATCGATGCGACCGGGAAACATGTTCTCCAGCAGCGCGAAATTTTCGGCGACTTTCAAGGGGCTGTAGTGGCTCAGCATGACCCCGCCGGAGCCGACCCGAATATGGTCTGTCGCCGCGGCGACGCGGGTCACCATGATCTCCGGCGACGATCCGGCGAAGCCGTCGGTTCCGTGATGTTCGGCGAGCCAATAGCGGCTGTAACCGAGGGCCTCGACTGTCTGCGCCAGCCGGATGGTCTCGTCGATCGCCTGGGCCGGGGTACCCCCGGCGCGCACCGGCGACTGGTCGAGTACGCCAAAATCTATCATGGCAATTACTTAGAGCAGTATCCGACCAGATGGAACCAATCTGGCGGATCAAATTTGGGTCAAGGTCAAAGGTTTCGGCGAAGAGCATAGCCAAGGCTAAGGACGAGCCGAAACCCGCTGGCATTGGCGCGAAGCTGTCCGCCCCTTCGGGTTGTCGATCGGCGGGCGTCCACATTGTCAGACGGCTTGCCCGATGTCACCGCATCGCGCTGCGCCGTCTTCGGCGTGGACCGCCGCCCCAATCGACAACAGAATTGATTCAATCTGGTTGGGCACTGCTCTAACACACGGGCGCGGCGGGTAAAGACCTGCGCGCCGGTGCGGCTAAATGTCGTCGAGCGCCGCCAGCACCTTATCGGATGTCGATGTCCAACCGATCAGGGCATCGGAGGAACGCACCATTTCGATGGTCGCCTGTTTGAAGGCCGGGTAGTAGCTCTCGGTGGCGTCCTCGACCAGGAGGCATTCGTAGCCCCGGTCGTTGGCCTCGCGGATAGTGGTTTGCACGCAAACCTCAGTGGTCACGCCGGTGAAGATCAGGTGGGTGGCGCCAAGCCGCTGTAGATCGTCCTGCAGGCCGGTGTTGTAAAACGCCCCCTTGCCCGGCTTGTCGATGACGATTTCACCGGCCGCGGGATAAAGCTCGGGGATAATGTCGCTGCCCGGCTCGCCACAGATCAACAGCCGTCCCATCGGCCCTTCGTCGCCGATCTTCAACGCCTGCCGCCCCCGTTTCAGCTTCGCTGGGGGACAGTCCGACAGGTCCGGCTTGTGGCACTGCTTGGTATGAATGACCGGCAAGCCGTGCGCGCGAAACGCTGTTATCAGGGCTGCCATCGCCGGCACGATCGCCGAACAGGCGCCCACATCGAGGCCGAGCGAGGCACCATATCCGCCGGGTTCCAGATAGTCGCGCTGCATATCGATGGCCAGCAATGCCAGGCCGGCCGGTTCGAACATATAGTCGTAGGGTTCAGCGGCAATGATCGGCATCTCATGATTCCAGGCCGGAATGGCTGTTAAGACTATATCACCCTTGATCGAACGCGCCTGCCGTCCAACAATTGGGCAACTTTACGAAAGCCGCCATGTCGAAACACGCCGCCTTGCCCTCCGTCGACCGCCTACTGCGCTCCGGTCCGCTGATCGCGCTGATCGAGGACCATGGCCGTCTGCCGACGACCAACGCGGTGCGCGATGTGCTGGCCGGCATGCGCGCCGCCATGACAAACGGCGACAGCGCAGCAGCGGCGGCGAGCGAGACCGATATCGCGGCGTTGGTCGCCGCCCGACTGACGCGCGCCGAGGCCCCGACCCTGAAGCGCGTCTTCAATCTGACCGGAACGGTGTTGCACACCAATCTGGGCCGCGCACCGTTGGCGGCGGAAGCCATTGCGGCAATGACCGATGCCGCGCGCGGCGCCAGCAACCTTGAGTTCGATCTGGCCAGCGGCCGCCGTGGCGACCGCGACAGCCATGTCGAGGACCTCATCTGCGCCCTGACCGGCGCCGAAGCGGCAACCGTGGTCAACAACAACGCCGCCGCGGTCATGCTCGTTCTCAATACGCTGGCGCGGCGCAAGGAGGTGCCGGTTTCGCGCGGCGAGCTGATCGAGATCGGTGGCGCCTTTCGGATCCCCGATATTATGTCGCGTTCCGGCTGCCGCCTGGTCGAGGTCGGCACCACCAACCGGACCCACGCGTCCGATTTCGAAGCGGCGATCGGGCCCCGCACCGCGCTGCTGATGGCGGTGCACACGTCGAACTACAGTGTCGAAGGCTTTACCAGCGCCGTGCCCGAAGCCACCTTGGCGGCACTGGCCCACCGGCACGATCTGCCGTTCGTCGTCGATCTCGGCAGCGGTACGCTGGTCGATCTCGAACGCTTCGGCCTGCCCCATGAGCCGACCCCGGGCGAATCCATCGCCGCCGGCGCCGACCTGGTGACGTTTTCCGGCGACAAATTGCTCGGTGGGCCCCAGGCCGGCCTCATCGTCGGCCGGGCCGACCTGATCGCCAAGTGCAAGAAGAACCCGCTCAAACGCGCCATGCGCTGCGACAAGATGACCATCGCCGCCCTGGCGGCAACCCTGCGGCTATACGACGATCCCGACCGGTTGGCCGAACGGCTGCCAACGCTGCGCCTGCTCACCCGCCCGGTCGGCGAGTTGCAGGCGCTGGCTGACCGGCTGACGCCGGCTCTCGGGCAACGGCTCGGCGACGGCTTCGATATCTCCGCCGCGCCGGCCCGCGGCCAGATTGGCAGCGGCGCGCTGCCGGTGGAAAGCTTCGACAGCTTCGCCTTGACCATCACCCCGGTGGCCAAACGCGGCCGTGGCAGCGCCCTCAAGCGTCTCACAGCAGCCCTGCGCGCCCTGCCGGTACCGGTCATTGGCCGGGTCCACGAAGATGCGCTGTGGCTCGATTTGCGCTGCCTCGACGACGAAGCGGAATTCGTTGCGCAACTTTCGCTACTCGATCTCACATGATCGTCGCCACCGCAGGCCATATCGATCACGGCAAGACGCTGCTGGTGAAGGCGCTCACCGGCATCGACGCCGACCGCCTGCCGGAAGAAAAGCAGCGCGGCATGACGATCGATTTGGGCTTTGCCTACCACACATTGACCGATGGGACCGTCCTCGGCTTTGTCGACGTGCCCGGCCACGAGCGTTTCATCGGCAATATGCTGGCCGGGGTAACCGGGATCGATTACGCGCTGCTGGTGGTCGCCGCCGACGATGGCCCGATGCCGCAGACCCGCGAACATCTGGCCATCCTCAACCTGCTCGGAGTGTCCCGCGGCATCGTAGCGCTGACCAAGATCGACCGGGTCGAGGCGACCCGTGTCGCCGACGTCAGCGCCGCGATAACCAATTTACTGGCGCCAACGACCTTGGCGGACGCCCCCATATTCCCAGTATCCGCCATCACCGGAGACGGGGTCGAGGCTCTGGCGGCGCATTTTTCGGCGGTCGCCGGTGAAGCCAGTGATCGTTCGACAAGGGGCAATTTTCGCCTCGCCATCGACCGCGCCTTTACGGTCGCCGGCGCGGGTCTGGTCGTCACCGGCACGGTATTTACCGGCCGCATCGAGGCCGGCACGCATATGTTCCTCGCCGACTCGGGAGAATCGGCGCGGGTGCGCGGCATCCACGCCAACAACCAGGAGTCCGGCCAGGGCGTCACTGGGCAGCGCTGCGCGGTCAATCTCGCCGGCATCGACAAGGAAATCGTGCGGCGCGGCGACTGGTTGGTCTCGTCGCCCGATCTGCGGCCGGTACGCAAAATGGACACGCAATTGCGCGTTCTTGACACCGAAGTGCGCCCGCTGCGCCATTGGACACCGGTGCATGTGCACTTAGGCGCCGCCGACGTGACCGGGCGGGTTGCCGTGCTCGGCGCCGACCAGATCGCCCCCGGCGCCATCGCCCGCGCGCAACTGGTGCTCGACCAGCCGATCGGCGCGGTCGCCCGCGACCGGTTCATCATCCGCGACCAGTCGGCCCAGCGCACCCTCGGCGGCGGCCATGTCGTCGACATTTTTCCGCCGGCGCGGGGCAGGGCCCGCCCCGAGCGTCTGGCGATGCTCGACGCGCTGGACACCGACGATGACGCCGCGGCTCTCACCGATGCCCTAAACGTAGCCAGCACGGGCCTCGACCTCCGGCGCTTCGCCATCGCCCGCAACTTGACCGGCGACGAACTGGAAGCCGTCGTCGGCCCCAGCGCCGCTATAGTCATCGGCCCGGCTCAGTCGCGCCTCGCGTTTAGCCAAGCGGCCTGGCAGAGCCTTCGCGAGGACACCCTGGCCGCGCTCGACCGGTTCCATGCCCAACACACCGACCGGCTGGGTCCTAGCGTCGCGCAGTTGCGCCGAAGTCTAGGCCGTCATGTCGCCGAAGAAGCGTTCGCCGGCCTGGTCGACGCCCTCACCGCGGATGGAACCATCGCCAGCGACGGCATGCTGCTGCACCGGCCAAGCCAGAAGCCGGTGCTGGCGCCGGAAGATCAAAAACTGTGGATCGAAATTTCGCCGTTGCTGAGCGAAACGCCGCACCAGCCGCCGGTCGTTCACGATTTGGCCCGCGAAGTCGGCGTATCGCCCGAAAAGATCGCCCGCACACTACGCCGTGCCGCCGCATTGGGACTGGTGATTCAGGCCAGCAAGAACCGGTTTTTCGAGAGCGCGGCGCTGGCTTCGCTGGCCACCGTGTTCGAAGACGTGGCGCGCGACGAGACCGATGGGGTCGGTCCCGGCGCCTTTCGCGACCGCGCCGGCATGGGCCGCAATCTGGCCATCGAAGTACTCGAGTTCTTCGACCGCGCCGGCCTATCACAGCGCGAGGGCAATGTGCGCCGCCTGGTCCGCCCGGCGCGCGAGGTGTTTCCGACGGCAGATGGTTAGCGCCGGACGACGATCCAATCGAGGAATTCACGATGAAAAAATTGGAAGACGTCGGAAACGTTATTGCGGAGAGAGAGCTTGAACTTGCGGATGGTCGCACAGTTCAGGTTGTGATCGGGCAGCCACAACTTTTTCCCGAAGGAGGCAGTTTTTACTGTCCCATTCGAATCACTGGCATCGGGAAAGAAAAAATAATGCATGCGGGCGGGGTTGATTCAGTACAGGCGCTTCTATTGGCCATGCAGATGATCAGCGCCAATCTTTACACCAGTGACGAAGGGCGCGCTGGCACGCTCACTTGGCTAGGGAAACGAAATCTCGGCCTTCCCGTCGCCGCGCCTATACAAGACCTCGTTCCGAAGGACGGCGAGTAACCGTTGAGCGCGCCGACGGTTAGCGCCGGCGACCCCGCTCACCGCCGTAAACGGTCACAAGAATGCCACCGGTGACCACGACGACGCCAATAATCGCCACGCTATCGGGCAACTCTCCAAGCAGGGGTATGGCGAGAAAGAGCGCGATGCCGGGCGCTCCGGCCATAATCGACGCTTGACGCGTCGCGCCGATTATCCGGCTGGCATGCGCTTGACATATCCCCGCCAGAAATGCCGCGATGACACCCTGGTAGACCGCCTGCAGCACGATATCGGACCCCTGCGCGACCGCCAGGCCGCTCGGCAGAAACAGCAGCCACAGTGGCAGATAGACGACGGCGTTGCCGATCACCAGGCCGGCCATCACCTCGATGATCGATAGCTGCCAGGCGCGAATCGCGGTGAAAAATACCGCAGCGGCAGCCGCCGCCCCGAAAAACAACGCGTAGCCCCGCCACAGTTCCGGCGCACCGGCAGCAATGGCATCGCCGCCGGTCGCCACAACGCCAACCGAGACCAGGGCGATGCCGATCCATTGCCTGCGGGTCGGCCACTCGCCGATCCACGCCCAACTGAGCAGTGCGGCGAGTATCGGCAGGGAACCGTTGACGACGATGGCGGCATGCGCCACCGGGGCGAAGGAGAGCCCGGCAAATAGAGCCACAGCGAACGGCGCACCGCCCATCGAAAGCACGCCGACGCGCCATACGGTAAGACCCGATGGCCAAGCGTAGACCAGCAACGGCAGTGTACACAGCGCCGCCACGCCCATTCGCAGACCGGCCAGATCGTAAGGCGTGAGCGTGGTTTCAGTGGCGCCGTGCCGGCCGACCACCAAAAGACCGGCGTAGATCAATGTGGCCAGG
Source organism: Alphaproteobacteria bacterium (assembly GCA_027297685.1). Lineage (GTDB taxonomy): Bacteria > Pseudomonadota > Alphaproteobacteria > UBA6615 > UBA6615 > JAPUHN01. The sequence goes on along the minus strand of JAPUHN010000332.1, from coordinate 2,219 downwards.
ATACCGGCGCCGAGACCGGTGACGTAGCTGTTGCGCGCCGCGCCTATTGAGGTCATCGGCATGTCATATTGACCAGCGGCGACGGCGAGAAACGTTCGAGAAATGCATGCGCGCGTAGCAACGAACAGCGCATTTCCAGATTCAGCTTCGAATAGCCAGGGGTCCCGATCCTGTACACGGTTGCATTGATACACTGGGCGCAGGGTGTAATACCAAGTCTCGTTAATACGGACCCATTTCATGGGGACGGATTAACGAGACTTGGTATGAATCGATCAAAACCCGAATAGGGGCGTATTTGACCACCCACCAACACGCGATTTAGACAACCGTTATCAGTGGAGGAAACGTGAAACCGTAAGCAACATGCTTCGCACGGTGAACGGTTTGGAGAGAAATTCGTCGAATCCGGCGCTACGTATCATCGCTTCTTCCTCGGCCCGCGCCATGGCGGACACCGCGATCAGCGGGATGTCCATGAGATCGACGTCGCTTTTAAGCTGCCTGATCACATCCAATCCGGAAAGTCCCGGCAGCTGGATGTCCATGACGATCAGATCGGGCCGCTTGGCGCGCGCCAAATTTATCGCCTCCTGACCATTTACAGCTTGAAACGTCCCGTAGCCGTGATCTTCGAACAGATCGATCATCAACCTCATATTCAGGAAGTCATCTTCAACGATCAATATTCTGCGGATCGCGCGCGCGTCATGTGGGGCCGGAATATGGCGATAGCCGATCTCTGATTCGCGGTGTCCGGCAGGGCCGAGGGAGGCGTCTGTCGGCAACGGCGGCACGGCATCCGGTACAGTAGCAAAACCAGATGCGTTGGCGGTGCCCTTACGGGCGAGCAAAGACCCCGAAAGCGAAGCGACTGGATTGCCGCCCGAGCGGTCGGTGTTCACGAGGTTCCACCCGGACGCTTTTGCGCCTGCGAGGGAAAACCGCGGTTTTCCGCGCGCAGAAAGTCGGGCGGGGTGAGGTCGACAGCGTGCAACGTGGGCGACGCCGGGTGAACGTTTTGCACGCGCGGCGCGGTTTTCGGTGGCTGCGGTTGCGCGGAGCCGGATGGCGCGGCGTCGCTCTTGCGGGCGAGCAACCGCGCGGTTAACGGCGCCGCCTCGCGATCACTCATCCGAAGTGCTGCCGGGACGGCTCCGGGTCGAAGATCGCGCCGTCCATCGGCGTGGGAACCGGCCGCATGAGGCCGCGCTCGAGGCGCCGTTGCAGGTATTCCCAGAGCACGCCAATTTCACCAGCCGAGCGGGTCTTTCGCTTCTGCTCCATGACGGTGCGGCCGTCGATCATGCTGGAGGCGAAATCGGTGCGCTGGTGGATAATCGCCGGCGCCAACGTGCCGTGCTGGGAAAGCGCGATCACCGCCTGGTTGGTAATCCGCGCCGTGGGATGCGCGCCGTTGATCACGAAGACCATCGGCTTACCATATTGTTCGACCAGATCCACGGTCCTGACGACCGACCTGAAATCGTGCGGGCTCGGCCGTGTGGGAACCACCACAAGATCGGAAATGGCGACGACTTTGCCAATGGTCGCGGTAATCGCCGGCGGAGTATCGATGATTAGAATCTTGATCCCAAGATCTCGCATCCGGTCTAAATCATCGTGCAATCGCGCCATCGAGGTGTGGACAAATACCGGCGTGTTCGCCGCCCGGTCGTTCCACCATTCGGCTAGACTCCCCTGCGGATCTGCATCCACCAGCGCTACCGGTCCGGCCTGCGATCGCTCGGCCTCGACGGCGAGATGACCGGCCAAAGTCGTTTTGCCCGCCCCGCCCTTCTGGGATGCTAGTGCAACGATCAACATGGCTCTTTCCCTCGTTATTGGGATTGAGTTCTTGATCAGCCGCTTCGTCTGCCCGGTAATAATGTGCTGCTTGAACTTCTACCGCGAGGTGAACACCCTTCTCGCCCAAGGCTTCAGCGGCAATCAGTCACTATCGAATGCTTTTAACAATCCGATTCGAATACTGTCAATATATATAAATAAATACATAATGTAATTTATGTATTGATACAAAACGGATACTCTTGTTGCATCCTTCCATTATGATTGATCTTGATCCGAGATTGATCGGCGAGGAAGCGTGGGTCTTTTTATTGATTTAACCTTGGTGGCGATTATCGTCTCCTTCACTCGTTGCACGGGATCGCTCGACTGATTGAGGCCGCAGCAATAACAGCCGTTCAGAAAAAACC
>JAPUHN010000331.1 GCA_027297685.1 Alphaproteobacteria bacterium | reverse complement strand
CAAGCTGGTCGATCAGGGCTTGATCACGCCCAAATTCCAATACCGGGACCTGGACGATGGCTTGATCGCGGAATTTGACCATGCGTTGATCAAGGATCACACCGATCATCCGTTTCGCCTACAGTGCGAACAATTCAAACTGACCCGGGTAGTCGCCGGCATGCTGGAAGACTTTCCCGACGCCTCCATTCGATATGATTGCCGCGTGAGCGAAGTGTCTCAGAATGGTGACGGCGTAACTGTTCGCGTCGATACGCCCGGCGGGATCGAAGAAACCATGTCCGATTACCTGATCGGCTGCGACGGTTCCCGCAGCGTGGTCCGCAAATCAATCGATATGGAATTCGAAGGCTTTACCTATCCCGAACAGTTCGTGATCGCCAGCGTTTCCGAGTCCATCGACGAAATCGTACCGGACATGGGCCATGTCGCCTATATATCCCACCCCCATGCATGGGGTGCGCTGATTCACGCACCCGATTTCTGGCGGTTCATGTATCCGATTCCCGTCGACATGACCCAAGAAGAGGCGTTCGAAGACGAATTTTTGCAGCAAAGACTCAAACGCCTGGTGCCCTATGAAGGCCATTACAGCACCAATCATCTGTCCATATATGCGGTCAACCAAAGGGTCGCGAAATGCTACCGCCGGGGGCGCGTAACGCTGGCCGGCGATTCTGCCCACGTCAACAATCCGCTCGGCGGCATGGGCATGAACGGCGGCATCCATGACGGCATCAATGTGGCCGAGAAACTGGTAGCGGTACTGAACGAAGGCGAAAGCGACGACTTGCTCGACAAGTACGACCGGCAGCGCCGTCCGATTGCGAACGACTACGTGCAAACGCACAGCATCCGCAACAAGCAGATGATCGAGGAGGCCGACCCGGCCGTCCGTCGCCAACGGCAAGACGATCTGCGCGCCATCGCAGACGATCCACAGCGGTCGATCGATCTGTTGTTGCAGACATCGATGATCCACGCGGTGCGGAAGTCCCAGTCAATCGAATAGAATTTTCACCGCAATGGCTGGCGCTGTCGCTAACAAGTTGGCAAACTCGGCGCGACAGGGCTTGTCGGGAAATAAAACATGAACGACCAATGCGTATTGATCGCTGGCGGCGGACCGGTCGGATTGATCTGCGCCTACGCCCTCGGCCGGGCGGGCGTGCCGGTTGTCGTCTTCGATGAAAACGACGAGTTGCAGGAAGACCCGCGCGCTGCCACCACCCACCCGGCCACACTCGAGCTGCTCGACCAGATCGACGTAGTCGACGAGGTGGCCGCGCGGGGATTGACAGCACGCACGTTCCAGTTCTGGGACCGGCCAACCGGCGAACTGGTGGCTGAATTCGACCATGACCTGCTGCGCGACGACACCAAATTTCCCTATGTCGTCCAATGCGAGCAATTCAAGCTGTGCGAAATCATAAAATCCCGTGTCGACCAGCTCGCCGGCTGCGACTATCATTTCTCGCATCGCGTGACAGCCGTGCGGACTGAAAGCGATCGCGTGATCGTCACTGTCGATACGCCTGACGGACCCGCCGAGCATGCCGGCCGCTACCTTATTGGCTGCGACGGCGGCCGTAGCCTGGTCCGCAAGCAGGCCGGCATCAAATTCGATGGCTTCACTTGGCCCGAGCGATTCCTCGTGCTCTCTACGCAGTTCGATTTCGAGGCAAACCGCGGCATGTGCTACCGCAATTACGTCGCCGACCCTGATGAATGGTGCAATTGCTTCAAGGTAGCCGGCGACGGTCCACCAGGAATATGGCGCACGGTTTATCCGGTCGATCCCGAGGCGCCCGAGGACGAACTGCTCGCCGACGCGTTCACGCAACAAAAACTACAAGCTTTTTTCCCAATCGACGAGCCGTACGATATCATCCATCGCAATCTCTACAACGTCCACCAACGCGTCGCCGCTACGTTCCGGAAAGGCCGTGTGTTGCTGGCCGGTGATGCCGCGCACGTCAACAACTCGATCGGCGGTATGGGGCTGAACGGCGGAATTCAGGATGCGATCAACTTGGCCGAAAAGCTGGCGCGCGTCTGGCACGGCGAAGCCGACGAGTCGGCACTGGATTTGTACGACCTACAACGCCGAACCTATGCCGTTGAATTCGTGCAGCAGCAAACTATTCAGAACAAAAAGCGACTCGAGACGAAGGACCCGGAAACACGGCGGCAGTCGATGGACGAGCTGCGTGCGACGGCGGAAGACCCAAAACGGGCACGCGAATTCTTGCTGGGCTCGTCAATGATCGCAGCGATGCGGCGGGCCGGAAAAATGCAGTTGGCGGCGAAATAAGGCGATGGCAAACCTCGGGATCACCAAGGCGACAAGTGTATGCCAAGCACTAGAGCAATAACGTTCGAGTTTCTGGACGGCGATGCGCACCGGGCCAAACCGGTGACGATCTCCCAACTGGTTATCGCCGGCTGGACGGGCCGCGATCAGGAAGCGGTCGAAAAGCACATCGCCGAGCTGGAGGCCATCGGTGTGCCGCGGCCATCTTCGACACCCTGCTATTACCCTTTGGCCGCGAGCCTGGCGACCACGGAGAGTGCGATCGATGTTGTCGGATCGCACAGCAGCGGCGAGGTCGAATACATCCTGCTGGCGCACGATGGGCGCCTGTGGGTGGGCGTCGGTTCTGACCACACCGACCGCAAGCTGGAGACTTACGACGTCACCCTGTCGAAGCAGGTTTGCGCCAAACCGATCGCCAACACGTTGTGGGCGATGGACGAGGTTAGCGAACATTGGGATGCGTTGATCCTTCGGTCCTATGCGTCCGACGGCTCGTCGCGCCAGTTGTACCAAGAGGGGAAAGTGTCGCAGATGCTTGCACCGGCTTCTCTAATCGACACGTTCGCCGGCAACGCCGGCCTGGCGCCGGAAACGCTGATGTTCTGCGGCACTTTCGCGGTCATCGGCGAAGTGCGCGGAGCCGCGCGGTTCGAGTTCGAAATCGAGGATCCGGTTCTAGGGCGCAAGATCGAGCATAGCTATAATGTCACAACATTACCCCATGGCGGGTAGCTGGGAGAGCTGATGATGGCCAAGGGAAAGCCGCATATCGAATTCACCGCGATTGACATGGACACTGGCTGGGAGGTGCCTGAGGGCTATCCCGAGGGCATCCAACAGAAAGTGCTGTCAAGCGACATTGACGAAACTGCCAAGGCCGGCAGCCGATCGCGCTTTCTGCGTTTCGAACCGGGCGCTTTCACCACCGCACCGTTCATCCACGATCACTGGGAAGAGGTCTATTTGGTCAACGGTGATTTAATCGTCGGCAACGACGAGAACGGCGAGGGCGGCGAGTCCTTTGCTGCGCCGACTTATGCCTGCCGCCCGCCCGGCGTCCACCATGGGCCGTTCAAGTCTGAAGGCGGCTGCGTCATGTTCGAACTTCACTATTACTATGAGCCGGATGGAAATTAGATAGGCCTGCGCTACTCCCGTTGACGGCATTGTCAGACCAACTGTTCGATTGCTGGCTGATCAGATTCGGTCACAACTCTCACGCGGCGAGTTGACGCCACTCGGCCAGGGCGGCAGCGCGGTTCTGCTTGAAGATATAGCGACGGTTGAGGTGCCGTTCCTGATTGAAATGATTGTGGATCGAGGTGTGGGCGGCGACGAATATCTCAAGGTCTCAAAGCTGATAAACACGGCAGCCAGCCAATTATTTATTTCGACGAGCTACGCAACCGAATCAGCCGAATAAGGTTTTGATTTCCAGCCGGTTTTTGGAGAATATTGGCTCGTTCGCAGCAAAGAATGGCCATAAGGCTACCAATACTGATTGGGAGGAGACCGATGCCCGCGAAACCGATCCCCGAAGCGATCCAAGCCTTTTTGCGCGAACCCAATCATGCCGTCATTGCCGTGATCCGGGCCGATGGCCGCCCGATCTGTGTACCGACATGGTACGAATACACCAATGACGGCAGCATTCTCGTGAACATGGATGAAGGCCGCGCCCGCCTGCGCCACATACGGAAAAACCCATCCGTGGCGATGTCCATCATGGACCACGAAAACTGGATCCACCACATCAGCCTGACCGGCACGGTGCGCGAGATCTACGACGATGAGGGAATGCGCGACATCGACCGACTGGCCATGCATTACATGAACATCCAATACAAAAACCGGGAGCGAGGCCGCGTTAGCGCCCTGATCGACATCGACACCTGGTTTGGTTGGGACGCGAGGACGTTCAAGGAAGACGGCGTCGCAGAACGCATCAAGGTGAACTGAAGCTCGTCGAGTCCAAAATAGCTGCGTCAGGCGCTTCAACAAATGGGATTCTGCGCGGACGCGTTGCTTCTTCTGAGATGCATGGCATCGCAAATACCAACCGGCAGGGCCAAGGATGCCATTTCATCCGTTTTAAGCCCGCAATGGTCGCCGACGTGACACGCCGCCAGATTATCCGGAAACCATCTTGCCAAACGTTGAAGTGCCAACCTACGCTGTCGATGGGCTACGCTCGGCCCATCAACTTAAACCGCGCCAAACTCTGACTTAAGCGGTGGACCGCTTTTCGCGGGCAGGCCAGAGGCCTGCGAACGTCGCACGTCGGAACTGAACTTGACAATTCGCTTGTCACCGGCGTTGGAGCGCAGCATTTTCAAGTGCCAACGAAGTTAGACTGGGGAAGGATGTTACCGTGGTTTACGAAGGCATAATTGCGGAATCCGTGCGCGTCAATGGTCACGAAAATGAGGTCATCGACGCCTACGCGGCACGACCATTGGGGCCTGGCCCCTATTCTGGCGTGCTGGTGGTCCACCACATGCCGGGATGGGACGAATGGACGCGCGAAGTGGTCCGCAAGATCGCCGATCATGGTTTCAACGCGATTTCGCCCGACCTGCATTTTCGCCATGGCCCGGGCTCGGCACAGGAGAAATCACAACGTGTTCGCGAGACAGGCGGTCAGGTTGACACCGTCGTGCTCGGCGACCTCGCCGGCGGCGAGGCCTATCTGCGTGACCTGCCCAGCAGCAACGGAAAGGTGGGGCTGATCGGCTTTTGCTCCGGCGGGCGCGTTGCCTACATGGCGGCGACGCGGATGCCGACGCTCGACTGTGCAGTGGATTGCTGGGGCGGCAACGTCGCTTCGCCCCCGGCTACGCTCAACGAACACCAGCCGGTAGCGCCGATCGACATGACGGCAGACATCGCGATGCCGCTGCTCGGCCTATTCGGTAACGCCGACCCCAATCCAACACCCGAACAGGTCGATCAGATCGAGGCGGCGCTGATGGATCACGGCAAGAGCTACGAATTTTACCGTTATGACGGCGCTGGCCACGCTTTTTTCAACTGGCATAACGAGCGCTACCGAGTTGAGCAGGCCCTGGATGGCTGGCAGAAGGTCTTCATCTTTTTCGAAAAGCATCTCGGTAGCAGCTAAGCCGCGATGTCCGTTAACGGGGTGCGGCCTCAACCGGTCGATGCAACACAAGCGTTAAATCTTTCTGCCGGCGTTTCAAACCCAAGCGTTCAACGTATGGGTAAATGCGAGCGCAGCAACCGGAATGGGCGTCAGTGTGCTCCTTTGCGACCGCCTTCGATTAACGTGACAATGCCGTTATTACTCCGGCAAGCCGGCCTTGCGCAGATTTGCGAGCGAGCGCTCCGTCTCCGCCGGATCTTTATAACTAAGAATCTTCGCCACACTTTTTATCGAGGATTCGGGATATCGCGTAAGAAGTACCTTAACCGCGGCACGAGCCTCCTGCATTCGGCCCGCCTCGGCATAGGTAGCTGCCAGAATACTCAAGGGTAACGCTGAATTTGGGATTGCATCCCGGAAAGCTTCAAATGCGGCAACTGCCTCGTCGTAGTTTCCCAGCAAGCGGTGGGCGTTGCCGAGGACAAAGAAGTAAATACCCGGAAAATAGGGATTCTGGCGCATCGCTTCCCTGATCAACTCCAGCGCTTCTTGCGGCCTATCTACATACGTCCAGATACGCCCACAATGCGCCATCACGTTGGCGGTCGGATCGAGCGAGAGTGCTTTCTCACAAAAGGGGATCGCCTGGTCGTATTGTCGTTTGTTGATGGCGAGATTGGCCAACTGGAGATAAGCGCCAGGTCGGGCATCATCGATTGCCAAAGCCTTTTGTACCGCGTCAGCGGCACGTGAGAGGGACCGGACGCGGTCATCGCTCCATCCAAAACGCGCTTCAATTTGGTGACTAACTGCCAGGGTGAGCCATGCGCTCGCAAAGTTTGGGTCCAATGCGACCGCCTTCTCGTAGAGCCGTTTTGCCTCAGCGTTGTCCGCTTTGTTAGCGTGCCGCAAATGCGCGTTGCCACTCAGTAAATACTCATAAGCTTCCGGGTTGTCCGTCTGCCTTCGCCAGATCCGCGCTTGCTCGCCCGCGGTGAGCTTCACTTCAAGCGCCGTCACGATGTTCTGTGCGATGTCATCCTGCACGGCGAATAAGTCGGCGAGTTGGCGGTCGTAGCGCTCGGCCCATAGATGGTGCCCCGAAATGGCGTCAATAAGCTGTGCCGTAACCCGCACCTTGTCGCCGGACCGTTGGACGCTGCCCTCGAGCACGTACCTGACGCCCAACTCCTCGGCCACCTGCTGCACCTTCACCGGCTTGCCTTTGTAGGTGAACGACGAGTTGCGGGCGATGACGAACATATCGGGGATCTTGGATAACGCGGTGATGATGTTCTCGGTCATCCCGTCCGAAAAGTATTCCTGCCCGGGATCTTCACTCAGATTGTCGAAGGGCAGCACGGCGATGGACGG
>JAPUHN010000330.1 GCA_027297685.1 Alphaproteobacteria bacterium | reverse complement strand
CAGCGCTTCGGCGTCGCCATCGAGCACCACACGGCCATTTTCGAGAATATAGCCGTAATCGGCGTGCCGCAGCGCGACGTTGGTATTTTGCTCGGCCAACAGGAAGGTCACCCCTTCGTCCTTGTTGAGTTGGTCGACGATTTCGAAAATCTCCTCGACCAACTGCGGCGCCAGTCCCATCGACGGTTCGTCGAGCAAAATCATGCGCGGGCGCGCCATCAGTGCCCGGCCCAACGCGCACATCTGCTGCTCACCGCCCGAGGTATAGCCAGCCTGCGCGCTGGAGCGCTCGCGCAGCCGGGGAAAATAGTCGTAAACCTTGTCGAGGTCGGCACGGATCGCCGCCGCCCCGTCTTTTCGCACGTAGGCGCCGGTCAGAAGGTTTTCCTCAATGGTCAGGTGCTCAAAGCAATGGCGCCCCTCCATAACCTGGACGACGCCGCGCTTGACCAGCTCACTGGGGGTGAGACTTTCGATGCGCTCGCCATCGAGTTCGATGGTCCCCTTGGTGACGTCACCGCGCTCGGCCCGAAGCAGGTTCGAAATCGCCTTGAGGGTGGTCGTCTTGCCCGCCCCGTTGGCCCCCAGCAAAGCGACAATGCTGCCCTTGGGAACCTCGAGCGAGACTCCCTTGAGCACCAGTATGACGTGGTCGTAGATGACCTCGACGTTGTTCAGACGGAGCACCGGCGGCCGATCTAGATCGACCGCCGGTTGGTCCCGTGCCGCGATTACCTCGTTCACGGCGCGATTGCCGCAGGCTGGTCTAGCAGCTGCGCGGCGTGATGTTGTTCTCGGCCGCGTAGGCCGCGGCGGCCTTTTCGATCATAGGCCGCACCACTTCGCTGATCGGCTGCACCCAGTCGCTGACGATGTTCCACTTGGCGCCGTCCCACTGCTGGATGAGGATCGGCCCGCCGGTCTCGTGGTCGGCGCAACTGACCTTGACCGGTCTGGTGAAGCCTTCCATGCCGAGTTCTTTGAGGCGCGCCTCGGTAAGGTCGAAGTTCTCAAGGCCCCAGCGCACCTCGGCCCCGGTCAGCGGGCGGTTGCCATACTTGCCCTGGGCCGTACGGACGGCCTCGACCGCGAACATGGCGTTGACAATGGTTCGGTTGTAGAGCACTTCGCCAAAACTATTGCGCTTCGCCTTGGCCACATCGCCGCCGTAGACGTGCTTGAGGATGTCGGCGTGGACCCCGAAGTCGCTCTTGGGCGAGTGGAAGGTGGCCGACTTGTAGCCCTTCGCCCCGGCACCCGCGGGAATCACGTCGGCGTCGGAACCCGACCACCAGTTGCCCACGAAGTGATCCATGGGATACTTGATCGCCGCGGCTTCCTTGACCGCCACCTGGTTCATCACACCCCAGCCGGACAAGAATACCCAGTCGGGTTTGGCCCGGCGGATCTGCAGCCAGGTCGCCTTTTGCTCCTGACCAGGATGATCGACCGCCAACAGGGTCAGCTCATAGCCATACTTCTCGGCCAGGGCCTCGAGCGTCGGGTTTGCTTCCTTGCCATAGGCCGAGTTGTGGTAGACGTGGGCGATCTTCTTGCCCTTGAGTTTGTCCACACCACCCTCCTGCTGGGCGACATAGCGAATGAACGCCGATGCCTGGCTCCAATAGGTGGTGGGGAAGTTGAACACCCACTCGAACACCCGGCCGTCGGCGGCCGCCGTGCGGCCATAGCCCATGGAGAGAATCGGTATCTCGTCGACCGCCGCCTTGGGGATGAGCTGGTAGGTGATGCCGGTCGAGAACGGGTTGATCAGCGAAGCCCCGGTCGGGCCCTTGTTCTTGAGCTTCTCGTAGCACTCGACACCGAGCTTGGTGTTGTACTCGGTTTCGCACTCCTCGAAGGTGATCGTGACGCCGTTGATGCCACCATCGCGGTTGTTGATCATCGTGTAGTAGTCGCGAAACCCGTTGGCTATGGGAATACCGCTGGGGGCATAGGCCCCGGTGCGGTAAACCAGCATGGGAAAGAACTGCTCGCCTTCCGCTTGCGCCGGCGTTGTTGCCACCACCCCGGTCACGCCGACTACGGCGCCGAGCATGGCTAGTACCAAGTTACGTAGCATGATGAAGTACCTCCCTGTTGTTAAATTTCGTTTTATCAAAGCACTTTATTTTCCCTAGGCTAGCATGCCCGTCCCCGGCGTCAAACGCCACGTATACCCCCAATTAGTAGGGGAAGGGCCACAGCCGCAGCTTCTGCTTGGTGATTTGCCACAGCCGCGCCAGGCCGTGGGGCTCGACGATAAGAAAGAAGATGATCATAGAGCCGAACAGCATGATCTCGATATGCTTCTGCAAATCGATTGGCATGGCGGCGCCGAACCACTGCGGCGCATTGGTCAGAAAAATCGGCAGGCCGACGATGAAAGCGGCGCCGAGGAACGAGCCCAGGATACTGCCGAGGCCGCCGATGATGACCATGAACAGCACATTGAAGGATTCGTTGATGCTGAACGCCTCGGTCTCGGCGCTGCCGAGCCACAGGAACACCAACATCGCTCCGGCCACACCGCAATAGAATGAGCTGATGGCAAAGGCCATCAGCTTGGTTTGAAACGGGCGGATGCCGATGATCTCGGCGGCGATGTCCATATCGCGCACCGCCATCCATGAACGGCCGATGCGGCCGCGCACCAGGTTCTTGGCGATAATGGCGAAGACAACGACGATGGACAGCGCCACCGTGTAGCGCACCTCGGCGGTGGCGGTTGGCCCAGTGACGACGACGCCGAACATCTCGCGCGGCGGCGCGGTGATGGTGCCCGACGAGTTGTAGTTGTAGAACCAGGCGACCTTGTTGAACAACCAGAGCAGGAAGAACTGCGACGCCAGGGTGGCGACGGCCAGGTAGAAGCCCTTGATACGCAGGCTGGGAATGCCGAACACCAGGCCGACGCCGGCGGCGACCAGCCCGGCCAGCAGAAACGCGACGATGATGTTGAGATCGGGAAAAGCAGTGGTCAGTTTGTAGGTCATGTAGGCGCCGACCGCCATGAAACCGCCGGTGCCCAACGACAACTGCCCGGCGTAGCCGACCAGCAGGTTGAGGCCGATGGCCGCCATCGAGAAAATTAGCAACGGAATCAACACCGCCTGAAGCATGTATTCATTGGCTATCCAGGGCACGACCAGGAAGGCGAAGGCAAGCGCCGCGGCGATAAACCAACGGTCCTGGGCGATGGGAAACACCGACTGGTCGGCGGCATAGCTAATCTTGAATTGTCCGGTCTCGCGATATAGCACGCGGCGTCTCCCCTATACCCGCTCGATGATGCGCTCGCCGAACAGGCCCTGGGGCCTGAACAGCAGGAAGACCAGCGCCAGCATATAGGCGAACCAATTCTCGATAGCGCCGCCGACCAACGGTCCCCAATAGATTTCGGCGATCTTCTCGCCGACGCCGATGATCAACCCCCCGACGATGGCGCCGGGCACCGAGGTAAAGCCGCCGAGAATGAGCACCGGCAGGGCCTTGAGGGCAATCAGCGACAGCGAGAACTGCACGCCGCTCTTGGCCCCCCACATGATCCCGGCGACCAGGCCGACAAAGCCGGCAACCGACCAAACAGTGACCCAGATGGTCTTGAGCGGAATGCCCACAGCCATGGCAGCCTGATGGTCGTCGGCCACGGCGCGCAGCGCCCGGCCGATGCGGGTATAGTGAAAGAACACCGCCAGCACGGCCACCAGCACTGCCCCCGATCCGGCGGCAAACAAGTCGAATTCGTTGAGCAGAATGCCGCCGACCTCGAATGATTCGCTGGGAATGCCAATGTCGAGCGCTTTTACGTTGCTGCCCCAGACCATCTCGCCGAAGCCCTGAATCAGGAAGGTCAGGCCGATGGTGGCCATGAACAGGATGATGTCGTCCTGGTTGATCAGGTGGCGTAACATGAAACGCTCGACGGCAAAGGCGAGGACTGTCATGACTGCCACAGCGCCCAGCAGCGCCGCCAACACCGGTACGCCGAGCTCCATCAACCCGACCAGGGTCAGCGCGGCGAACAGCACCATGGCCCCTTGGGCGAAGTTGAACACCCCCGAAGCCTTGAAGATCAACACGAAACCGAGCGCCACCAGGGAATACATGATGCCGGTCAGCACCCCGGCGATCACAACCTCGGCGAAGAAAATCGGAAAGGACACCATATCGACGAAAGGTGCGACAAATACGAGGTTGAGGAAGCTGATGAATTCCATATCGCCGTGCCTTGCCTTCGATCAGCCGTGGCCGACGCCGAGATAGGCCTCGATCACAGCCGGATTGGCGCGCACCTGGTCGGGCGTGCCGTCGGCGATCTTGCGGCCGTAGTCGAGCACGACGACACGATCCGACAAATCCATCACGATACTCATATCGTGCTCGATCAACGCAATCGTGGTGCCGAACTCATCATTAACGTCGATAATGAAGCGGCTCATATCCTCTTTTTCTTCGACATTCATTCCGGCCATCGGTTCATCGAGCAGCAATAATTCCGGCTCGGCAGCGAGCGCCCGGCCCAGCTCGACGCGCTTTTGCAGGCCATAGGGTAGTTGACCGACGACCGTCTTCCGGATCGCCTCGATTTCGAGAAAGTCGATGATGTGCTCGGCGAACTCGCGATGGACGATTTCCTCGTCCCGCGCCGGCCCCCAGTAAAGCGCCTGCCACAACAGACCACGGCGCATTTTGAGCAGGCGGCCGGTCATGATGTTGTCGAGCGTGCTCATGCCGCGAAACAGCGCGATATTTTGGAACGTGCGTGCAATGCCCTCGGCCGCGGCCCGGTGCGGCCGCATCTTTTTGCGGACGTTGCCCTTGTAGGTAATCGTGCCCTGCTGCGGATGATAAAACCCATTGATCACGTTGAGCATCGACGACTTGCCGGCGCCATTGGGACCGATGATCGCACGAATCTCGCCTTTACAGATGTCGAAACTAACGTCGCTCAGCGCGACAACACCGCCAAAGGACAGCGACACGCCTGATATTTCGAGCAGAACTTCGTCGAAGACGCGCTCCGGCGCGGCTGTTGGCGCCCCATCCCCCTCTGGTTCAGCGTTTGGTTGGGCGGCTGTCTCGGCGCTTACTTCGGTGACAGTCATCGCCCTACTCGGCAGCCAATTGTTCGCCGGCGGTAACGGTCCGTACGTCGCGAATGGCAAGGTCGGCAGAAATCGTTCCCTTGCGGCCATCCTCGAAAGTCACTTCCGTGGTAATCTGGCAATGATCGGCGGTCCCGTATAAGGCCTCGATGACCGTCGAATACTTTTCGGCGACGAAATTCCGGCGGACTTTGCGTGTACGTGTCAGCTCGCCATCATCAGGGTCGAGCTCCTTATGAAGCAACAGGAACCGGTGAATTTGCGAGCCGGCGAGATTCTGTTCTTTCGCCAGTTCGCTGTTCATCTGCTCGATTTCTTCCTGGATCAAATCGTATACCTGCGGCCGAGCCGCCAGTTCCTGGTAGCTGGAATAGGTGATACCTCCCCTTTCGGCCCAGTTGCCTACGGCCTCCAGATCGATGTTAACGATAACCGTGCAAAATTTCTGCTGGTTGCCGAACGCGACAACTTCTTTAATGTGCGAAAAGAACTTAAGCTTGTTTTCGATATATTTCGGCGCGAACAACGTGCCATCGACAAGCCGTCCGACGTCCTTGAGGCGGTCGATAATCTTCAGGTGGCCATCTTCGTCGATGAGCCCGGCATCGCCGGTATGCACCCAACCGTCGGGCGTCTTTGTCTCGGCCGTCGCCTCCGGATTCTTGAAATACTCCTTGAACACGCCCGGGCTGCGGAACATCACTTCGCCATCGTCCGCGACCTTCAGCTCGACACCTGGCGCTGGCGTGCCCACTGTATCCGGCTTGATCTCGCCGTCGGGTTGAATGGTAATGAAAACGCTTGCCTCGGTCGAACCGTATAACTGCTTCATGTTGATGCCAATCGAGCGGTAGAAAACAAACAGGTCGGGTCCGATCGCCTCACCCGCCGTGTAGCATATCCGAACGCGGCTCAGACCGAGGGTGTTTTTCAAAGGGCCATAGACGAACACGCCACCGAGCCAATAAAGCAGGCGATCGACGACCCCGACCGGTTCACGGTCGAGAATATTGGCGCCGGCCCGGCGGGCCACGCCCATGAAGTAGCTGAACATCTTGCGTTTTAACGCACTGGCATCCTCCATTCGGATCATCACCGTTGTGAGGATGTTTTCGAAGATGGGGGGCGGGGCAAAGAAATAGCTTGGCCCCAATTCGCGCAGATCGGTCAGCACGGTGTCGGACGATTCAGGGCACGAGACGCAAAAACCTGTAACGTATGACTGGGCGTAGGAAAATATATGATCTCCCACCCAGGCAAGCGGCAGGTAGGCAAGGCTTTCGTCGCGTTCGGTGAGGCCCTCCTGCTGCGCGGCGTTGATGGCGGTGAGGTAGATGTTCTCGTGCGTCAGCACGACGCCTTTCGGCTGGCCGGTCGTACCTGACGTATACAACATGATCGCCGTGTCGCCAGCGACGCCCATCGCGACTTCATCGTCGTAAAATGAAGGATTTTCGCTGTCAAATTTCTGACCGGCGGCAAGAACGTTTGCCATGTCATGCAGGAAGTCTTGCCTGTAATGGCGCAGGCCGCGAGGTTGATCATAGACCACGAGTTCGAGCTGCGGAAAGTCCTCCCAGACCTGCAACAGCTTGTCGACCTGTTCCTGGTTCTCGACGACGGCGAACCGAACGCCCGCGTGATCGAGCACGAATTTCATCTCGTCGGCGACTGCATCCTGATACATGGGAACGGGGATCCCGCCCAACGACTGTACGGCGGCGATCGTCCAGTACAGACGCGGCCGGTTGTCACCGATGATGGCGACCGCATCGCCCCGGCGCAGGCCCAAGACAGACAGCCCGCAGGCAATCGCACGTACTTCCGCCGCGACCTCGGCCCAAGTCCACGATTGCCAGATGCCGTAGTCTTTCTCGCGCATGGCTGACCGCGTTCCGCGAACCGCCGCATTGCGTTTCAACAGTTTGGGAAACGTGTCGAATTCGAGATCGACCGACGCACCCGGTCTAAACGGAGCGCTCGTCGCCGCCGTTGCGGCAACGCCCGCCCCTTGGCCTTCGTTCATTCCTCTCCCTACCTCTATTGGTTTTTCAGAGGTACCCGGCCGGTGTAATCAACATTGTAAGTTTCCGGCTCTGTTATCAAAGTAAATCTGGTTTCTCGTAGTTTATCAATCGTTTGCAGGCAATCAGCCTATAGTTGGAAGCCGCCGCCGCTTCACTGCCGAAAGCCCGGATCGAGCGCGTCCAATCGCCGCAGGCGCTTCGGCAAGTCGCAGATCGAGCGAATATCATCAACAATCGAAGTAGTAGCCATATTTCTTAAGTCCTGAACGCTATCGCGCGGCAGCGTGACGCGTTACGGCTCACGGGTCAATCAGGCATCCTCGGCGACCACCTGGCAGCGTTGCGCGCCCAGTCCCGCGGCTTCCGCCTCGACGATATCGCCGACGTTGAGATAGGTGCCCTTGCCGTGGCCGACGCCTTCGGGCGTCCCAGTCGATATAATATCGCCGGGGTGGAGCGCGAGCTGCGCCGAGGCGTGTTCGATCTGCTCTTCGGCGGAAAACACCATCTCGCCCGCCGGATCGTCCTGCTTGGTTTCGCCATTGACTTTCAGGGTCAACTGGACGGCGCGGTAGTCTGGGACGAAGGCGGCGGGCACTAAATAGGGTCCCATCGGCGCGAAGGTGTCGTGGCTCTTGCCGGTGAACCAATCGGTGCGCAGGGTCGGCCAGTCGGGACGGCTTTGCGCATCGCGCGCGGTGACATCGTTGGTGGTCATATAACCGGCGACGTAATCGAGCGCGCGTTCCGCCGGCACTCGCTTGGCGGTGCGGCCGATCACCAGCGCCAACTCGACCTCCCAATCGACCTTTTGCGTTTCCGGTGGGATGACGATGTCGTCGAAGGCACCAGCGAGCGAGCTCGGCGCCTTGAGAAAGGAATAGGGCCGCACCCGCGCCTTGTCGCGGTCGAGCATATTCTCGCGTTCTTCTTCGGTGCGCGCGGTGCCGGCGTTGAGCATTTCGCGGATATGTCCGCCGTAATTGGCCGCCGCATAGATCATTTTCGAGGGGTTGAGGATCGGCGGCAATACCCGCAGATCGGATAAGGTGGCGACGCAGTCCCAATCGGCGTCGCCGCGGCCGTCATTGGCAACGAAGTCGGCGACCGCGCACAACGCGTCGAAATTGGCGTCCCAGTCGGCGAGCATCTCGTAGATGCCGGCGGTCGTTGTTGGGCCCTTCCCGCCGCCCTGGGCCTCGGCGGCCTCAACGACAGTGGACAAGGTATAAATCTTCTCGCCGATGACCAGACCGACGAACGGGCCGCCACCATTATTCGAAAACGTGCCCAGTTTGAACTCAATATCCGACATTATGAATTCCCCATAAGTCGTTATTATTAAATATAACTACCAGTCGTAACCCGGGTTGTTGCGCGCCAGGCCATCGTACAGATCGAGCACCCGGTGAAACCAGGCGTGCACCGGATCGCCGGGTTCGACCAGCGCGAAAGGGCTCGTGGAGCGCGCCCAGATGAATGGGCTGAACGCGACATAATCGGCATAGGTCGGCAATTCGCCACCCAAGAACGGTGTCTCGGCGACAACCCTGCGCATCGGCTCCAGCCGCTCGCGCAGTTCCAGCACCCGCTCCTCGCGGCCCTCCTGGATGCTGTTGATATCGCGGCCCAGGCGCTTGCTGCGGGTTGCATGAAAATACTCCTTATCTTCCGGGGTCAGCTGGGCATGGATATCCTCGACGATCATGGTCATCACCAGCGGGCTGATCCTGCTCCTCGACCAATCCTGCACGAAGCGCGCGTGCTGGCGCCCGTCGCTGCCGGCGAGCACCGGTGGACGGTCTGAATAGGTGTCGTCGAGATATTCGGCGATGGCCCAGCTATCGCCGACCCAGGTTCCGTTATCCTCGATCACCGGAATGGTTTTGAACGAGCCGTCGCCGATCTGTCCGATCTCGGTGAACCGCGTCGGCACCGTTTCGCAGTCCAGTCCCTTATGGGCCAGCGCCAGACGGCTGCGCCAGCAATTGGAACTGAAGCGCCGGCCGTCGGCGCCGACCAGGTCGTACAATACGATCGCCATGAAAGCTCTCCCCTTCGGCCGCAAAACCTAGCGGGTGATCCCGCGAAGGGGAAGCATCGCTCGATATCGATAAGTTCATTGACACCTTCATTGGCGACAAGATAGGCACGGAGCCGCCGCGAGCACCGGAGGAACTATCGACGACTAAAGTACTGCTATCGTCATCCGCACAGACGATGAAATATTGTCCTGGGAATGCCAG
>JAPUHN010000033.1 GCA_027297685.1 Alphaproteobacteria bacterium | reverse complement strand
CCAGCGCCGGCGGTTTGTCAGCGCTGTTTCCTGAGCACGCCAGCGAAGCAATTTCGGACCAACAGGGCGTTGCATCGCCGGCGAAATTACCGTCGGCTTGAGACCGATTTGTAGGAACGACACTATATCGTTTGTGCTTTACCGACTGCGACAATTTCTCCAAGTACGTACGTGTAACGATTCACAATACCCTCCTGCGTAAACGATTAATTCTCGTATTCATTGCATCCAGAGTACATGGCACCACCGGCAAGCAGGACTGCCCTACACAGGATTTGTTTGATATTTCCGGAAAACGATTTCATGTTTGATTTATTACTCCCTGATCAACTAGCCGATTAATCTGGATGCAGCGTACGAATGCGTAATGTCCATGAGCTAGGTCAGCGGCTAAACCACTGCTATGCTAGCGAAATCTTTGCGGTATAACGCAAACGTGTAGACGGACTCTCTATTTTCATCAATCTTGTGTGAGACTTGGAATAAACAGTCAGTTCCCTTGTTAATGTGCTCGTGTACCCACACACAACCGAGGACCGGGACCGATGAAGCAAAGCCTGCAAGCCGCCGTTTTGAGTTTAGCCGCAATCGGGTTTTTGCCCCACGGCGCGGCTAGTGCGGAGCAAGTTGCGACGCAGCCGACGGTGATCGAATTATTCACGTCGCAAAGCTGCTATTCGTGCCCGCCGGCGGAGCGTTTGCTTGGTGAGTTGGCTCAGCGCGATGATATCATCGCGTTGGAGCACCATGTCGATTACTGGGATAATCTGGTCTACGGATCGGCCGGCCGCTGGAAGGATATTTTTTCGAGTCCGGAAGCAACCGACCGGCAGCGCCGCTACAACGATACGATTGAGGGCCGGGGTTATTCCTTTACGCCGCAGATGGTCTTCGACGGAAAGACAGATGCTGTTGGAAACCGCACGCGCGAGGTGAACCGCGAGATCAAGCGAGCGCGCAAAAACAACAGTGAGCGCCTGAACGTCGCAATAACGCCGCTTGCGGAAGGTGGCTTGACCATTACCGTCGAGGGCTCGATTGGCGACAAGGCGGGGATTTGGCTCTTGCGCTTTAAGAAAGAACAGGCTGTCCAACCCACCGGCGGCGAAAATAAGGGCAAGAATTTGGTCAATCACAATATCGTCCGCGAAGTGCGGCGGGTTGGCGATTGGACAGGCAAGAAGGCAGTCGTCGACGTGGCTGATTACAGGCTGGAAGAGGGCTTCAGTTGCGTCGTCCTGGTTCAGTCTGCACGGCCGGGCCCGGTTATTGGCGCCGCGCGCTGCCCTTCTCTGTCGTCCTGAATCAAGCCTCTTACGGAACCGTCATCAGAAGCTACTTCACGTATTTGCGAAATTCCGGCTTGCGCTTCTCGCGGAACGCGTTGCCACCCTCCTTTGATTCTTCGGTGTCGTAGTACAGACGCAACGATTCAAATCCGAGTGCGCCGATACCGTTGATGTGGTCGGTGTCGGCATTGAACGAGCGCTTGGCGATGGCGATTGCGGTGGGGCTGCGTTCGATGATCTCTTCGCACCAGGAGCGTACCTCCTCGTCGAGCTTGTCGGCTGGTACGACCTTGTTGACCAAACCCATTGCCTCGGCCTCGTGGGCCGTGTACTGGCGGCACATGTACCAAAATTCGCGCGCTTTCTTTTCGCCGACGATGCGCGCCAGATAGGCGGTACCCCAGCCCGGGTCGACGGAGCCCATCTTCGGTCCGACTTGTCCGAACGTCGCGGCTTCTGACGCAATCGTCATATCGCAGATCGCCGCCAGTACGTTGCCGCCACCGATGGCGTAACCTTGCACCCGAGCGATCACCGGCTTGGGCACGTCGCGTATCAGCGATTGCAATTCGGCGATCGGCATGCCGACGGTGCCGCGTAGCGTGCCGTAGGCGCCGCCGGCCTTGCTATCGGCCGACTGGTCGCCGCCGGTCGAAAATGCCTTGTCGCCGGCGCCGGTGAGCACGATGACGCCAATCTCCTTGTCCCAACCAGCGTCTTGAAACGCGTCGATCATTTCAACGACGGTATGAGCGCGGAACGCGTTGTAGACTTTGGGGCGGTTGATCGTGATCGTGGCGACGGCGTCCACCTTCTCGTAGACAATGTCCTCGTATTCCATCGCCGTTTCCCTCCTGATTTCTGGCATGCCGATGTTAATCGACGTCATGCGTTGCGTCGTGATTCTCAGACTTTTACTAGCCGTGCATAGTAAGCCCGCCGGACACGCTAATCACCTGGCCGGTGATGAAATTAGCGTCGTCGCTGGCAAGAAAGGTGACGATGCCGGGGATGTCGTCGGGCTCGCCCAAACGCCGCATTGGGATCGCGCGTTTAAAGGCCTTGCCCAAACCGCCGTCCAAATCGCCGTCTGGCGCGAACGACCGCAGCAAGGGTGTATCGACCGGACCCGGCGCCACTGCGTTGCAACACACCCCGTTGCGCGCCAGTTCGCGGGCGAGGGTTTTGGTGAAAGCGATCATGCCGCCTTTGCAGGCCGAATAGACCGCCTCGCCACTCGATCCGACGCGGCCCGCATCGGAGGCGATGTTGACCACTTTGCCGGCGCCACGTTCGACCATGCCCGGCACCACCGTGTGATGCATGTTCAGCGAGCCCAGTAGGTTGATAGCGATGATCTGGTTCCAGAACGACGGTTCGGTGTCGAGGAAATTCACCAATCGGTCCCAGCCCGCGTTGTTGACCAGCACATCGGTCGGTCCAACCGTTTCCTCAAAAGTGCGGGCGGCTGCCGCTACGGCGTCGTAATCGGTGATATCGACCAGTTGCACCGTTGCTGCGCCGCCTGCAGCTTCGATCAGGGAGGCGGTCTCATTAGCGGTTTCTTCGTTAATATCAAAGACACCGACGACTGAGCCTTCCTCGGCAAACCGCTGGCATATGGCCCGTCCGATTGCACCGCCGCCGCCGGTGACAATGGCCACTTTATTCTCCAAACCGCGCATCGATTGTTTATCTCCCCTTTTATTGCAGTCGATAATAGCGATTCAACCTGCCACTGCGTCATAATCTTGTTGTCGTAGTCCGAGGGTGCCTGACGCACAGCCATGCCGAAACTGTAACCGGCGTAAACGATCCATGACAGATACGTTCAGAAAAAGTGCTGCACAAATGGTCAACATGCCGCGCTGCCGCATTGTTGTGTTTGTGCCGCGCTTGGGCGTCGGCGGCACCGAACGCCATCTTTTGGAAATTCTACCCGCCATCGACCGCAAGCGATTCGACATCTGTATTGTTGCAACCCGCGGCGCCGGTCCGCTCGATGACGAGATGAGACGACGAGGCGTTCGCGTGATTGTAGCAACGTCGCTACGTGCGCGCGTGCCGTCGTTGGTCGACGCTCTGGTTCGCATCGTACGAATATTGCGGCGGGAGAATCCCGATATCGTCCATTTCTATTTGCCGGAGGCTTATCTGCTGGGCGGACTGGCCGCTGTGCTGGGCGGTTTCCGCCCGCGTGTGATGAGCCGGCGCAGTCTCAACAACTATCATCGGCGCCATCGGTTCAGCGCGCAGCTGGAAAAGTGGTTTCACCGGCGCATGGATGCGGTGCTTGCCAACAGTCAGGCAGTTGCCGATCAGCTGTTGGGCGAAGGCGTGGCGGCGGCGCGACTGCACACCGTCTACAGCGGAATCGACACCGGTCTGACTGTTGGCATATCGCGCGATGACGTACGCCGGCGGCTCGACATCTCACCCCACTCTCTCGCCATCATCTGTGTCGCCAACCTTATACCTTACAAGGGTCATCGCGATCTGCTGGAAGCTCTGGCGATGGCTGCGCCACGGCTGCCTGAGCCCTGGTTTCTGCTTTTAGCGGGACGAGACGACGGCATCGGCGCATCGTTGAAAGAATACGTCATGTCGGCCGGGATCGATGGCAACATCCGCTGGCTTGGTGAGCGAGATGAAATTCCGTCATTGCTGGCAGCGAGCGATATTGCGGTGCTGGCCTCGCACGAAGAGGGCTTGCCGATGAGTATCCTTGAAGCGATGGCGGCGGGATTGCCAGCGGTGGTTACGCGCGTTGGTGGAAACCCGGAAGTCGTCAGCGACGGCGTAACCGGCCTGGTCGTTGAGCCGCACGATCCGGCGGCGCTGTCCGACGCGATCCTTCGTTTGGCGGGCGACCGCGATCAGCGCTCTCGCATGGGAGTTGCCGGCCGGGCTCGGGTGGAGGAAAAATTTCAACTAGCAACTTGTGTTGCAGCGTACGAGTATATTTATGAATCCTTGATATCCACATGATGTGCGTCAAAAGAGGGAAAAACGATGAGCACTACAAAGGACAAACGCCCGCCGGTCGCCGTCGGGCACGTACATTTGCCGGTGAAGAACGTGCCGACGACGAGCGCATTCCTGCAAGAGCTCGGGTTGCGGCAAGTTTTTGCGAAAGATACGTTTGCCGTGCTGGAACTTCGCGGTGGAACCCACTTAATTATCCAGAAATCGCGCAAACGCACCAAGGCAGGCACCCGGGCGCCGGTTGATTTCTTTGTCGACGTTTTCTTGAAGGGCCGCGCCTAATTCGCCACGATGGGACTGAAACCGACGCGCATTAAATCGGGCACGATCCACAGTTCCTTTTTCATTCCGGGGCCGGATGGCTGGTCGTTTAAAATCACATCGTCGCACACCGCCGGCCGGCCAGTTTGACACAACGGCGAGCCGTTACCGATTGAAGAAGGCTCACCGTTATCGCCAAGATTGGACACAAGGTTGGCACCCTCGCGGATACCGACCTG
>JAPUHN010000329.1 GCA_027297685.1 Alphaproteobacteria bacterium | reverse complement strand
GTCGAATTGATTATCGGCAAAGGGCAAATCGCAAAATGCTTGCGTCAGATCGAGGCCGGTTACATGGCAACCATATTCCTCGGCGAGGGTTCGCGCAGGCCCTCCCAAGCCGCTGCCGATGTCAAGGACACGGGTATCCTCGCTCAGCATCATTTGCTCGGCCAATTCCAAGGTCGCCTTTCGGCCACGGATGTGGAACTCATCGACGGTTGCTAGATCGGCCGTCTTCAGTTCGTTGAGATCTTTGCCTGCACTCCGCAGGCTCTCCGCGATCGTGTCGGCCAGACCGCCGCTGCCGCTATAATGGGCTGCCACCTGATCAATCATATCCCCTTCCCTCTGAAAACACCGATCGCGCAAGCCTGAGCCTATGGACGCATGTTATTCGGATTTCTCTCGGGCGGCTACCAAGACCGCTTGTGGCTAACAAGGAGACATCCAGCCGCCCGAAATCGACTTCCGCTTTGCCCCCGAAAGCCGACATTCTCGCGGCCGTCACTAACTTCCGGTTGTGACCCCGAACGGAAGTCAGGGCTCGGCCGGCAAACAAGGGTGTGCCGGATCCAGCGATTGGCACGCCCCTCTTGCATCAGACATTTCCCTCTAACGCCGATCACCCCCAGAAGAAGCGTCAGTCTATAGCCTCAACTATCTCATTGACATGAAGAAGTGGTGAGCTATTCATAATCTATTAATATCAGCACGCTATGTAAACATTTGTAATCAGACGGGGGAATCTGTCTTTCGTGGGTCCTGTTGCTTTTCCAACATTTCATCTCTCTACGGGGCCCCACAAGGCATCATCGAGAACTGTATAGCCATGGAAAATCCAGCAACTAGTCTCACAAGTCCACACCTCGCCGACTATGATGATCGACCTGAAAGCGAGGCCCTGGACCTCATCCGCGATCTGAAGAAACGAATTGCAGACGAGGCATCGCCACAGAGTGATGGGGGATCCGGGGGCAAGGATCAAAACCACTCCATAGAGGTGTTCGACCTCGACGTTGAACGTCTTCACCCCGGGCCCTACCAACCACGCCGGCGGTTCTCAGAAGATTCGCTCAAGAAGCTTGCGGTCTCTCTCGAGAAAACTGGTGTGCTTCAACCCATCATCGTCCGCAAACATAGGAATTTGGCGGGTGACTTCGAGATAGTCGCCGGAGAACGCAGGTGGCGGGCCGCCAAGCTCGCGGAGCTTCAGCACGTCCCGGTGATGCTTCGTAAATTGTCAGATCTGAACTCTCTTGAAATGGCGTTGGTCGAGAACGTTCAGCGGGAGGACCTAACGCCGATCGAAACTGCAGAAGCTTACCAGCGTCTGCTGGTTGAGTTTCGTTATACCCAGGAAAGATTGAGTTCGCTTCTCGGCAAAAGCCGCAGTCATGTATCCAACACCTTACGCCTGCTCAACCTGCCATCTTCCATAAAGGAACTTGTGCAGAATGGAGAGCTTTCCGCGGGCCACGCCCGAGCCCTTCTCAATGCTGAAGATCCTGAGAATTTGGCTAAGCGGGTGGCTTCGCAGAACCTGAGCGTCCGGAAAGCTGAAAAACTCACGAAAGCTTCTCACCAGAACGCAGATGGACTGTCAAACACTCCCAACATTCAGGAGCCAACCGCAGCAGAGGAACCCGTTCTATCAAGCCTGTTGGGCCGAAAGGTGACGGTTTCATCTGCCAATGAAATTTATACGGTTGCGATTCACTGCGAATCGCCCAATGAATTGTATGACTTCATCGAAGATCTAAAAATTTCGTGGAAACATAAGTCGGATCTACATAATAAAAACCACGCTAACACTCATATTTCTGACGAAAAAACTGCTGTAAAACGCAACATTGATGTGTATGGTCCGGCGCCCAAGCTCTTTTCAACAGAAGACCTGAGGAAAATGTCCACTGAGCTTGGCTAGGGATTTCCTTGGCCTTTCGACGGGATCCCTCGGGTCCAACCTAGCAGGCGTTGCACAAGCTCGGAATTTCCGCTCATGGCTATGAACGGAAGTCAGGACCATGCCGCCGGCACGTCTGCTTATCCCCCAGCAGGCGACATTAGGATGGCCCCATTTGTGATTTGCGCGCTACTGCACCGTCACACCCGCCGGCCGTTCCTTGGATAGCAATTCCTCGACGGCCTTCACGATCCGCTTCCACACCGCATAGCCGTCCAGGTCGCCCTTATCGAGCATGGCGTCGGCTTTCATGGCGGCCTCAATAGCAGCCGCCTCACCGTGCTGTTGTATCAAGGCGTGAGCGCTACGGTATACGTCAATCTCGCTAGTCACCGTTTAGACTTCCGCCATCCCCGGGGCCAGGTGAAGGATGTGCTCAACCTGACCGGTATCGACAAGATTATTCCCATCGAGTGCTAGCTCATACCACGATCAGGTTTCGCGGCAGTTCGGATAGCACGTCGAGGCCGCTATCGGTCATCAGGAAGCTATCGATATAGGCCGCCCCGCTGCCGCCCGGCCAGTCCTCCCAGACATCAAATTGATTTTCGAGATTGAAAATCATGCCGGGCTTGAGGGCACGGTCGCCGGGGCCGCCGGGCGTTGGATGGGTACGGTGCACGCCGACCCAGTCCGGCGGCACGGCGATACCCAGAGAATAACCGCCATTGTACCAGCAATAGCGCCTGAGACCGTTCTGGTCGATGTAGTCGTCGGCGATGGCGTGGACCTTATACAAGCTATCGCCGGGCGAGATGCCCGCGACGACTGCGTCGATGCAGCCCGCCGATCTGTCCATCAGATCGGCCCAGCGCGGGTCGGGCTCGCCGAGGGAAAAAGTGCGGTTGAGATTGATGTGATAGCGATGCAGGCAAGCGCAGAAATCGATGAACACCAGATCGCCCGCCTTAACCGCGCGAGCCTGCGCTGGGGAGTGGTGGGTGCCGCTGCGCGGCCCCGAGCCGATCATCGAGCGTATCGCTGGATAACCGCCGCCATCGGCCATCATGGCGCCGATGAGAATACCCTCGATCTCGGTTTCCAATATGCCCGGACGGATCGCGTCGCGTGCCGCGGCCATGGCCGTATCGGCGATGCCCGCGGTCTTACGCATCAGCGCAATCTCGAGTGGCGACTTGATCAGCCGAATCTCTTCAATCAGGAAGGACGCGTCGGTGACGGTCGCGCCGCCGTCGCGCAAGCCGGCGTTCAACTCGTCGATGACGTCGCCGTGGGGCGCGTAGCTCCAGCGTTGGGTTGCCAGCCTGCCGCCGGCGAGGCCCAGGGATTTCACCCGCTCGGTGATCAAAGCGATGACGTCGGCGACAGGACCGCGCTGATAGAAGACGGCATCGGTGATCTCCGGCGTGGTCGAGACGATGGTGGTGTGGGGCCATCCGTCGATGAACAGGGTGTCGTCGGAATCGGCGCGCAACAGCAACCCGGTTAGATTGCGCGAGTGATACCAGATCATGTCATAGCCGGTGAGATAGGTGATATCGGCCGGCATGGTGACGTAGATTCCATCGAATTCTTCCGCTGCCAGGGCATCACGCAGCTTGGCGCGGCGGGCAGTGTATTCTTCGGGCGGGAACGCCTGTGGCCAGTCAACTTGATCCCTGAGATATTGTTTCATCGTATATCCTCGGTTATTACGACCGTTCTTTGGCATGATCACCGTTCATCGGTCACTTATAGCAGAGTCGGGTTATGGCAAAACTACAAGATCGGCTTGAAGCCGGGGATGTACGGCACTGTCAGACAAACGCGAGCTGGTCTGCGAAACTCCATAACCGGTAGATCTCGGGCCGCAAGTTGACGTCACTCTGCCAAGGCGCACCAGGCGGATGTTATCGGGCGAAGTCTTGAAATAACGGAATGGATTTCTCATCCACAGACGCTACGAATCGTTCTTTCGGCGCTCAAACAATTTTGCTCTGACACTGCCTATCTGGGAAATGTCGGTTTATATGCCACTTGGTTTTTGAGCCTGGAGGATGCACGATCAAAGTTTGCGGCGTGGCGGCATGATTACATCGAAGTCCGCGCACATAGCTCGATCGACCATAGAACCCCGATAGTGCAAGTCCGCGCCTCGGTGCAGGGAGGAACCACCATGACCGACATCGACCCTACACGCCGCGAC
>JAPUHN010000328.1 GCA_027297685.1 Alphaproteobacteria bacterium | reverse complement strand
GTCGCCGGGGTCGAGCAGGCGGTCGAGAAACCCTTCCATCCACCACTCGGCCATGGTCTCGCCGGGATGCTGGCGGGCGACCGCCCAGCAAGTGCGCTTGTCTGGTCCCGGTTCGCCGATCCGCAACAGGTCCACGTCCTGGCCGTCGAGGGTCTTGCCGAGGACCGAAAGCCCGACGCGCGGTGAGGCTTGCACCCGGGCGATCAGATCGCCATGGCGTTCCATGGTGTAGGGAGCGAAATAGGCGAACCAGATGGAATCGGCTTGCGGCGTGTGTTCGATGGTCAGGACGCCGTCCTGGTAGCTCGTTGGCACCCGCCGCCAGGTCTGCCGATCCGCCGAGGCCAGCGCCCGATAATCCTCCCATCCTTTGGTGTAGGCGGCGTTGCCTGCGTTGACGATGTGCAGCCGGCAGGCCTGGCCGCGCGCGCCGGTCAGTCGGAAATAGAACCATTGATAGAAGTCGGACTCATTGTCTTTAAGAATTTCGAGCCGAATATCGTCGGGATTATCGGCGGCGAGGCAGGCAATGTTGCCGCCATCGAAGGCGCTGCTGATCACCAAAGATTGCATCTACTGACTTTCGGTTAAGGGAAGATCCGGTCGTCGCGCAGCCGTTGTATTTGGCAGGCCACGTTGGTTTCGGTGTCGAAGGCTTTATGCCAGCACGCGTGCCGCGCCTTGGCGATGCTCGACACTTGGTCGTCGGCGTTGCCCAACGCCCTGTCGATATAGTCCCAATTTACAAGCTCGGCCAGGGATAAGGGCTGCAGTCCGCAGATGGCGGCGATGATTTCGGCTATGTGTTCTCCCCGGTGGCATCTTATTGAGCCGGCGCGATAGTATCGGGGCGAACACCGCTGGCGCGAAAATTAAGAGGGTGGACGATGGCCGACCGTAAACTGAAATTCTGGGGCTGGGGCTACGAAGATGATGGCCTGTCCACCGATCAGGTGACAGGGCTCCTGAAAACTTTCGCCGACGGCTTCGACATCCGGCCCACGACCGAGGGAAAACGTCCCGATATCGAAGATATTACGCTTGCCGAGCCCCGTTTGACGCCGCCGCCGAGCTTGGCCACGGTCTGCACCAGCGAGCCGTTCGAGCGTATTCTCCATAGCTTCGGCCAGTCGCAGCCGGATTCGATACGCACCTTCGCACGCGATTATGCCCACGCGCCCGACGTGGTGGCCTATCCCAGCAGCGGCGACGATATTCGCGCGATCTACGATTGGGCCGGCGAGGCCGGCGCCGCTGTCGTGCCCTACGGCGCCGGTTCGTCGGTGGTCGGCGGCGTGACTCCCGATGTGGGCGACGGCTTCGCCGGCGCCGTCACCGTCGACCTGTCGCGCCTCAACAAGGTGCTCGAAGTCGACGATGTATCGCGTGCCGCGCGCATTCAAGGCGGTGCCCGCGGACCCGAGCTCGAGGCGCAACTCAAACCCCATGGGCTCACCCTGCGTCATTTCCCGCAATCGTTCGAACAGTCGACCCTGGGCGGCTGGATCGCGACACGCTCGGGCGGCCATTTCGCCACCCTCTACACCCACATCGACGACCTGGTCGAAAACATAACGACGGTAACTCCGGCCGGCCGTATCGAGTCGCGGCGGCTGCCCGGAAGTGGCGCGGGGCCGAGCCCCGACCGTTTCATGATGGGCTCGGAAGGCGCGCTTGGCATCATCACCGAAGCCTGGGTGCGCCTGCAGGGCCGCCCCCGTTACAAGGCGACTGCCGGGTACCGCTTTACCGACTTTTTCGATGCCGCGCGCGCCGTACGCGCGGTGTCCCAGGCGGGTCTTTATCCCGCCAACGTCCGCATCGTCGACGGTGTCGAGCTGCAAATCAGCGGCGCTGGCGATGGCTCGTTCACGTTGATGGTGGTGTCGTTCGAATCCTCAGATCACCCGGTTGATGCGTGGATGACGCGCGCCGAGCAATGCTGCCTCGACCATGGCGGCGTCGTCGACGTCGATTGGCGCAACAATCCCGACGCCAACCTGCAAGGCGCGGTGGGCGCCTGGCGTACCGCCTTCATTCGCATGCCCTACAA
The DNA here is from genome assembly GCA_027297685.1 of Alphaproteobacteria bacterium. GTDB lineage: Bacteria > Pseudomonadota > Alphaproteobacteria > UBA6615 > UBA6615 > JAPUHN01. The sequence continues at coordinate 3,215 of JAPUHN010000328.1, read as the reverse complement.
CCGCGAGAACCTGACGCCGCGCGGTATTATTTCCGACACCTTCGAAACGGCGATCACCTGGGACCGCTTCGAGGCGTTTTACCACGCGATCAAGGATGCCACCGCCGCGGCGTTGCGTGACGTCACCGGCAAGGATGGCGCGGTGTCGTGCCGGTTCAGCCACGCCTATCCCGACGGTCCGGCGCCCTATTTTGCCTTCCACGGCGAAGGACGGCCCGACGGCATGCTCGAGCAATGGCAGGCGATCAAGGCGGCGGCGTCCGATGCTCTTATCGCCAATGGCGGTTCCATCACCCACCATCACGCGGTCGGCCGCGACCACCAGAAATGGTACGAGCAGCAGCGCCCGGCGCTGTTCGGCGGCGTGCTGGCCGACGCCAAACGCCGCCTCGATCCTAACGGCATCATGAATCCGGGTGTGGTGGTCGGTGGCTAAGTAATTTTCCAGCCGATGTAGGCCCAATGTAGATTTGACTCTAGTGCCAGAAAGTAAGATCACAGGGGGGGACAGGGACTTCCGTGGGTGGCACAGCCCGCGCGTGTTCTTCACAAGTACAAATCGAAAAATGGCAAAGGTAGCGGGAATGACGGACCGGATCGAGGCTGGAACGCTCCAGGTTGATAAAGAACTATACGATTTCATAAACGACGAGGCTTTGCCGGGAACCGGCGTGTCGTCGGATGCGTTCTGGTCCGGCTTTGACGCCTTGATCCGCGATCTTGCGCCGCGCAACCGCGAATTACTGGCGACGCGTGACGATCTGCAGGCGAAGATTGACGGCTGGCACCGGGAGCACCGCGACCAAGCACTCGATCTGCCGGCCTATAAGGCGTTCCTGCAAAAGATCGGATACCTGGTGCCGGAGGGCGGCGATTTCGCCGTGAGCACGGCGAATGTCGATCCGGAGATTTCGACCATCGCCGGACCGCAGCTCGTGGTGCCGGTTACCAACGCCCGCTATTCCCTCAACGCCGCCAATGCCCGTTGGGGCAGCCTCTACGACGCCCTCTACGGAACCGACGCGATTTCCGAAGCGGGCGGGGCCGAGCGCGCCGGCGGATACAACCCGGTGCGCGGCGGCCGCGTGATCGCCTTTGCCCGCGACTTTCTCGATTCCTCGGCGCCGCTCGCCAGCGGCAGCCACCGCGACGCGACGGCCTACGCGGTGGCCGACGGCGCGCTTGCCGTGACTTTGCAGGATGGCAGCGCGACGGGGCTCGCCGAGCCTTCGAAATTCGCCGGTTACCGCGGCGATGCCGCCGCGCCGTCGGCGGTGTTGCTGAAAAATAACGGCCTCCACTTCGAAATCACCATCGACCGCAGCCACCCGATCGGCCAGGACGACGCTGCCGGGGTCAGCGACGTGGTGGTGGAAGCAGCGATGACGACGATCATGGACTGCGAGGATTCGGTGGCGACAGTCGACGCCGAGGACAAGGTCGCCGCCTATCGCAATTGGCTGGGTCTGATGAAGGGCGATTTGACCGACAGCTTCGAAAAGGGCGGCCAGATGGTCGACCGCGCCCTCAACCCCGACCGCACCTACACCGCCCCCGATGGATCGCAACTTACGTTGCCGGGCCGCAGCCTTATGCTGATCCGCAATGTTGGCCATCTGATGACCAATCCGGCGATCCTCGACATGGATGGCAACGAAATGCCGGAAGGCATTCTCGATGCAATGATTACCTCGATGATCGCCATCCACGATCTGCACGGCCGCAAGAATAGCCGCGCGGGCTCGGTCTATATCGTGAAGCCAAAAATGCACGGGCCGGAAGAAGTCGCGTTCACCGACCAGTTGTTCGGCCAGGTCGAAGACGCGCTGGGGCTCGACCGCCACACGCTGAAAATCGGCATCATGGACGAGGAGCGGCGCACCACGGTCAACCTCAAGGAGTGTATTCGCGCCGCCAAGGACCGCGTGTTCTTCATCAACACCGGCTTCCTCGACCGCACCGGTGACGAAATGCACACCGCGATGGAAGCCGGCCCGATGATCCGCAAGGCCGACATGAAGGCCGCCGTCTGGATCCAGACTTACGAGGATTGGAACGTCGATACCGGCCTCGAATGCGGTCTGCCGGGTCACGCCCAGATTGGCAAGGGTATGTGGGCGATGCCGGACCTGATGGCCGACATGCTGGCGATCAAGATCGGCCACCCCCAAGCCGGCGCCAACACCGCCTGGGTGCCGTCGCCGACCGCCGCCGCCTTGCACGCTACCCACTATCACCAGGTCGACGTCGCGGCGCGGCAAGCGGAACTCAAATCGCGGCCCCACGCCGAACTCGACGACATTCTCACCATTCCCCTGGCCGACCGCCCCAACTGGCCGGCGGCCGACATTCAGGCGGAGCTGGACAACAACGCCCAGGGCATTCTCGGCTACGTGGTGCGCTGGATCGATCAGGGCGTCGGCTGCTCGAAGGTGCCCGACATCAACGATATCGGGCTGATGGAGGACCGCGCGACCTTGCGTATTTCCAGCCAGCACATCGCCAACTGGCTGCGCCATGGCGTTTGCAGCGAGGACCAAGTGCGCGAGACATTGCAACGGATGGCGGGTGTGGTCGATGGCCAGAACGCCGGCGACCCGCTGTACCGGCCGATGGCGCCCAATTTCGACGACAGCGTTGCTTTCCAGGCCGCCTGCGATCTGGTGTTCAAGGGCCGCGAACAGCCGAACGGCTATACCGAGCCGATCCTGCACGCACGGCGCCAGGAGGCGAAGGCCAAGTTCGGCGGGTAGTGCGAAAGCCCCTCTCCCGGTGGACGAGGGTTAAAAACGCACATTGAAAGCGGGACCAGCGAGCCCCATTTTCTAATGACAATGGGCGCACCAACGCATATGCGTAGAACGGCGCGAGCGACTCCGCTTAGCTTGTTTGCGGCATTCGCTATCGCGTTATCACCATTTTTGATGACGCCGGCCGCCGCCGGCGAACCGGAAATTATCGCCCCTGCCGGCGCCCGCGATGTGACAGATGAATGGCGGGGTTTTTTGCACAACGGCGAGCTCGACGCCGAACGTGTCGATGCGGCTTACGCCACCGTGCTCGACGAGTTGCGCGGGTATAAGATCGTCGTCGTCCCGTCCTACCTCAGTGGCCTGCTCATCGATGCCAGTGATTTGCGCCTCGCAGATTATTTTCGCTCGCAAATTGAAGCCCTGAAGGCCGACGGTATCGAGACCGAGATTGCCCCGGTCGAT
>JAPUHN010000327.1 GCA_027297685.1 Alphaproteobacteria bacterium | reverse complement strand
CAAGGCGCTGCGGCAGGAATCGCTGCGCACGTTTATCAGCAAATACAATCAGTTGATGTTGAGCGACGACAGCGGCCTGTCGCGCCTGGAGCGCGAGATGATCGCCGTGGTGGTGTCGTGCCACAACCACTGCGTCTACTGCATCACCTCGCACAGCCAGGCAGTGCGCGAGTTGTCGGGTGACCCGGTGTTCGGCGATATTCTGATGACCAACTATCGCGAATTGAACCTGTCCGACCGCCACCGCGCAATGCTCGATTTTGCCTGGAAGATGACGGCGACGCCGTGGCTCATCGGCGATAGCGACCGCCAATCGCTCTACGATGTCGGCTTCAGCCATGAAGACGTCTACGACATCATCGATACGGTAGCCTATTTCAACTACACCAACCGCATGACCCACGGCCTCGGCATGCTGCCAAACGTGGATTATTTCGGCATGGACCGCCTGCCCGACCCGCGGGCCAACGCGAAAGAAGCGGCGGAGTAAGCAGCACGGAACGATAAAATTTCGCTCGAAGCCAATTCAAATGAAGGGACCGAGATCGAGGTGCCCGCATTGCGGAGAGCGCGGTATATCCTTGCGCAAACGCGCGTGGACCTGGGGCTGGGGAAGTTGGGCGGATATAATTTGTGAAATTTGCGGAACAAAGTTTCGACGCAGTAGGGTTTGGCTTTGGGGTTTGATTTTGTATCCCATAGAGATTGTTCTTTTCCTGGCTGCGTTTGTGATTCTCTTTTGGGTGCCTTGGGTCGTGGTGGGTACCGTCTTGTCTTTTTTATTAATGCTCTTCGGAGCCAGTCTTGGAGCATTTATTCCACTCAAGGAAAAACGCAAACAGTAAATCTCGCCGCCGAGGCCAAGGAGGCGGCGGAGTAGGTAACCGCTGAATTATCAACCTCACCCTGAGCTTGTCGAAGGGCGAGGTTGATAGCCCCTCATGCTTCGACAGGCTCAGCATGAGGAATAATTTTGTTATCTCTCGAATCCGGCGACCAGTTCCACGTGGCCGGTGTAGACAAACTGGTCGACCGGAGTGACGCGCGCCAGACGGTAGCCGCCGTCGACCAGGGTGGCGGCGTCACGGGCGAAGGTCGCCGGATTGCACGAGACGGCGACCACCCGCAAGACGTTCGAGGCCGCGAGCTGACGCACCACTTCCGCCGCCCCGGCACGCGGCGGATCGAACACCACCGCGTGATAGCCGGACAATTCGGCTGCCATTAAGGGACGCTCCGACAAATCGCGCGCCTCCACGCTCACCCGGCCGCCAAGCCCGGCCGCTCCAGTGGCCGCGAGCAGGGCGTTTAGGCCCTCGCCAGCGCTATCGACGGCATGGACGCGGGCACGCCGCGCGGCGATGGGCAGGGTAAAGGTTCCGAGACCGGCGTAGAGATCGGCGACCCGTCCGCGCGGCGGCAATTTGCCGAGGTTCTCGATAACCAGCGCGGCCATCGATCGCTCCGCCTCGGCGCTGGCCTGCAGGAACGCGCCGGGCGGTAGCGCTACCGCGACGCCGTCGATCTCGACCGCCGGCGGCACACGCTGGGCCACCGGTTCGACCCCGGCGCGCGCCGACGCCCAGGAAACCCTCGCTAACTTGCTCGCCTCGGCGAAGGCCGCAAGCGCCTGTGTCTGTTTGATTCGGGGTGGCGCCTTGGCAGTCACCAGAAGGTCGATACCGACCGGCGTTTCGGTGAGCAAAACATCGCAGCCGCCGCCCGGCTCGAGAATTTGCGCCAGGACATCGCGCAGCGGCTCTATCAGAGCAAGCAACGCCGGACGCAGGATGACGCATTCGGTCATGTCGACGATTTTGTGGCTGGCGCGGGCATGAAAGCCAAGGAGCGTCGCGCCATGGCGGCCGCGCAGGCGGATCGCGGCAAGTTCCGCCCGCCGGCGGCCGGCCGGCGGGGTTGGCACCACCGGATCGACGACGCTGCCGTCGAGCCTTTGGTGCTCCAGCGCGGTCACAACGATATCGCGTTTCCAATCGAGATAGGCCGCCTCGGCCAAGTGCTGGGCGCTGCAACCACCGCACTCGCCGAAATGCCTGCACGGTGGCACGACGCGCGTCTCGGCCGGTTCGAGAACTTTCAACAGCTGTGCCGCGCGACCATGACCCCGCGCCGCGCCGGGCCGCACAAGGACAAGCTCGCCCGGCAACGCCAGTGGAACATAGAGCGGACCGTCGGCCGTATCGGCGATGCCGTCGCCCCGCGCGCCGAGCCGGTCGATGGTGATCTCGAATTCTGAATCGGTCCTAGCCATGTCCACTAGTCACGAATTGCGGCAATCAAAAATTCTCGGTTGCCTTCCGGGCCGGTGATCGGGCTGTCGGTGACGCCCCGCACCGCCCAGCCCGGCAATCCGTCGAGCCAGGTGCGGATGCGCGCACACACCGCCGCGTGGAGCGCTGGGTCGCGGACCACTCCGCCCTTGCCGACCTGGCCCTTGCCGACCTCGAACTGAGGTTTGATCAAGGCGACCAGCCGCGCACCCGGCGCAGCCAGCGCCAGCGGCGCCGGCAGAACGGTCTCGAGACCGATGAAGCTGGCGTCGCAGACGATGACATCGGCCGGCTCGGGCACTTCGAGCGCGGACAAATAGCGTGCGTTGGTACGCTCGAGGACGACAACCC
>JAPUHN010000326.1 GCA_027297685.1 Alphaproteobacteria bacterium | reverse complement strand
GTTCGCTCTCACTTGAAGACGCTACGGCCGCCGTAGCAAATGCTATCTCACAGAAATTCGGGTCTGGCCCAATCAGCGCCCCAATGCAGGCGTTCCAGATTTCTGCGCGCCTGCCGTCGGGCTAGCTTGTCACCTGCCTGCAAGGTCCGGTGGACGGGGCATTTCTCGGCGATGGCGGCGATTTTTTGGCGCATGTCGGCGTCCATGTCGCCGATGAGCTCGATCTCGGTCTCGATGCGGTCAATGCGGCCGTCTTCGGTTTCGCACTCGGCGCAATCCTCGGCATGGATCTTGTCGTGCCTGAGGGTGACCTGGGCGCGTTCCAGCGGAAAACCCTTGCGCTCGGCGTAGAGCCGCATGGTCATGGTCTTGCACGCGCCCAAACCCGCCAACACCAGGTCATAGGGCGTCGGGCCGGTGTCGGTGCCGCCGACCTCGGCGGGCTCGTCGGCAAAAAGCGAATGCCGGACGCCGACGGAAACCCGGTTGGCGAATTTCCCCTGCCCCGTCTCAGCCACCACCACGGTGCCGGGCTGGGCGGTCACGGCGGACGCCGCCCTTTCCGCGGCCCCACCGGAGCAGATATACCGCGCCGCCCAAGCAGCGATGACGTCGGCGACGTAGGCGGCGTCCTCCTTGCGGCTCAACAGGTGGTCGGCGTCATCCAGGGAGACGAAGCTCTTCGGGTGCTTGGCGGCCTGGAAAATACGGGCCGCGTTTTCAATGCCGACGATGGCGTCGGCGGGCGAATGGAACACCAGCAGCGCCTTCTTCATGGCTGCGATGTCCTGTTCCAGCTTCTGGCTTTCGAGGTCTTCCAGGAACTGTTTCTTGATGCGGAACGGCCGCCCGACAAGAAGCACCTCGGCTTCGCCCTTTTCCTCGATCTCGGCGCGGGACTCCTGGAAATGGCGGGCGACGTAGGCGGGGTCCGCCGGCGCGCCGATGGTGCAGACGGCTTCCGCCTCCGGGACCCGGCCCGCGCCCGCCAGCACCGCCGCGCCGCCGAGCGAATGGCCGATCAGCATCTTGGGCGCCTCGAAGTTTTCGCGCAGGTGGTCCGCCGCAGCCACCAGGTCACCCACGTTGGACGAGAAATTGGTGTTGGCGAAGTCACCCTCGCTGGCGCCGAGGCCGGTGAAGTCGAACCGGAGAACGGCGATCCCGTGCGTCGTCAGGCCGCTGGCCACCCGGGACGCGGCGAAGATGTCCTTGGTGCAGCTGAAACAGTGCACCCAAAGGGCATAGGCCCGGGGTTTCCCTTCGGGAAGGTCGAGCCTGGCCGCCAACTGATCGCCGTCGGCGCCGGTAAAGGTGATCTTTTCGCTCTTTGGGGCCATGGTTTTCTCCTCGGTAATGGGTTGCCGATTCTGCCTAGTCCTGGAACCATATCTTCGAGATCGAATTCATAAAAAAGACGGTCTTGCCGACCTAAAGGCTCACCCATCATCGTTCGGATCTCCTTGCCCCGTTCTCACAAGCAAGGAATCACAACCCTCCGAGCCCCTCAAAGGACTTCTTCAACACCCTCAGCCAAGAGCAGAAGTCACCACAGCACAATATCTGCCGCAATTTGGCACATTTCGATGCCGGTGGAGAGAGCCGTCCACTGCATCAAGAGTGTGCCGGGTTAGCTGGGTGAGGGCCTTGTCCCCGAAGTCCACGGGAGGGTCCCGCGCGCGGCGCGGACTGCCTGTCATGGGGCAAAGGCTGTGGCGCGCGTGGAAGGGAACCGGATCATACGAAATCGGTGATTTTGACACCGGGCTTACCATCACCGACGCGCGCATTTTTCGCGAAAGCTCTGAACCGCATCGCGATAATATGCCGCCGCCATTCTGTGGCCCTCCATGCCAGGTAGCGAACGCGTAAGGAAAGTCGTTTGACGAATAGAATCAGGGTCAAATTGGCGATCGTGATGGATTGTGACGGAGAGATAAGCGACTCCTTTCTGTTCCCATTCGAATCCGACAACCAAACCCGTTGGTTCCATTTTGTCGGGGTACTTCATTCCCGTGAAAGGGCCGTAATGTCGGACCAGACCATCTCGCATGGATGCAAACCGTGACGGGTCGAATTCAATAACCTCATCGCGTTGGATCGTCGAGATCCCCTGCCCGAAAAACTCGTAGTCAAATGTGACATGAACAGTTGCATCGCCCCGTCGGACAATCGCGCCAAGGCGAGACAGCGATTCGATTTTGACTTCCTCGCCATGGCAATATCTTACTGCCGCCGTCTCGGTGACTTGGGCTTCGGGGTACAACAGAAGAAGGGAATCGATTGGCATGGTTAAGGTCAGGCCATCGACATCGAAAGCCATGACGTTGGGCCTCGGCGATTCGGCACGGGCACTCGATATCGCGAAGCCTAACGCCGCTACGATGACGATGTGAATGCCTAACATTCGTCGCATTCGGTGCCTGCCAACTGTACCGACCATGTTCCAATGCTGACGACGTCGGCTTCCTTTAGCTGCTTTGGTGCGCCCATGAAGCTTGAAGCCATCTTGTTAAATCTATGGCGAGCGCCGTCTTAAGCGCTGTATGCAAATCTGGGTTTTCTTTCATGAAATCCTGCAGTTTCGATTTGGGCCACGAGACGTAGCAGGTCGGTTCGAGCGAGACGATGTTGGCCGGTGCCGTCTCTTTCGTGATGTAACTTATGCTGCCGATGAATTGACCTGGTTGCAGTTCGGTGACGGTTTTACCATCTACTTCTGCGCAGGCTTTACCGGAGTAGATGACGATCAGCCGGTCCAGCAGCTTGCCGCGCTCTACAAAACATTCGCCTGCGACGGCGCTGTGCCACGATGCCAGCTTGAGTATCTTGATCATCTCGCGCGGCGTCATGGTCCGAAACACAAGCTCGCACAGTCGCTGTTCTTCCTCGCTCAGGTTCACTGGGCGGCGTTCCCACAATAATCGAGCGATCCAAAAAATATTCAACGCGGTGAAAGCTAGGTTCCAATAGATAGGCGCCAAGAGCGGCTCGGGGCGAAAATAGAAATAAGGTATGAGGCAGGCTGCAGCGACCACAGTGAGAATTCGAAGCCACAAAACATCTCGCACCATGAAAGCGAAGAGATACAACACGTTCGCGGCATGGATCAGGAGTTCGAATTGGATGCTCATGGCGACTCTCCGGGTCGGTTACGCTTGGGCATGGATCGATCTGGGTTCAACGCCCTTGCAATACGATCAGCAATTCAGATCACTCTTGGGCGCCAGCCCCTGCCTTATGATCGGATACGAGGCAAACTGGCCTCGGCGGCACCCTGGTCGCTACCAGCGGAACGATGAAATTGCTATTTTTTCAATACCGGATAGCCGCGAAGGTAAATCCAGTCATCGTTTCTGGCGGGGACATGGCAGGGGATGCACTCGGCCTTGTAATCCTCGGTAACCGTCGTCGCTGGGTCGTCAGCCTGAAACAACGCCCAACCCCAGCCGTCCCCCCAAAGCCCATTACCCTCGAAGCGGCCTTGCCGGTCCTTGATCATGACGAACCAGCCGGTAACCCGGTTAGCCCAACTCACGCAGCCCGTCGTCAAATCACCGGTATCGGTCTCGATCAGTTCCTTTACGAGCACCGCGCCATCCGGGAATTCCCCGGTTCG
>JAPUHN010000325.1 GCA_027297685.1 Alphaproteobacteria bacterium | reverse complement strand
CGATGACGGCTTGCCAAACGCCCGACCAATCGCCTTCAATGATTCCCCACGCTGCCAGCGATCCCAAAGCTCCGTCTTCTCCGACGCACTGAACCCGCGACCATATCTTTGCTTCATCGGCATACACTCCATCTCTTCGTTTGAGATTAAGTGTTGCGTCGATCAGTTGAGACCGCCGCCATAAGCAGACATTTAGCGCCGGTTCGAAAACCTCGTGCCTGATCGACGAAGCCAAAATTTGACAAAGAAAAAGCGACCAAGCTGTCGCACAACCGAATGATCGTGGCGATTCACGTTGTCGACCAACACTCTAAAGCGGGCGGCGGCCCTCGAAGAGGTCCAAGTCAGACATGATCAAGTCGGTGATGAAGTCGGCGAAAAGCCGAACTCGATAGACGCTCCGGATGTCGGGATGGTGCAGGATCCACAAGTCAAGTTTGCCGTTAGGCAAAGGCTCCGGCTCGGCTCGGCGTAATCTCTCATCACGGTCAGCGACGTAACATGGCAACACGGTGACGCCGAGGCCACTCTGCACCATCGATTGCATGGCCGCCACACTATCGACCCGGTGCTTAAAGCGGCTTTCGGGAAATGCGCCGCCAAAGAGAAGCCGGTTGTGCATCTCATCATGGACGCCAATCCAGTCCCATTCCTCCCGTTTCGACGGTGTGAAGCGGTCACCTGCCGCGTCGCTGGCGGTATAAACACCAAAAGCCACCGACGCCAAGCGGCGACCGACCAGCGTCTCGGGTGGGCGCTGCGTAAAGCGGATTGCCAGGTCCGCGTCATTTCGGCTGAGACTCAACTGGGAATCGGTGCAAATGACACTGAACTCAATGCCGGGGTTTTGCTTCAGGAACTGCCAGACGAACGGGGACAGATAGCCGTTGAGAAAGATCTCGGTACAGGTGATGCGCAATCCACCGGTCAGGTCCTGATCCTTGCCGTAAATCTTGCGGTCGACTTCGGTCAGGTCCTCCTCGACCTGCTGCACGGTGTCGAACAAGTCCATGCCGACCGAGGTCAACTCGTAGCCATGCCGCGTACGGTCGAAAAGCCGCACCTTCAGCTTGGATTCCAGTGCTTCCAGACGTCTGGAGACCGTCGGCTGGCTGACCCCGAGCGCCTTTCCGGCAGCGGTCAGAGAACGCTCGCGGGCAATGGCGAGGAAATAGCGATGATCGTCCCAATTCGCTTCCATTCATATTTGTATAATGATTATGAGAAACTGGCCATAGCACTTCAAAATATTTTGCTGTTTAATTCGTCGGGCAGCATCAATACGGGCTGGTGGAGATGTCCATGACCCTCACAGCACCCTTCGACCGGTCGATCGTTTCGCCCCTTGAGGACAGTTTTTCGGGCCACATCCTATTGCCTGGCGATGAAGGCTTTGAAACGGCACGCCGCGTGCACAACGGCATGATTGATCGGCGCCCGGCGGTGATCGCGCGCTGCATCGGAAGCGCCGATGTGGTCGATGCGCTGGCATTTGCGATCGAGCACGATCTCGAGATCGCGGTCCGTGGCGGCGGTCACAATGTCGCCGGTCGGGCAGTCTGTGACGCTGGCATGATGATCGATCTCAGCGCGATGAAAGGCACCTGGGTCGACCCGGAGCGCCGACGAATCCGAGTCCAGGCCGGCGTGACGTGGGGCGAGTTCAACCGGGCGACTCAAATTTACGGGCTCGCCACGACCGGCGGCGCGGTTTCCAGTACAGGCGTTGCTGGCCTGACGCTTGGTGGCGGCTTCGGCTTCTTGATGGGAAAACACGGCTTTACGATCGACAATCTGACATCGGTAGAGCTGGTCACCGCAAACGGTGACGTGGTGCAGGCCTCTCATGACGACAACACCGAGTTGTTCTGGGGGTTGCGCGGCGGCGGTGGCAATTTTGGCATCGCAACCAATTTCGAGTTCGCATTGCATCCGGTGGGACCCACTGTACATGGCGGCCTGATCGCCTATCCGATCAACGCCGCGCGGCAGGTGCTGGGATTTTACCGCGATCTGACCGCCGACCTCGCCGATGAAGCCACGATTGTCGGCGGCCTCACGCATGCACCCGACGGATCCGGCACGAAACTCGCTGTCATGCTGGTCGGCCACTGCGGCTCGCCCCGCGATGCCTCGGCGGCGCTTGAGCAGATCAAGGCTTTTGGCGCGCCGGTCGTCGACACTCTTGGACCCATTACCTATACGGCGCTCAACCAGTTTCTCGATCCCAGCTTCCCGAAGTTGGCTTTCAACTACTGGAAGTCCTGCTTCATCGATGAGTTGGGCGATGATGTGATTGCGGTATTGGACGAGCAGTTCGCGTGCTGCCCTTCACCGATGAGCAAACTCATTGTCGAACATTTTCATGGCGCGGCACTCCGGCCGGATCCGTCAGACACGGCCTTTCCGCATCGCGGAGCGGGCTACAGCATTCTCATCATTTCCCAGTGGCGAGATGGCGAGAGCGATGAACGGAACATCGCCTGGGCCAGGGAGACCTACGATCGGCTGGCGCCTTACGCCCGCGATGGCGCGTACAGCAACTATATGGCTGACGATGAGAGCATGGCGCGCGTCAGGCAGGCGTTCGGCGACAATTTCCCGCGCCTACAGAAACTCAAGGACCGCTATGACCCGGCCAACCTGTTCCACTGTAACCAAAACATTCCCCCGTCCCGATAAAATCGGTTAGCGCAAAATGAAGACAGCAGAGAACATTCCCTAGCTATCGGAAGAAACCCTCGCGGGGTTAGGCATCACGACTGGTGATGTCATTGAAAGTATAGAATCGCTGATCCGCGGATCCTTGGCATGGGGCCTTACTTTCCGACCGGCGTTGACACCCGCGAACGTCTCGAACACCCTTCTTGGTGCGCCACCAACAAAAGGAGGGAAGACATGAAAAAGGAAATTGTCATATCGCCAAAGATCGGCGGATCCTATTCGAAGACGACGGTGCACGCGACGAAGGCGGGCGGCTTCGTGTTCGTCACCGGGCAGATCGGCAACAAGCCTGGCACCACGCCGGTCGACAATCCCCAGGAGATCGTCGAGCTGGGATCACTCGAGGAGCAGACCGTCCAGATCATCGAGAACATCAAAGCCATCCTCGAGGAGGCCGGCACCAACCTGGAGAACGTAGTCAAGCGCAACGTCTACCTGACCAACAACGCGGAATTCCAGAAGGTCTACGAGATCATGGAGCGCTACTTCACCAGCCCGGTCGCGAGCACCGGCATAATCGCCGGCCTGGTGCCGCCCAGCAGCCGCCTCGAGATCGATGTCATCGCGGTCGTCCCGGAGGACTGA
>JAPUHN010000324.1 GCA_027297685.1 Alphaproteobacteria bacterium | reverse complement strand
AAGGCGCCCAGAAATATGTCGTCAAGGGATCAAATCATTCGACCCTGTTCGATGGCACCGAAGAGAATTGCCGGGTCGTAATAGACTTTTTCCAAGGGAAGGAAGTGGGATCATCCACATCGTGAGGTGGCTAGCGAACGGGCCACGGTGACTGGCTGCCGCTACCGTCCTTTAGATGCCAAATTGCGGGTTCAATTGGTGGGTCTGGAATGTCTGTTATTGGCTAAAAACGGACATGAACGGCCCCCTCATTAATGTCCGCTTTCGGGGGTAAAGCGCACGTAAATGTGGAAACAGCGGACGTCGCGGCGCGACGCGGTGGTTTTTAGGGTTCGCCGAATTGATAGAGCGCCCAGGGTTTCGGGCTGACGACCCTAACCAAGTGCGGAGGCAAGGGCCTGGTGTCAAAAGGGGTCGGCTCCCGTTTTTCAAGGAACACTGAGCCCAGCCGCTTCCACGCTTCCGGTGCGGCGCGGCGTGCCGCGTCGTCGTGGGGGATTCCGAGCATCTAATTCCAGATTGTAGGGTCCAGCTCGAAAACATCGTATCGCGTCAGCCGCTTAGGCTTCGACCGAACCATCGAGCACCGCGAGAAACACCACGAACGCCGCCCGATCGAGCCGAAATCGGTCCGGTAACCAGGCGATCACGTCACGCGTTTTGGCGAATTTATAGCTCGGTTCCCTTAAGCCGTTCCCCTGCGAGAGAGGACCCACCCCCACCTGCATGTGTCGGCTCTTGCCGCCCGGCGGGCATCCCGTACACTGAAAGATATTGTGGTTTTGGGGGGCACGTTAAATGGGTGATTTTTCCATCGGGCAAGCGGTGACGCGCCTGGAAGACCCGCGGCTGTTGCGCGGCCAGGGCCGCTTTCTCGACGACATGGTATTCGGGCGTCAGGTCCACGCCGCCATCGTCCGCTCCCCCCACGCCCACGCGGAAATTCGCGCCATCGATACCGCCCCGGCAATGGCCGCGCCCAGCGTTCACGCGGTGCTTACCGGCGCCGATTACCGCGCCGACGGGCTCGGTTCGATCCCGTCGATGCCGCCATACAAAAAGCGCGACGGCAGTCCGATGTTCGTACCCGACCGCCCCGCCATCGCCGTCGAGCGGGTGCGCAATGTCGGCTACCCGGTGGCCGTCGTCGTCGCCGAGACCGCCGAGCAGGCCAAGGACGCGGCGGAACTGATCGACATCGATTACGCGGTTCTGCCCGCCATAGTTTCGGCCTACGCGGCAGCCCAACCGGATGCCCCCCAGCTCTATGACGATTGCCCCGGCAACGAGGCCTATTTTTACGAGGCCGGTGACGCCGCCGCCACCGAGGCCGCCTTTGCCAAGGCCGACCACATCGTCGAGCAGCATCTGGTGATCAACCGGGTTACCGCCAACGCCATGGAGCCGCGCGGCGTGGTTGGCGAATACGATCGTGGCACCGGCCGCTACACGCTCAACTGTGGCTTTCAACGCCCCTATTTATTCCGCAGCGACATCGCCGCGACCAGTTTGCACATTCCCGAGACCCAGCTTCACCTCGTGACCGGTGATATCGGCGGCAGCTATGGCCTGCGCGGTTCGGTCTATCCGGAAATGATCCTCATGCTGTGGGCGGCCAAGCGGGTCGGACGGCCGGTCAAATGGCTTGCCGACCGCAGCGAAAGTCACATCAGCGACGACGACGCCCGCGACAATTTCGTCGATGCCGCGCTGGCGCTCGACAAGGAAGGCCGTTTCCTGGCTGCGAAATTCCGCAGCTGGGGCAATCTCGGCGCTGCTGTCTCGTTTCGCGGCGCGTTGCCGCCGGCCGTAAACATTGGAACAGCTGTCGGCGTCTACGACATTGCGGCGGCGCACGTGCAGGTGTCGGGCATGCTGACCAACACCCACTGCACGTCGCCCTATCGCGGCGCCGGGCGGCCGGAAGCCGCCTACATGATCGAGCGATTGGTCGAACTGGCGGCCGACCAGCTCGCCATCGATCCCGCCGAGCTACGCCGCCGCAACTATATCGCGCCCGCTGCCATGCCCTATAAGACGGCGCTGACCTACACTTATGACAGCGGCCATTTTGAGGAGAACATGGACCGCGCCATGGCGCTCGCCAACTGGGCGGGTTTCGAAGCGCGGCGCGATGAAGCCGCCAAGCGCGGCCGGCTGCGCGGCATCGGCATGTCGAACACGATCGGGCATTCCGCCGACGCCGGGCTGGAGACGGCGGAAATCCGCTTCGACCCCGGCGGTGCGGTGACCATCGTTTCCGGCGCGGTTTCCCACGGCCAGGGCCATGCTACTGTGCAGACGCAAATCCTCGCTGATCGGCTCGGCATCGATCCAGATCTGGTCAATTACATCCAGGGCGATACCGATAAGGTGGCGTTCGGTGTCGGCACCGGCGGCTCGCGCTCGACCACCATGAGCGGCAGCGCGCTGGTGCTGGTCGCCGACAAGATAATCAACAAGGCGCGCAAACTGGCGGCGCACATGCTGGAAGCCTCGGCGGCCGATATCGAATTTGCCGATGGTGTGTTCACTATCGCCGGTACCGACCGCACGCTGGGCATCCATGAGGTCGCCCGGGCGGCGTTCCAACTCCACCAATTGCCAGCCGATTTGGAGCCGGGCCTTTACGAGACTGCGACCTACCGCTCGCCGGCCGGCAACTTCCCCAACGGCTGCCATATCTGCGAGGTCGAGATCGACCCCGATACCGGCGCGACCGAGATCGTCGGCTACTGGGCCGTCGACGACGTCGGCACGGTGGTCAACCCGCTGTTGCTCAAGGGGCAAATCATGGGCGGCATCGCCCAAGGCATCGGTCAGGTGCTGATGGAAGATAAAACCTACGATCTCGATACCGGACAGGTGCTGGCCGGCTCGTTCATGGATTACGGCATGCCGCGCGCCGACGATTTTTGCCAGGTCGAGATCGAGGACAATCCGGCGCCGACGCGGACCAACCCGCTCGGCGTCAAAGGCGCCGGCGAGGCCGGCACGGTCGGGGCGCTGTCGGCAGGGTTAAACGCTATCGTCGATGCACTGTCGCCGCTCGGCATCCGCCATATCGACACGCCGGCGACGCCGCTCAAGGTGTGGCAAGCTATCCAGGCCGCACAGTCGGCCGGCTAGGCTGCCGAGCGGCGAACGCGGCTGCTGTGATCGACATCGGCGTTCGTGCCGGTTAGCTTGAGGCGGACGGGGGTGAGAGAACCCATGCAAGACAAGCGCGATTTGGTCGGATACGGGGCAGCCGCGCCGACGGTAGCCTGGCCCGACGATGCCAGGTTGGCCGTCTCGTTGGTTGTCAATTACGAAGAGGGCTCGGAGCGATCCTTCGCCATGGGCGATTCAAGCCAGGAATCGCTAACAGATTGGGGCAGCTATCGCCTGCCCCAGGGTATTCGCAACTTCACCATGGAATCGATGTTTGAATATGGTTCGCGCGTTGGTGGATGGCGGCTGCTGGACATATTCAAAGATCTAGACGTCAAGTCGACTTTTTTTGCCAGTGCCGTGGCGTTGGAGCAGAATCCGGAACTGGCGCGCCGGGCGGTCGGTGACGGGCACGAGATTTGCAGTCACGGCTACCGTTGGGAAGAAGTATTCCGGCTCACAAAAGACGAAGAACGCGAGCATATTCGTCTGGCTGTCGCTTCCATCGAAAAGACCTGTGGCCGCCGGCCCGTCGGCTGGTTTTGCCGTTATACGCCAAGCGTGCACACTCGTGCACTGCTAGTGGAAGAGGGAGGGTTTCTTTACGATTCAGACGCCTTTAATGACGATATCCCCTATTTTGTGTCGGTGGAGGCCGGGCGCCACTTGGTGGTGCCCTACACGCCTGACAATAATGATTACAACTTCTGGCTATCGCCCGGTTTCGTGACCGCTGCGGATTTCACCACATATCTTTGCGACGCCTTCGATATTCTTTATGCAGAATCGGAGCGAACCCCGCGCATGATGTCGGTCGGACTACACCCAAGGATCATCGGCCGGCCAGGGCGTATTTCGGGTCTGCGAGGCTTCATTGAATATGCAAAACGCCGAACCGACGTGTGGTTCGCAACTCGCGAGCAGATTGCCCGATGGTGGATCGAGCAGCATCAGGATTCTTGACGCTGTCGTCTGGCGGATAATCCTTCGCACCCACCAAGGCTGTGCATGATAATGGCCTGCCGGGCACCCAGTTCCTGTCCCTGTACATCGACGAGATGCGCGCCGCCAAGCAACCGCTAGCGCGCCAACGGGACCGCGACTAGCCTCATAAAGGCACCGGTCAGCATGTTGGTCGGAACGCTCATCGCCAAACCGTCAATGCCTTTCCTTGCCGATCTCGTAGGGGCCAGTGATGAAATAGCGGTCGACGAACACGCCCGGCGTGATGATCTCTTCCGGGTCGAGGTCGCCGATGCCGACCTCTTCGGCCGCCTCGACGATGGTGTGGTCGGCGGCCATCGCCATGATCGGATTATTGTTGCGGGCCGACATGTGGTAGACGAGATTTCCGCGCGGGTCGACCTTGTAGGCCTTGACCAAGGCGACGTCGGCGCGCAGCGGCAGCTCCAAAACATATTCCTTACCATCGATGATATGCACCGGCTTGCCGTCGGCGAGATCAGTACCAACTGCTGTCGGCGTCAGGAAGCCGCCCAAGCCGGCGCCCGCCGTGCGCACGCGCTCCCCAAAGGTGCCTTGCGGAACGATTTCAAGTTCGATTTTTCCAGCGTCGTACAGTTCTTTCAAAATAAACGATTCTATTCTCCATGGATATGTGCAGATCAACTTGCTGACACAGCCCTCTCCAATTAGCCGGGCGATCCCCGAGCGGCCGATGCCAGCGTCGTTGCTGACCACCGTGAGATCGCGCAGGCCGCGATCGCAGACACCGTCGATCAGCATTTCGGGCACACCGGGCTCGGCAAAACCGCCGACCAGAACAGTCGCGCCGTCAGCGATGTTGCTGACCGCGTCGTCGAGAGTGTCGGCGCGCTTGTTCTTCATCGTTGGAACCCTGGACGCACCGCTATAGACGGCGGCCCAGCAGTGATAGCACGGCTCAGCCTTCAATAAATACACGCCAATAAGCTGACGCTCCGTGTCTTACGTTCAAACAAATGCCAGAAAAATTATCTTCACAGATTGCCCGGCGATAGCCGCATTCTCGATCAGCATCTGCCGGAAATCGGGAATAGCTGTAAATAGTGGTACAGCTCATTAGCGTACCTTCACCATTCCGATCCGCAATGTCCGTTATGGGTCAGGAACGGACATTAGCCGCTCTGGATTTTATGTCCGCTTTGCCCCCGATAACGGACATCAAGCCTGAAATAGCGAGTATAACCGGAGCGATGTAAGCAATTGGAGCCAGGCGCAGACCTCCTCATCATGCCACTCCGCCTTGACCCCCAAGCCGGCTTGCCGTTGAGTGCGCCACCAAACAATATTCGCTTTGGAGAGAGAGATCATGGATTTGCAAATCGCGGGCAAGCGGGCACTGGTCACCGGCGGCAACAAGGGGATCGGCCGGGCGGTCGCCGATGTGCTCGCCGATGAAGGGTGCGACCTCGTGCTGGTGGCGCGCGATAAGCCGGTGCTTGAAGAGGTGGCGCAGTCGATCCGTACCCGTTGCCAGGTCAATGTCGAGACCATTCCCGCCGATTTGTCGAGCGAAGAAACGGTCAAGAAGGTCGCCAAAGAGGCCGGCGACATCGATATCCTCGTCAACAACGCCGGCGCGATCCCGGTGGGCAACCTGCTGAAGGTCGACAACGGGACCTGGCGCAATGCATGGGACCTGAAAGTGTTCGGCTACATTTCCATGTGCCGCGAAATCTATCCGTCGATGGCGGCGCGCAAGTCCGGCGTCATCGTCAACATCATCGGCGCCGCCGGCGAGAGCCATCCGGCGGCCTATATTGCGGGCGCCGCCGGCAATGCTGCGTTGATGGGTTTCACGCGGTCGCTGGCGCATGGATCGCACAATGACGGAATCCGCGTCGTCGGCATTAACCCCGGCGGGATCGCGACAGAGCGGCAGGAGATGATGGCGCGCAGCCGTGCCGAAGCGCAGTTCGGAGATCCCGAGCTATGGCGTGACATTTACAAGAGCAATCCCTTCGGTCGCGCCGGCACGCCGGACGAAATCGCCAATACAGTGGCGTTCTTCGCCAGCCCGAAATCGAGCTACACATCCGGTACGATCCTGACGATCGACGGCGGCCGCGAGTAACGCGAAACGGGGCGGGCCGCCTCGCATGCGCAGCACGACGATGCGTGATTCACCGTTAGCCTCTGTGTGGCAGAGAAATGAATGCGGCGGTTCTTCGGAGCCGCCGCATTCATTTGTGCGGACACTGATGTCCGCTTAGGGTCA
>JAPUHN010000323.1 GCA_027297685.1 Alphaproteobacteria bacterium | reverse complement strand
CAAGCTCGGCGCCATGGTAACGCCTTCGACTTCGCTGCGAACACAATAGACCGAAACCGGCTCGCGGACGTTCTTCAATGTTTGGGGGCCAAGAAATTCGTAGCCGAACTGCAGTTTATTGCGAATCTGCTCATAGACCGCCGCGCTGATAAAGACACGGCCCGGATCGGCTATGCTCTCAAGCCTGGCAGCAATATTGACGCTGTCACCGTGGATACCTCTGTCATCCTTGATGACTTCTCCGATGTTGATGCCGATCCGAAACCTGATTTTCCGATCTTCAGGCAGCTCGTCGTTTTCTTGTTCGAGGGTTTTCTGTATCTCGATTGCGAACCGTACGGCGTTGATCGCACTGTCGAACAGGGCGAAGACGCCATCGCCGCGCTCGCCCATAATCTGACCGTCGAACTCGCGGCAACCGGCTTCGAACTTTTCCAAGCGATGTTTGACGGAATCGTGGGTGACAAGCTCGTTCTCGCCCATCAGCCGGGTGTAACCGACCACATCGGCAAACAGGATCGCACCCAATCGTCGCTGGACCATATTTACCTTGTTGCCGGTCATCGTACTCGCATCATCTTTCGGGAACACGGTCATCGGGGAATAACGCCCGAGACAGGGTCACGGTGCCGTTTCGACGAGAGATCGAGCGGAAAACCTTGGCATTGTCTCATGCATCGTCTCGATCGTCTACCGGAGGCCATGACCATGTCCCCGATGAGTGACGGCCGAAAGTCACCACCGTCTTCGGGTCCAACTCTTCAGCTAGCGTCTTTCTTCTTTCCATCCATTCCTGCCGCAAAATGCCGACGATGATCATATCGACATGCCGACCACCGGCAAACCAAGCCTGGCGCATGCAACCTTCCTGCCGGAAGCCGGCCCGTTCGGTCAGATATCGGGTAACGTCATTGTCGGCCCGGTAGTAAGAAGTCAACCGGTTCAGGCCCAGCTGCTGAAATGCAATATCCAACATCAGGGCGGCAGATCGGATGCCGATACCCTTGTTGCGGGCTGCCTTGGCCATGCACACCGGTAGAACAGCATCTCCATTTATGAGGCTTACGCTCTCCAGGCCGATAATACCGATCGTTTGGTTTTCCTTATCGTCGATTGCAAACCAGTATTTGCCGTTTAAACCATCATTACCGATAGAATCAGACCAGGCCTTCTCCGTCGCGCCCAGACTGAGGGGAATTCGCATGCATCGATCAAACGCCGACAGGTCATCCAGATCCACGAACCAGTGCGAGATTGTCGGAATATCGGATTTCTCCAAAGGCCTGACAAAATACGTGTCTCGTTTAATTTTGGTCATTGGCCGAATGTTCCTTTTATTGAAGAATGTCTCGCTCACCATCACAGCATATCATAGAAGCACTTGGCGTTGCTGAACGTTGGCTCGGTCGAATTTCATCGCGTTTACGCCCTTTCACATAGCCTGCGATGTTCCCGCCGGATCAGGTCGTGCAGTATCTGGTCGGCAGGAAGGTGCAGGAAGTCGTCGCCGGGATCGAGGGCCACGGGCAGACCCGGCACTGATCCGGATTGCCAAGCCGCAACTGGTAATCCGTCTTCTCCGAAAACATGCCATCCGCGCCGCGATGTGGTTGGTTCTCATCGCACCCTGAAAGGTGGATTGTGCGATGGATTGAACTGAGCGAATTAGAAAACCAGGTTATTTTAAGAGGCGCAGGGAATTTATGGTGCGGTCGAGAAGACTCGAACTTCCACGGGCTTTCGCCCACAACGACCTCAACGTTGCGCGTCTACCAATTCCGCCACGACCGCACATGGGGGACAGTGGAGCGCGATGTATCAAAGCAGGCTGCGCTTGTGAAGCCCCGCGCTTGCAAATATTCAGGGGCCAGAGCACGCAAGGCGGAACCCATGGTCGAATGGCGCATCAGCGAAGGGCTGACCCCGTATGAAGAGGCCCTCGCCTGGATGGAGGAGCGGGTTGCCGCGATTCTTGCCGGCGAGACGGAGGAGTGCGTCTGGCTGCTCGAGCACCCGCCGCTCTACACCGCCGGCACCAGCGCGCGGGCCGAGGATCTGGTCGACCCGGACCGGTTTCCGGTCTACCAGGCGCGCCGCGGCGGCGAATACACCTATCACGGCCCCGGTCAGCGGGTCGCCTATGTCATGCTCGACCTCAACCGGCGCGGCCGCGATGTGCGGCGCTTTGTGGCGGCGCTGGAGGGTTGGGTGATCGGCACGCTGGCCGAGTTCCAGGTCCGGGGCGAGCGGCGTCCGGGCCGGGTCGGGGTCTGGGTCGAGCGCCCCGGTAAGCCGCGCCGGCCCGACGGCAGCCCGGCGGAAGACAAGATCGCCGCCATCGGCGTGCGCCTGCGCCGCTGGGTCAGTTTTCACGGGGTGTCGATCAACGTTGACCCCGATTTGAGCCATTACGCGGGTATCGTGCCCTGCGGAATCGCGGAGCACGGGGTGACCAGCCTGGTCGATCTGGGGTTGCCGGTCGGGATGGCGGATGTGGATCTCGCCCTGCGCCGTCAGTTCGCGGCGACACTGGGGGCTTTGTAACCCCGGCGGATGGCTGTCATCTTCCGGTGCGCCGGAATGCGGCGCCCCGTAGGTTACCGGCGACCGCTCGTCATTGTTTGACGCCGGGGTTTGACGCCGGGCCCTTGGTGCGGCAGAAAGCCCCGCGGATTTGCAGCATTCGCTGGCACAGTCCGCTTGCCGCGTCGCGGCATGCAGGCTAAACCACATAACAGACTGTCGAAAACGCCGGACGCCGTGGCGCCGGACAAGAGAAAGTAGACGGGGGGAAGGCGAATGGCCGACGCGACGGTCCATGCCGATGACCACGAGTATCCCGGGTTCTTCACCCGGTGGTTCTGCTCGACCAATCACAAGGACATCGGCATCCTCTACATCCTGACGGCCTTCACCGTCGGTTGTCTCTCGATTGCCTTCACGATGTATATGCGCCTCGAGCTGATGGAGCCGGGCGT
>JAPUHN010000322.1 GCA_027297685.1 Alphaproteobacteria bacterium | reverse complement strand
CAGACGAGGCGCACCTTGCTTCTGTGCCGCTGCAACTACGACCCCTCCCTGTCGTCCACCGTTTCCCCATCAATCGTAATCCCGCGCCGTTTCATTTCCTTCATGAGCGCCGCGCCGAGCTCGTCGAGCTTCCGCACGTCTTCGTGGCGATAGATGGTGGTCGGCTCTCCTTTCAGAAGTCTGGCCTTGTCGACCATGATGCCGGCCGAAATTGCCAGATCCTTGACGGCCGCCCCCGCCATACTGAAATCATCCATGTAGAACAGACAGCGCTGCGCACGGTCATCGAACAGGTTGATCAGCTCCTCCCGCTTGACCTTCCGGATCGCGTCATTGAGGGGCGCATACCGAGCTTGTAGCCGCTGCATGATCCGCCGGGCGGTGGTTGGCGGGAAGCCGCACGCTTTCGCAGCCTGTAGCACGGTCGCGAACGGACTGGTAGCGGCATCGATGAGGGCCGCTGCCTCCTCCGGCTTGGCAACCTCGGTGGTGCTGGCTCGTGGCTTCGGGGGCGCGGCCTCTTTGCGCTTGGCGGCCCGATAGGACGAATTGACTGAGCTACGGGTGGTGCCGAGCCGGTCAGCGATTTGGCTCCACGACAGGCTCTCAGTGTCCCTGAGCCGGACTATTTCGACTTCGTGGTCTGTGAGTTTCATGGGTGCTCCAGCAGCTACTGTTCTTCCACAAAGTATGAATGCGACGTGTGTGTGCAGGAGAGGAATGAGCGAGGCGCAGGGGGGATGATCGAGGCGCGTGGTGTTCTCAGCGATTGCTTCCATCATGTCGCCATCAGACATGCCGTGTCGAATTTGGTCCTGTCGCGACTATTTGGGAATGACGGCTCTCGACCCTATATAGCGGAAATCCAGTATGTCGCAAAGCGTCGAGTTTTATTGTCCGCATTTAGTGAAGCGCAGCCTCAGAATTGCTATACAGACCTGCCGGGTAGTTGCAACTATAGGCGGCGGGAAGAAAGCAAACGTCGGTCGAGCCCAGCGCTACTTAGACGGCGGATGCTCCTTCGGTGGCTGTTTCGATGCCCAAAGGGCGAGCTTGTGGCGCATCGCTTTCTGGGAGACGTCCAACTTGGGCAGCGGCTGGATCACCTTGTCGTGGATCAGCAGTCGATAGATATACTCGATCTTCTCGTCGGCCGAATCTGTCGGCTCGAACTCAACCACGCCCCGTTTCTCCCCGTACTCCATGCCGAGTCGGATCGCCTCCTTCACTAGGGCCGCCTCGTTCGCCAGCTTTTTGTTCTTCGGCATAGTGGGTACTCTGGTGCGACAATTGAGTCTCAGGTATGCGGGTGCTTTATAACCCGTTTCACGGACCGGTACCACAGAGTGGGGTATGGGGCCCTCGGTGGTGCGAACCGCCAAGGAGAGGGGGCGCTGACTGAGCGTGTGGGTAATGAGTCTGGTGGCGCGCAGTGACCCCAACGTGGCGGTAGACTATTTGCATCTAACTAAGCGTCAACAGGGCCAGTTCTCGGTCGATGACAAAGTCCGCAACCAGGTCGGCCGATGAGCGCCGAAGTCGCCAAGCGTTATTCATAACGGTATCTTTTGTTGCCGTGCTTTGGTTGGTTCACCTTGGTGCGGCGCTTTTCGATCTCAACCTCGTCAAGTACGGCATATACCCTCGCCGTATCACGGGCACCATCGGCATCGCCTTTGCGCCGCTTATTCACGGCTCGTTCTCGCACCTGTTTGCCAATTCTGTTTCGATTCTCCTGCTAGGTACCGCGCTGCTCTATGGGTATCCACGCTCGGCCAGAGTCGTACTCGGGTGCCTGTATGCTGGGACCGGCCTCGCCGTATGGTTAACCGCACGAGACGCCTATCACATCGGAGCTAGCGGGCTGACCTTCGGCATGATGTTCTTCGTGTTCATCATTGGCGCGATTCGCTGGGATCGGCGGGCGATTGCGCTATCAATGTTGGTATTTTTTCTCTACGGCGGCATGGTGTGGGGGATCTTTCCAACCGATCCAAACGTCTCTTACGAGTCTCACTTCTTCGGCGCATTAATAGGCGTGGTTTTGGCGATCCTATGCCGAAACAGAGATCCCGCACCGTTGGAAAAGCGATATAGTTGGGAAGATGAGGCGGAGACGCCATCCGATGGACCCAACAACGGTCCTACACAAGGTGGTTCACGGCGATTCCATTGAGAATGCGTGCCCGACGAAGAGAGTTAATCGTACCTCTTCCTGCACGCCTCAGCCTTCGATATATGTAACATCGATTGAACCGAGAAAGCTGCCCCACCGGTCGTGGGGACCGGTGCCCGTAGTCGACCCAAAATGGACCTCCACCTTGCTCGCTACTCTGGTGGCCGGAGCTCGTATAGCGGCCATTAAGCATCCGGTCGAGGCCGTCTTTCGATAGCCAACTCCGGACATAAATTCTCCGGCGGCGTAGACTCGGTGACGAGGTTGCGTTTCTGGGAGGACGCCTGATGACAGCGAAGTCCCACACGGTCAGATCCGATGCTGACGAGCAATCGTGGGTGCAAGGCGGACCCTATCGCTTGAGAACGAGCGCATTCGTAAGCGAAGAAAAAAGCGAAAGTCCCATTCTGGTGGTTGTCGTCCATGGCGACGTACCTTTCCACGAACCCGACTACCACTACGCATTTGCCGGCCACGTGGCAGCAACTCACCGGGATGTAGTAGGCGTTGGATTGCTTCGACCCGGTTATACCGATCCTCAAGGAAACAGATCCGACGGAGAACGAGGACAGGCAACAGGCGACAGCTTGAACGTCACGAACACAGAGGCGATTGCCGGTGCAATCGGTGGGCTCAAGCGCCGCTGGAACGCCCGCAAAGTGGTGGTTGCCGCCCATTCGGGAGGTGCGACCCTTGCCGCAAACGTGCTTGGTCGACACCCCGCGTTAATCGACAAGGCACTGTTTGTCTCGTCCGTTTATGATGTGGAGAAGTGGCGTCAACAAATGTTCGAGCAAACCGGTGCACCAGTGTTTCAGGGCAAGATCGAAACACTCTCGCCCATCGAGCAGATCACGGGGATGTCGGATCAGATTGCAGTTACCTTGATGGTTAGCAGCCAAGATGAGGTAGCGCTGCACGGCTTCAGCGAGCACTTCGAAGCGGTAGCCGTGAAGCACGGCAAGAAAGTGAGATTGGTTCGATTGTAGGGTAAGGGGCACGAGAATTTCCTTAATCCAGCCGTCTTCGCAGAGCTTACACCGATGCTAAAATGACTACCTCACGTCAGCCTAACCCTGTTCCCAGGAATGTCGAGCTCCGGCCGGAATGGGGCAGAAAGAGTCGCTCGACCGCGGATTGTGACTGTCCGCTTACGGGGGTCAAGCAAAGCCTTCGGTGAGCCGCATGTCCGGACCTGGCCGATCCGTCTGACGCAATGCAACATGACTGCTCTAGATTACGGCCGGCACATTGGCAGACACGAGAATCGGACGCCAACGCTCACCAAGAATCGGAACAGTTAAGTTCTCGGAGACTTAGGCATCAGTTCGGGAGGGGAGTTGGAAGTTCGGGCGAGTGGTGGATAAATCTAAGGACGTAGGGTTGATCCCAAGAAATCCACTGCTCTGATTCACAGGAACACAGATCAAAGCAGTGTTGATTTGTCCTTGTGGCCAGACCATTTCGGCAGCTCATC
>JAPUHN010000321.1 GCA_027297685.1 Alphaproteobacteria bacterium | reverse complement strand
CCGCACTCGATCGCTTGGGCACCCAACTAGTAACATTCGACAGATAGATTGGGTTTGATCAACTGCTAAGACGGCATCGGCTGGTCGGGCGAGTCGAGAATATTGCGATGATCCAGCCGCTCGACTTCGTAGGGAATATTGCCGCCGAGATTGTGAATATGGACCCGCGCCTGCGGGTAATCGTCGAGAAGGCCTGAGTAGCACAACGTCATCATGTTGGCGGACAGGCTGGCCTGCATGTCGAGGGTGAACAATCGCGCGCTGGCGTTATCGGCATCGTTGGCGACGCGCGGCCACGCATCGCCCGGCCGTGGCCCCCAATGGACGAACAGTACTGCGCTATGGCGATTGGCGGCCTCGAGGTAGGGCCGAAACGCTTCGGCGTCTTCGTAGGTGAGGAAGGCGTTGCCCGGCACGATGGCGCCGATCATGCCGTCGAGGCTCATCACCCGGTCGAACTCCTCGAGCGCCGCCCCCTGATCGACCAGGGGCAGCGAGGCGTAGGCGACGAACCGGCTTGGATGCGCGGCGCAGATTTCCGTTAGCGCGTCGTTGTGTACGCGCAGCATCGCCAGCGACTCTTCGAGCGGCAGCGCCTCGATCCACTGGAAGGTTCCAAACAGCGACAACACTGCCGTCGTAATGCCCTGTCGATCCATCACCGCGAGACGTTCCTCCAAATTATCGAAGGCTTCCGACACCGGCTCGGTACTGCCGCTGCGGCCGCGCAAGACTTCGACGCCGTCGTCGCCGGTCTCGATCAGCGGCGCTTCGCGGCGTGCCCGTAATGGGTCGATCAGTGCCGGCGGGCGCCAGTGGGAGTGCATGTCGATGGTCATGGTGCGGTTCCTTGGTTGATGCCATACGCTTGGAGGCCAAAACGCGCCAACGCCAGCCCATGTACATCGTATTAGAGCATTTTCGAGCCCCCTTATTCCAGGCCCCTGCCATGCGCAATTAGCCTTGATTCAGGCTTGGCGTACGGGGAAACAGTGTGATTGACTGAGGTTTTCGAATATGGGGTCGTCATGAAAGACAAGAATTATCTGCGCGCGCTGATCGACTATAACGCCTGGGCCAATGCCGAGACCTACCGTTTGGTCGCGGAAATGCCGCCCGAAGAGGTCACCAAGAAACGAAAGACCCCCCTGCAGTCGATCTTCGTCAGCCTCCATCATCTGCTCAATGTCGACCGTATATGGCTCGCACACATGCAAGGCGAGGCGCACAACATCACCGGACTGCGCGACGTGCAGTACGAAAACCTGCCCGACCTATGGCAGGCGCGCCAGGCGATGGACCGCACCCTGCACGACTACGTGGACTCGCTCGACGAAGACGCGCTGGAAGAGATCGTCGACTATGAGCTGATCGGCGGCAACAAGGGTTCGCTGTCGCGCGCCATGTGCCTCACCCACCTGGCGACGCACGGCAGCTATCACCGCGGCTGGATCTCCGACATGTTCGGCCAAGCCGATTGCCAGCAGCCGAGCACCGATATTCCGGTCTACGAACGTGCCCTGCGCCAGCAAGGTGGTGACCCCCTGCCTTAGGTCGAAACAGCTTGTCACCCTCACCGGCTGTTGACGGGGCGGGTTCGCGTGGGGCGCATTGACACCAACACACGGTCACGGTGACACTCGCGAATGCACTGGCACGAGATCAGGAGATAAAAATATGGCCATTCCCGTTCACAAACCGAAGCGACGCGACATCTTGAAATGCGTCGCGCGGTTCGACGACATCACCCCCGCCGACAGCGGTCTGCCCGACCAGGAAATCGAAGGCTACCGGCGCACTTTCTATAACGTGCTGGGGTTCTCGCAACCCGCAGGCGACGGTTCGTATTCGCCGGTCGGCGACGTCGCAAAGCCGTCGATCAACCATCTGAGCCCAGGTTTCAATCTGGCCTATGTCGAAGCACGGCCCGGCCAGGGCGTGATGATGCACACCCACGACACTAACGAGACTTTCGTGGTGATCGCCGGAACCTGGAAGTTCGGATGGGAGGGCGACCAGGGTGACGATCATGTCCTCCTGAAGGAGCGTGACATTGTATCGTTCGAGCCTGGCTCGCAACGCTGCTTCGAATGTATCAGCGCGCCCGAGGGTGTCGAGAATGGCTTGATTTTGGGCGTCATCGGCGGCAACACCCCGGTGGCCGAATTTTCCCCAGAATCGATCGAAAAAATGCGTGCCGCCGGCGTCGAGATTCAACAGGCTGCGGAGTAATCGCGACCGCAACAGCTCCTGTTACGTGGCCGCCGTCTTGAACACCGGCATATCCTCGGGGAACGCCACCCAGTGGTGGCTGTTCTCGGTCCACACGGCCCTCACCGGCCCCGGGAATTGCGGGTCGGCAAAACAGCCAACGGCAATACCGATATGTTTAGGCCGCATCTCAAGCTCCCAGAATACCGAAGTGCCGCACTCTGGACAAAAATTCGTCGTAAAGCTGCGCCCGGAATCCGTTTCCCGCTGAAAACTTTTGTGGCCGCCATCGACAGCGAGAATTGAAGCACGCAGATAGTACGCACCCACGCCAAAGGGGCTTCCCGTTCGCCGTTGGCATCCCAAGCAACTGCAAGCCACCACCAGATCAGGGTCGCCGCTCGCCGTGACACGAAGTTGGCCGCACGCGCACGCCGCAACGCGCTCGCTATCATCGGTCATACCTGCCCTCCTCAAAAATTTGATGGGTGTGGCTCGAAGCTCGTCGGGATCAGCGTTTGAAATCGCGGGTATTACTGACCTTAACCTCCAGACCCGATGATCCGCTAACCGACGCGCAAGTCGCGCCGCTGGCGGTACAGATCGCTACCCTTTGCACTTCGGCCGCTTGCGCCGGCAGTACATAGTCCTGCGCCACATTCGCCACCAACGCGGCAGCGATCACCGTCAGCACGATTTTGGTGTACCGGTCAATTCCCATGAATGCCTCTCTCGGTAGTTGGAGAAAGACGGTAGCACGCCACAAGCTAGTAGTTAGTACTTCCCGCGGGCATCGATGCGCCAAATATCGACCAGTACGTCGCCGCGTACGCAGTGATAATGATCGTAAAGATTGACCGTCGGATCGCAGTGGGGCACCACGCACTCGACGACCGATCCTAAGTCCATCTCGCTACCCGGCGGCAGAGCGATGCAGCCAAACTCGTCGCCGGTAAAACTGTACGAAGCGCCGTTGGGGGCGCCCTGCGCAAGTATCGGAACCGGTCCATCGGTTGCGAACGCCTTTAAGCCCGCATCGGTCGTCACCTGGCCAGCACGGTTGGAGCTGATCACCGTCGTCTGCACAAACAATGCAGGCTCGAAGGGCTGGCCACCGTCCGGCCACAAGGCCGCGTCGGCGTATTCCACGTCCATGAAGATATAAGAACCGGCCTGGAGCTCATTGTAGAATCCCAGTTTCGTATCGGCCTCATAGGTACCGGTTCCCGCGCCGGTCACGATCGTCGGATCGAGGCCGCCAGCATTGAGCGCCTCGACAACATCGCGCAGCCGCTGCGACGCCTCGGCCGCGGCTGCCGCCCGCGCCGCAAATTCGGGTACGTGTTGCAAGTGACCGCCATAGGCTTGGATGCCAGCGAATTCTAGATGCGACGCGGCGTCGATCCGCTCTGCCAGATCGAACGCGGCGGCGGCAGTGGTCACCCCTGTGCGCTGTTGACCGATATCCAAGTCGACTAGCAGTTTGAGCGCCACATTTGTCGCTTCTGCCGCCCGGTTCAACGCTGTCACATTGTCCGGGTGGTCGCTCACCGCAATCAGGCCCGGTGCGGTGGCGTTCAGTGCTGCTAAACGTGTGATTTTGACATTGCCGGCGACTGGCGAAGTTATCAGTATATTGGCGACGCGTCCGGCTACCATGACCTCCGCCTCGCCGATCGTGGCGCAACAAATTCCCACCGCGCCCGCCGCGATTTGGCGCCGGCAAATCTCCAGCGACTTGTGGGATTTTGCGTGCGGACGTAGGGCAATATTCTCGGCCTCGCAAAACCCAGCCATACGCGCGATGTTCTCTTCCAGAAGGTCCAGATCGACGATAAGCGCCGGCGTAGCGAGTTGCTTCCGAGATCCGGGCTCTCCGATCAAGGCGGCATTCGGACCGGCGTCAAACTTCATCGTATACCCTTATCTGCAATGATCTTTTGTCTTACCGGCAAATCTTAACAAATTCGAGGCGGCAACGGTTCGGTTGTACGCGCTGCGTTCAGGTGGTCAGCCAAACCAGCGACTCAAGCTGAATAATCATCGCAGCGGCATGCAAGCCGATCAGCCCAAGACCGCTAATGACCGGTCGCCAGCGGCGCTCTATCACCGAAAAGAAGATCGAAACGATCGCCGTGATCGGCGCCAAAACAAGGCTCGGGAAAAAAATTGTGAAGCCTTCCCATTTTCCGCGCCAGGGTCCGAGATCATTCCCTTGCGCAAACCATTCTTGCGGGCCATCCAGCACACCGGTCGCCCGTTCAACTGCGAATAGGATGAACGGCACCGCGATCGCAATCAGCGATATCAACAGCAATATCCGGAACAATTCGACCCAACGCATGTTTATGACCGTATGGCTATGGCGGCACCGCAAGCAAGGAGCCAAATTTGCATTGCCAAGTCCTCTTCACCTACAACGCGATAGCATGGCGTTCAAGCGGATTGCTTGGAAGGATTTTGAAAAATTGAGAATAGACTAAAGCACGCCTCAATAGGTTCGTTCACACCTTTGTTAACTTACAGCAACTCGCATCGACAGATCGGAAGCCTTGTCGTAAGGCCGGCGTTGTGTTTCCAGTCTATTCGAACAGATCCGCGAGTAACCAATGCCAAATTCGCTCTACAAATATATAATTCAGAAAAGCGGCCGCGCCCAGATTATCGCGGCCCTCTTTACTCTGGCCCTCGTACCTCTGGCGACTGTACCGCTCGAATTGCAGCGGCGGATGCTCAATGACGCGGTCGAGGGCGGCAACCTGAGTCTGTTGATCCAACTCGGCGCACTCTATTTGGGCGCCATCCTCCTAAGCGATAGCCTCAAATACGCAATGAACCGTGTGCGCGGACGGATCAGCGCTCAGGTCACCCACGCGCTGCGCCACTCGGTTTATTATTGCGTCTATACCGTGGTGAAGCCCGAAAGCTGGAAACACAATGCCCACCACAGCGTCGACGAAGGGACGGTGGTCTCGATGCTGTCCTCGGAGGTCGAAAAACTCGGCGGTTTCGCCGGCCAAGCCATCTCACAACCCCTGCTGCAGATCGGCACGGCACTGTTCGTCGTAGGCTACATGCTGTTTATCGAACCGTTGGTCGCAGGTGTCGCGCTGGCGCTCTACGCGCCACAACTTTTCATCGTTCCGTGGATACAGGGTAAGATCAACGAGCTCGCCCTCTCCCGCGCTGTCTACGTGCGTAAATTGGGCGCTTTCGTCGTCGAGATCGCCGAGGAAGACGCCATCGGTAATGACGTTCCCGAGCAGTTTCTCGACATCACCAACGACATTTTCGCTGTGCGCCTGCGTATCGAGAAATTGAAATGGCTGATGAAGGCGATAAACAATTTTCTCATGAAGTTAGGACCGTTCGGCATCATAACCTTCGGCGGTTGGATGGTCATGCAGGGCAACCTGGAAGTAGGCGTTATCGTCGCCTTCATCTCCGGTTTCGAACGGCTCGGCGGACCCATGCGCGATACCATCGCCTTCTACCGGCAGGTCAGCGATGCGCACATGAAATACGCGCTGCTGGTCAACTCGTTCTCAGGCCATGAACCCGGCACACCGCATGGTCCCCTGTCAGGAACGGAACCTGTCCCGGCATAGGAATATTGATTGCGCAAGCGGAAGGTTGGCCATTGGCCCGGGGACTTCTATAAACCAGGCGAGTAACCGTGTGGCGGGAAGCGGCCGCCGCCAGCATCCAAACCGCGCCCGGGTTGCGCCCCATCATTCGAGTTGACCCGCCAATGACCGACACCGGCAAATCCGAGAAACTTCGCACGTCTGTGTTGATTGTCGGCGGCGGCATGGTGGGCCTGACCCTGGCTGTCGAACTAGGCACGCGCGGCGTCGATTGCATCATCATCAACGAGGGCGCGACCGAAGCCGCCCACCCACAAGGCAACTCGCTGAATTCGCGAACCATGGAGCACTACCGCCGCCTCGGTCTCGCCGACCAGGTACGCGCGGCCGGGTTGCCACCCGATCATCCCACCGACGTCGTCTATATTACCCGCTTTGCCGGGTGGGAGTTGGCCCGTCTGCCGATGCCGTCCAGCGCCGAGAAACTGCGCGACCGCACCCATTCTGAGCACACCAAGCTGACGCCGGAGCCACTTCACCGCGCCAATTTCTTTTACATCGAAACAATCCTCAAACAGCGCGCCGAGGCGCTGGCGAGCGTCGATGTGCGCTTCGGTTGGCGGCTGCTCGAGTTCGATCAGCACGAGGGCTCGGTAACTGCGCTGGTCGAGCATGTTATAGACGGAAGTCGCCACCCTATCGCTTGCGATTGGCTGGTTGGTTGCGACGGTGCGCACTCGACTGTGCGCCAGGCGCTCGGAATCGACTACGGCGGTAAGGGTGGCGAGGACGAGACATTTATGCGAGGGCGCATGCTCTCGTGCTATGTCGAGGCACCGGGTTTGCTCGACCTCATGCCCCTAACACCCGGTTGGCACTATTGGACCGTCAACGCCGATGCCCGCGCCAGCGTCGCCACCCTCGACGCCAACGGCAAATATGTGGCGCTGACACGGATCCCACCAGGCGTCGAATTTGCCGATGTCGATCCGGCCGCCAGTTTCCGCGCCACGGTCGGCGCAGACATTCCCATCAAAGTGCATTCGGCGAAACCGTGGACCGCAGGTCTCGCGCTTGTCGCCGAGCGCTACCAAGACCGCCGGGTGCTGATGGCCGGTGATGCCATTCACTTGTTCACGCCGACCGGTGGTTTCGGCATGAATACCGGGGTCGATGACATTGCAAATTTGGCCTGGAAACTCGCCGCCGTTGTCCAGGGCTGGGCGCCACCGGCTCTGCTCGACAGCTATGAAATCGAGCGGCATCCAATCGGTGTGCGCAATACCGCCATGTCTCACCAATTTGCCAGCGCCGTCGCCAATTTGGAAATTCCACCCGAGCTGGAACGAAACAACTCCGCCGGAGAGGCGGCCCGCCGGCAGATCGGCGCCCATCTCGCCACTTTCACCGAAGAGTTTCGTTCGTTGGGTATCCAATTGGGCGCGCGGTACCAAAATTCTCCGTTGATCGCCGACGGCGACGAATCACCGCCAGAAGATTCGCCCTTCGAGTATCAGCCCTCCACCGTTCCGGGCGGCCGTGCACCGCACTATTGGCTAAGCGACGGGCGCGCCCTGTTCGATGTGTTCGCCTCGGGCTTCACGTTATTACGGCTCGCCGAGGCGGCGCCTGATGGCGCCGATTTGGCGTCCGCGGCTGCCGCGCGCGGCGTGCCATTGCGCGTGGTCACCGTCACCGATGGCGGCTTACGTGACGTCTACCAAAGGGATTTAGTGTTGATCCGGCCCGATCAACACGTCGCCTGGCGCGCCAACAGAGAACCCGACGATGCCGCTGGACTGATCGCGCGAATTATCGGCGGTTAGCTAATCAGCTCCAACAAACTACGCCGACAGGGTGAATATCGCCCGCTCGTAGTCGCCATGGCCCATCTCGCCCTCGGCGAATATTTCGTGTTCGGATATCCAGTCGAAAGACCTGTCAAAGGTCTCTTTGGAATAATTCTCGAACACGATCCGCTCACCCGGCCCCCAGCGCCGCGTATCCATGCGCGCGTGAAAACGCTCGGGGAATTCGTTGGTATAATAGTGCGTATAGAGTTCGGGCCGCAGATCGATCTCGATCTGCGCCTTTTTTAGGGCAGCGTAGTATTTGCGAACATCTTCGCGATCGGTGTCGGGCTTGATATTGGCCGCAATCATAAATGTGGTATCGACAATTTTTCGATACCCGAGTTGCTCGGCGAAATAATAAGGTCCGCTGAACAGCGACGCGGCGGGAACCGTGCCGTCGATCAACAGTTCCATGCGGTTGAACAACATGCCGTCGTGGAATGACAAGTTGATGTCGTCCGGATCGAGAAAGCGTTCGAGGGTCTGGATGGACGAATAGTGGCTGCCCGATTGAAAACCGACCGAGATCGGCACCCCAGCGAGGTCTTCTGCGGTTTTAACACCGGACTCTGCCGGTACAAATATTCCCGAAGGCGCAATCGAATAAGCGTCTGCGAATATCTGCGTATGCCCGGCCGATGCGGCGACGTTCACGGTCCAATGGCACGCGCACGAGACCGTCGCCTCACGTCCCTCCTCGATTGCCTGATACGCGCCGACCTTGTCCCCGGTTTTGTGGATCGCACCATCGCTCGATCGCACTTTCTCGTGGAACTCGTAGTCGAGCCCTTCGTCTTTGAAAAAACCCAATTCCTCGGCCACCCATTCATGAAGTCTGAAATGTGGTTCGATGATGAATTTTGCCATGGTGATACTCTCGCGATCCGTTTCGACGAAGCGGGGACAGTTTAGCGAATTTGTTGGCCAGATGGCAGTCGATTAGGCGAAGAATTTACCTGGCATATCGGCCAAATATAACGCTCGAACGATCACCGTGAGCCCGTCGATTCACGGCGCTGGTCGAACCATGCGAGTGCGCGGCGTTCTGCTTCCGCGATTTGACTGTCGGTCATTCTGCCGGCCAAGACATCACGATTTTTCGCCGCACCGGCGCTGCCGTGCGCGGCAGCGATGTTGTACCACATGTGCGCCTGGACAATGTCCCGATCGACACCCTGTCCCCCGGCATACAGATAGCCAAGATTGCGCTGTGCATCGCTATCGCCTTGATCCGCCGCCATGAGGTGCCATTGAGCCGACTTGGCATAGTCCCGCGTCACGCCCAGGCCATTTGCGTATGCAAAGCCGAGGCTCTTTTGCGCCAACGGATGTCCCTGCAAGCCGGCTTGCTGATAGTACGCGACCGCTTCATCCAAACGCTCAGCTTTGTGCAGACTACGCGCAAGCTGTAACTGATGGCGCATATCGCCAGCGTTAAGCGCCAGGGCAAGTTCGCAGGCCTCGATCGCGCGATCGGCGTCGATATCTTCGAACGCTACCCCGGTAACGTCTGCCGGTAGGAACGGATCGGAAGGATGGGCCGCCAGCCGATCGCAATCTTGGGCACGAACGGGCGGGGGCTCGGCTTCTGGAACTGGCTTCGATGACGAAATTGACTCTTCGGGTTCTCGCTTAGCAATTTGTTCTTCGCGTTCCACCGGTTTGTCATCCGTTTTGCCTGCCGCCAGTTGCGCGAAAAGATCCTCGTCGAGAACCCCAGTGACCGGCAATTTACGGTGTTTTTGATAGTCGCTTACAGCAGCGCGGGTGCGCGGACCGGCCACGCCATCGGTGGGCCCGACATTAAAACCAAGCGCGTTCAATTGGCGTTGGGCTTTGCGGACTTGTTCTGTCGAACGGGTGGTAGAGGCGGCCTGCACGTCCGCGTCGCTAGTTGGTTCGGGTGCGTTTTCGGCGAGCCGCGGCCGCCATGCCACCACGACTCGATCCGCCTCGGCAATCTGTTCGGGGGTCATCTTGGCGGCGAGGACATCGCGCGTTTTACGCACGTCAACGCCGTGCCGTATCGCCAGCGTCGACCATTTGTACGCTTGAACATAATTCTGCAATAGGCCTTGGCCGGTTTCATACATGAAAGCCAGTTTGTCCTGCGCCGGGCCGTAGCCTTGATCGGCCGCCGCGCGATACCACTCCACTGCTTCAACAGGATCGTGTGGAAGGCCCTGTCCATTGAACAGGATGACGCCCAGATTGAACTGGGCGCGAGCATCTCCTTGCTCGGCCAGCGGACGCCATTCTTTTAAGGCTGCCGCAAAATCACCGCGATCATAGGCGTCGAGACCGGTTCTAAAATCTTGCGCGCTGGCTTGAGTAGCAAGTACAGCCACCAATAAAACGGCGAATAATATTCTCATGGCGCATGCTGGCACAAATTCTGACTCGGGAAAACCGGTGCGACCGCACCAGCCAGGATTCATCGTGATCTATGAAAACGCCGAAGGGGCAGTACACTCGATCGGCTCGTCAACTTGCCGTACCGGTGTAGAAAAGCTAGCTCGGATTGCCTAACACTGACACGATATCCCGCTCGAACGCGCCGGTGGCGCGGCATTCGATGGTGACTGATTTAGAAGTTGCACCTTGGCGAATGCTCTCCGTCTTGCTGGCGCCGTTAGCACTATCGAAGTTCAATGTGTCGTCGGTCTTGCGCGTCGCCACATTCCTGCCAAATTCACGCGTCCTGAACTTCATCACGTAAACAGCATCGACGTGCACCATTGTTCCCTGACCCATCGGTGTCAGAGAGATGTTCGCAACCGCACTAAGGCTGGTGCGGCGCTCGATATCAACAAGTTCATCCGCACGCTCATCGGCCACGAGATAACGCACCGAATTGGCAGCCAGGAAATTGTAGTTGCGCTCGCCGAATTGCGCATGTTTCGAATTCACCGATATTTCACCACAATCGACGTATTGGGACGGGATCGCGGTCTGAAACATTACTTTCATAGTGCGATCTTTTTTCACCAACGTGTTGATCTGGTAGTTGCGTCCGGCGAGCTCGCTTACCAGCTCATTCCAGGTGGCATCGAAGTCCGTCTCGACCACTGTCTCCAACGCCGCATTTCGGGCAGCGACTTGCGTTTCGGATGCAAAAGCTTCGGTGTGCATACCAAGCGATAGAAGTGTGGCAGCAACAACAATCGATTTTTTATGCATGGACCTAATCCGCCTATGTCTTCGTCGAAAACGCAGGGGATTATCATTTTATTGCCTTAATAAATTTTAAAAGGAAAAATCCAATTTCTGAATATTTTATTTTAATTTTATATATCAGCGTCGAAGATCGTAATATTCATGGTCTGTCCCAATAAATATACTGGTCATGCTTGAGTACTCGAAGCGGATGTACGCTGATTCAAACTAGCCGCCCGGAGGAAGTCTGGGAATTTTAAACCCGCCGCCAAAGCCGCAAATGCTGTAACCGCAATTATCCCGATGCTCTAACCAAGCACAGCAACGAGTCGATTTTCCAATTCACCCGTCGGTTGGCACTCGACCTTAACGGTCTTCGTGGTTGCACCTTCTCGGATTTGTTCGTTCAGGCTGGCGCGTCCAAAACTAACAAAATTCAGACTGTCATCGAGACTGCGTGTGTTGACGTTATTGCCATATTCGCGCGTTTTGAAGTTCATCACGTAATTTGCATCGACCCGCACCAGAGTTCCCCCGCTCGTCGGAGTAAGCCGAATAGTGGCTAGGGCATTTAGGCTGGTCCGACGTTCCACATCGACCAGTTCATTGGCGCGGCCGTCGGCTACCAGATAGCGCGCCGAATTGGCGGCCGGAAAATTGTAATTACGATTGCCGAATTCAGGGTGTCGTGAACGCACGGATATTTCACCGCAATCGACGTATTGGGACGGAACGTTCGACTGAACTAGAACTCTGATCGTGCGGTCTTCTTTGACAAGTGAATTTATCTTGAAGTCGCGCCCATTGATCCCGGCAATCAGCGCGTTCCAGGTCGCCTCGACATCGGTGGACACCACCTTTTCAATAGCTACCGCTTTGACCGGTGCTGGAGGTGCTATGGGTTCGCTTGCGCACGCCGCCAGCACAAATAATGCGACCGCAGCCAGAATCAGATTTTTATGCTGCATGTGCCGGAAATCCCAAAAGGTTGCGACCAAATTTATCCGCGCAGGGCGCTAAACATAATATCCCGACTCTAGCATAGGCAAGGCATTCGAGCGCTGCTGCCGGTTGGACCGACCGACCAAACTCGCCACCGATTTCCCTGGGCTTCTGCCCCCTTGCAGCCCGGTTGGCCCGGCTTTACCATCGAACGGTTAGACTGAACCCAGCTCACCGAGCGAGGAAAGACCACAATGACCAGCCAAGCTTCAGCTGCGACCGAAACGTCTAAAACCGCGGAATACGCCGTCGCCCGCAAATCCGATCCCAACTTTATCAAGGGGCGGCGCGAGTATTTCAAATATATCGATCTCGGCGTTGCCGGCGCCAGCCAAGGCCGCATGCGTGCTCAGAAAACCTCGGCCACGGCCGGATTATCCGAGCCGACCGGCTGGCATTACCATAAATGCGAAGGCCAATTCGTTTATATGCTGGAGGGCTGGCTCGAACTGCAGTTCGCCGACGGCGAAACGGTACACCTAGAAGAAGGCGATTCGGTATATATTCCCGGCTTTGCTCCCCACAACGAAATCCGTACTTCCGATATTTTCGAATTGTTGGAGTTTTCCGTTCCAGCTGACATGGGAACCGAGGTCTGCGATCCGCCCGCAGGGATTAACGCCGACTAAACCGGCACGTCTCCATAGGGTCGTAGCTGGCGCTGGTACATCGCGAAGATTAGCTCCCAATCGCGCTCGGCGGCCGCTTTATCAAATATGTCGCGGTCGGGAATGGCATAGCCGTGGTCGGCCTGGCCATGCACTTCGTCATGGTACTCAACTGCGGCGCCGGTAAAGGCCTCCCGGACCGCAGCGATCACCTCGGGAGGCGAGTAATGGTCGAGTTCTCCGAACCCGCAGTAAATCTCGCCCTTCATCCTCGACGCTTCCAGATGTGGTGAATCGGGCGCATCGGTAGCCAAGCGCGTACCGTGCAGGCTGGCGTTGGCCCGGAACGCGTCAGGAAACGCGCCGGCAGCGCGCATCACCAGGCGTCCGCCCAAGCAATAACCTACCGAACCCATCGGTCCTGGCCGCACAGCCTTGTCGTTCGCCAGATAGTCCCGCACGGCGCCGGTGTCCGAGACTGCCAGTTCGTCGGTGAGATGGGACAAGAAGGCGAGGATTTTCTCCTGGTCGGCCGCGTCGAGAGTTCTCAGCGAGATCGTCTTACCGTCGGGATGCCGGTAATCGAAGGTGATGCCGCCTTTGCGATAGTAGAAGTTGGGCACCACGCCAACATAGCCGACTGTCGCGATACGACGGGCAATATCGAACAACTGCTCACGCACGCCCCACACATCCATAAACACGACGACCGCCGGAAACGGCCCGCCCTGTTCTGGATGGGTGAGAAAAGTCTCCATCCGCCCATCCGGTGTATCGATCTCGACAATTCGCTCTTTCATCACTTCCACCTTCGCTCCTGAGATTCGGCGCTAAGCATATCAGCGCCCTGTTCTGGCAGCACCCTCTTGAATGTGAGTCACAACGCGGGCCTTTTCGCCACGGTCGTGGTACAAGACTCCGATGTCGGTTTACGCGAGCGTTCCTATGGCGATCATGCGCGTGGCCGCGGTGAAACACCAATAAGAGAGACAGCCATGGCGCGCAAAACGAATTACAAGTTCGAAAAGCTCGAACGCGAACGGCGCAAGGCCGAGAAAAAGGCCGCAAAAGCCGAAGCCAAAAAAGCGGCGTTAGAAGCCGCTGCTGATCCGCTCGCAGCTGGCGACGACGGACAAACGGCTGATAGCGACGTTGAAAACGGTTGAGTGACGAGCGACTCGGCAGTGAAAATCGACGGCGCGTGCCACTGCGGCGACATTACCTATGAAGCGGAGATCGACCCCAAAAACGTCGTCATCTGCCATTGCAGCGACTGCCAAACCCTTTCCGGTTCGACGTTTCGCACTGTCGCCCTCAGCCACGAAGGCACATTTACGCTACGTTCCGGCGAACCGAAGATATATGTAAAAACGGCAGAGAGCGGCGCCAAACGCCAGCAAGCATTCTGTCCAGAGTGCGGTACGCCAATTTATTCGACGGCCGAGGGAGACGGGCCAAAAATCCACGGCATTCGCGTCGGCACCATTCGCCAGCGCGATGAGCTCGTCCCCAGACTGCAGGTCTGGTCACGCTCGGAACAACATTGGCTGACCGGCCTGAGCACGGTGAAAAAAATCGACCAGCAATCTCTGTTGGCTCTAAAACCGGCCACCGGCGACTAATATCAAATCTCGCATTGTCTTAGCGGAGGACAGCGGCCTGCCTGAGCTGTTCGACCAGATGGTCGACCACGGCGCGTACGCGGCCCGACGTTTGGCCTTGCTCTTTGTGGACAACATGAACCGGTACCGCCGGCGGCGTATATTCGGAGAGAACGATTTCCAATTCACCGCGCTCAAGCTGCGGCGCGACCATATAGGACAGTACCCGTGTTACACCACACCCGGCGACCGCGGCGGCGATCGCAACATCGGCATTGTTCGCGCGCAGCCGTGATCGCGTTTTGAATGTATGGCTTCTACCATCCCGTTCGAACGCCCATTCGCCGCGCGGCATAATATTGACAAAATCGATTGTATCGTGCGCTGCGAGATCGCTTGGCGCCTCCGGATAACCCGCTGCGGCAAGGTAGTCGGGCGACGCGCAAAGCACCCGGCGCACGCTGCCAACGCGGACGGCGGCAAGCGAGGAATCCGGCAGTTCGGCAATACGCACCGCAATGTCGATGCCCTCGTCGATCAGGTGCACTACACGATCGACGAACAGGGTATCGAAAGAAATGTCAGGGTAGCGTTCCAACAAATCGACAAGTATCGGCGTCAGGACGATACGGCCGAATAGCGCCGATCCGGACAGTGTGACGGTTCCTTGCGGTGCGGCGTGAATGCCTGCGGCATGACTATCCGCTTCGGCTATCTCCGACATAATCCGCCGGCAATCGGCCAGATAGCGCTCGCCGGCATCGGTCAGGCGCACAGTGCGCGTTGTGCGGTGCAACAACCGCGCACGCAGCCGCGCCTCGAGCTCACCCACCGCCCGGGTAACTGAGGGGGGCGACATGTTCAGCCGCCGCGCCGCCGCCGCGAACCCGCCTTCCTCGGCGACCGCGACAAACACCGTCATGGTTTGAAGGCGGTCCATCCATTATTCCTATTTTAATAATTATCTATTGCAAAATTACAGTATTATTCTTGATTTTGGAATTACCTAAATTACTGGGTATCGTATTAGCGGGCGTTGCCAATTTCGGCCAAAGCTCGTCCAATCTAAGGAGAAACACCATGTCGAATGCAGCCATTACCCGCGGCGCTCACCACATCGGACTAACCGTCCCGGACGTCGAGAAGACCCGCCAGTTCTTTGTCGGCACCCTGGGTTTTGACCAGGTGGGCGAAGTGCCCGATTATCCCGCCGTGTTTCTGACTGACGGCACCACCATGATCACC
This sequence comes from Alphaproteobacteria bacterium, assembly GCA_027297685.1. GTDB lineage: Bacteria > Pseudomonadota > Alphaproteobacteria > UBA6615 > UBA6615 > JAPUHN01. Next base: position 9,822 of record JAPUHN010000321.1, on the reverse strand, counting down.
CTGTGGGGCGCCGCAGATCCCGCGACGGCGGTTTCGTTCGACCGCAAAAACGTGATCGGCTTGCACCATTTTGCCCTCACTGTGGAAGACGCGGATACGCTGCAATCGCTTCACGGCGTCCTTCAATCGACCGACGATGTCGAGATCGAGTTTGCGCCTGAGTCGCTGGGCGGTGGGCCGACCCGACACATGATTTGCGCCATTCCTGGCGGCATCCGCGTCGAATTTATTGCGCCGTCGGCCTAGCGGCTTGGCACAATCATACGCCTGTAGTTCCTGAACCGGAGCGAAAACCATGAACCATGAGCCTCAAGAATCGGCGTCCCCATTCCACCCGGGGGAACTGCAGGCGCAAGACCGTATGGGGGTGCGCGATAAGATTGGGAGTTTCGCGAGCCGGGCGATTCGCGACTATTTGCCCGAACAACACCGCGAATTCTACGCCATGCTGCCCTTCGTCCTGCTCGGCACTGTCGATGATCAAGGCCAACCCTGGGCCTCGATCGTAACCGGCCGGCCGGGGTTTATGTCCACACCCGATTCGCGCACGCTCCACATCGCCGGCGCGCCCCTGTTCGGGGATCCCCTGAATGGGATACTGAAGCCGGGTGCGGAAATCGGACTTCTTGGCATCGAACCGGCAACCCGGCGGCGCAACCGGTTGACCGGACGGGTTCGTTCCGTCGGGCCGGACGGCTTCGTCATCGAGACCAGGCAAACCTTTGGCAATTGCCCGCAATATATTCAAACCAGGGAAATAGAAGTTCTACCCGGCGTCGATTCACCCCAAATCGAGCGGCCGATCGACGTATCCGATAAATTCGACGAACGCACGCGCGCGCTCATCGAGTGCTCGGATACGCTGTTTATCGCCACCGCCTACTCGGATGGGCCGGCGGCGGCATCCCAGGGCGCCGACGTCTCACACCGGGGCGGCAAACCTGGTTTTGTGCGGGTCGAAGACGAACGGACATTTGTCTTTCCAGACTTCTCGGGCAATTTGCACTTTAATACGGTCGGCAACATCTTGATGAACCCGAAAGCCGGATTCCTGTTCGCCGACTTCGATAATGGTGATCTGATTTATACGACCGGCAGCGCCGAAATCGTCTGGGATAGCGAGGAAATCCAAGCTTTCGCCGGGGCCGAGCGGCTGATCCGCTTTCACGCCGACAAGGTCATTCGGGTCGAGGGCAGCATGCCGTTGCGGTTCGACTTCGGCGAATACTCACCGATGCTCGAGAATACGGGAAGCTGGCAGCAAGCGACCGAAACGGTTACCGCCAACAAACAACGTAACGCCTACCTCTCCTATGAAGTGTTCGATGTGCAGCGGGAAAGCGAGACGATCTCATCGTTCTATCTACGCCGCACCGACAGTCGAGGCCTGGCTACTCACGAGCCCGGACAGTTTCTACCGATCCGTCTCGCATTTCCCGGCGATACCGAGCCAGTGATGCGCACCTATACGGTGTCCGATGCGCCTGGTGGCGACAGCTATCGCCTGTCTATTAAGCGCGAGGGCGGCGACGCATTGGTATCCAATTTCTTCCATGACCACGTAACCCCCGGGTTCCGTCTGGAGGCGATGGCGCCACGCGGCAAGTTCGCCCTCGACCAATCGAGCGACCGGCCGGTCGTTTTATTGTCAGCCGGTGTCGGTATCACGCCAATGATCGCCATGGCCAACACCATCATAAAAGAGGGTTTACGCACCCGCCAGTTCCGCCGCACCTACTTCATCCATGGTGCCCAGAACAGTCGTGTTCATGCCTTCGGAGATCATGTTCGCCGTCTGGCTGCAACGTACGAACAGTTCACCGCGCATATTCGCTATAGCAAGCCGCTCGCTAGCGACCGGCTTGGCATGACCCATGACAGTGAAGGCCGTGTCGACATGGCGGTGTTGCGCAGTCTGCTGCCGCTCGACGATTATGATTTCTACCTTTGCGGACCGCGACCGTTCATGCAGGCGCTCTATGACGACTTGACCAGTCTGGGCGTACTCGACGAGCGGATCCACTATGAATCTTTCGGGCCGGCGACGGTGCTCAAACACGACCGCACTGCCGGACCGGCGACGCCGCGCGACGAGACCGCCAGCGATCCCGTCGACGTCTGCTTCGCCGCCTCGAACATTGATGTCGAGTGGTCGCCCGACAAGGGGACGCTGCTCGATCTCGCCGAAGCGGCGGGGCTCGATCCGGCTTTTTCCTGCCGCTCGGGTATTTGCGGTACCTGTGCGACGCGCCTCAAGAGCGGCGCGGTTGACTATATCGAGGAACCGAGCGCGCCCCATGGAGATGACGAAGTTCTGATTTGCTGCTCGACGCCTCGATCGACAGCTGGCGACGCCACATGTGGCGAAGACTGCGGCGTTATTCTCGATCTTTAAGGCGGCTCGACGTGTTCGCCGACGCATGTGTTCGCTACACTAAACGCGAATGATCACTGGCCGGAGGAAAGTGCTGCTATGCCACACCACGCCGACTGGTATTTCGACGTCGTATCGCCCTACGCCTATCTACAGTTCGCCACGTTCGACCGGCTGCCGTCCGATGTGCAGGTTCGGATAAAGCCGGTGCTGTTCGCCGGACTGCTCGGCGCATGGGACAATATGGGCCCGGCCGAGATTCCGGCCAAGCGGCGTCAGACCTACCGCTACTGCCATTGGCTGGCGGCCAAGCGGGGCATCCCGTTCAAGACGCCGCCGCGCCACCCGTTCAATCCGCTCGCCGTGCTGCGCCTCGCCGTTGCGCTCGACAGCGAACCCGCCGCCATTGGCACCATTTTTCATCACATCTGGGGTGCCGGAAATGACGGCCAAGACCCGGAAAGTTTATCCGCTCTGGCTGTAAAGCTGGGTGTCGATGACTGGCAGGCGCGCGTCAGCGACCCAGCGGTCAAACAGCAACTGCGCGCAAACACCGAAGAAGCGGTCGCGCGCGGCGTATTCGGCGTACCGACCTTCGTCATTGATGGCGAAATTTTCTGGGGCGACGACGTCACCGATATGATGCTCGACTATCTCGACGACCCCGAGCTATTCCGCCACAGCGAATGGGAGCGCCTCGGCGAATTACCGGTCGCTGCCCAGCGCAGGCAAAGCCGGCTCTAAAGCAGTATCCGACCGGGCTTCAGATTATTGATGGCTGCGGGGAACAATCGCCGGTTTGCGAACCAGAGGATGCGTCTTCGTTATTTAGCCAGCCGGGCGTAGAGGGCGCGAACATACTGGTGGTCCTTCGCGTTGAATTCACCCTGCGCGATGTCTTCCTTGTAATCTTCCAGTTCTTCACGAAGCGCGTCTGAACGATCGGGTTTGGCGAGGAGCTTTTCGATCAGTGCAAGCGTTTCGGCGTTCTTACCCTTCTTGCCAGCAGAAGGCGCGGCGTCATCGCCATCCTGGTCCGAATGATCTGACACGGCCGTTTCGTCTGTTTCGACGGCCGTTTCGTCTGTTTCGGTAGAATCCATCGTTGTATCGACATCCGGCATCAACAACTCGTCCCAATTCAGACCAGCGGCGGTAATCTGCGCGTGCAGATCACGCGCCGCCTCCAGAACGTCTGCGTCCTGGTCGCCGCCCAGCTGATCCAATAGACGGATTACTACGTCCCGATCTAACGGTTCGGTCATCCTCAACCTCTTTCATTCACGTTTAACGCTGCCAAAGCCCGAGGGACCGCGCGGCGTGTGGTTTCGAAGCATTATACTAACATACTGTTATGAAGGGACATTTTTCAGAGAAAGAATGCAATCCCGATATCTTTCAGCGGATATTAACGCTGATGATTGCACCCTGTTCGGCGACTAGATAATTGTCAACTTAGGGCAGTTCGTTACCATGACGATTGCGTCGCCACCGCTCAACCAAGAGCATAACAGCGCCCAATCGATGCACCGGAGAGAAGCGGTGCGCGATGGCTATCTGTTTACGCCCCTCATCGACTTTCTGTGTCTGGGTGGCGGTTCGCTGTTGTTATTTATTCCGTTGATGTTCCTGGACGTGGCAACCTTCCAGCCCAAGGTAGTAGCGACGATCCTCTTCCTCGCCCACTTTATCAATTCACCCCATTTCGCCCACTCCTATCAAATTTTTTACCGAAACTTCGCCGGCAAGGCGTTCGGTCAAACCGTTCCCCTTCAACGGCGCGGTAGCCTATCTGGTAACCCTTTATCTCTGGGTTCTTTTTCCGGCGCTCGTCGCCCCAACCGCGTTCGTTGTGCTAATGGTGCTCGCGACGCCGGCGGCTCATTCGCTGCAGTATCTCATCGTGGTCTGGCGCTACCAGCTCAACATCGAACGCGACAAGGTCGATCCGGACCACTCGCGCCGCCTGCTTACAAATCCGGTGTTGCGACTTGCCTATTTTTTCTTCTTCGGTGTCGTTATCGCCTTCGCCGGTTTCTGGATTCTGCCGACAGCACTCGACCTGTTCGCCACTTACAACAGGGCCATCTTCGGCAGCCAGATGTTCTTGTTCGCATTCGCCATATTCATCAATGTCCACCACTACTTCTTGGACAACGTGATGTGGCGGCGTGAGAATCCCGATATCGCGAAATATCTGTTCAGCACGAACTAAAGCAATGGGCGCTGCTGCGCTGATCTATTTATCGTGCTGCGCCAGCCAGGCGTCGACCTGGCGCCTGGATTCGGCGAGTTCGTCGGGCGATGCGTTCTTGGCGGCGTCGCGGTCTTTCAAGAGCCTCATCGCAGCCATCACTGGATCGTTCCGATTGACGGTAATGTGCTCGACCCCGGCACCGCTGGAACCGCGCTTACGGCGTGAGATAATGAGCTGATCGTCGTCAACCGGGCCCAATCTGGTCTCGCCGTCGGGCGTCACCACAAACACGTCAGTGCCTTGTGTTATCACCACCCGCCCACGATTCTTGGCTGCAGTCCGCGCCCAATTTTTAATATCCGAGAAGTAGGGATCCTTGCGCCAAACATCGGGCCGGTCGGGATCGACGAAGACGGTCAATCGGTTCGGTTCGGTTGCCAGTGTGATCACCATTCTCGATTTCGCCGGCTTCCAGTGATCACCGATATTCGCTTGCGTGAGAAAGCCGCAGTCGAAGTCCCGGCACTCCGTGGGTCTTTCCTGATATATTTTACAGCCGGTCCCGATATCGCAATGTTTGCACCATTGCGACCGCGGTTTATCCAGAGCCTCTATGCGCAGGAGCTTGCAGCACATGGTGCAGCCTTCGCACGAGCGACCGAGTACGTAATCGGCAAAAGGCTCGTTCATAACCAGTAATGCCTCACATGGTCCTCAAATACGCTGCACCGAGAATCTAACACGGCGGCGCATCTTCGAATTGCGCCAAAGACAATTAAAAGTCATTTGGCGCAGTGGTAATGATACGCTATCTGCCGCGTCTAGAATACAAATGGCCGTGTGGGCATGATCGATTATTACGGCTTCGTACAGGGCTTTGCGGTTTTGTTTATTACCGTACCGCTAGTTGTCGGTGCTGCAACGGGCATAGTTTGGGCGTGGCGCAACGGCCGCCGCGCCGCCCGCCTTATTCTTCCCGCCGCGATCGGCGGTATCGCGTTGACCATAATTGTCTTTATCGCCGCGGTGCTGTTTTTTCGCGCTTAATCCGGATCGCCCGCCTTGACCAATTGCTTGCCAAAGTTCTCACCGCGCAACAGGCGCAGGAAGGCAGCGGGCATGTTCTCGATGCCCTCGACCACATCCTCCTTGTAGCGGAGTTTGCCCTCCTTGATCCAAGCGGCCATTTGGGCGATGCCTTCGGCGCGGCGATCGGCCCAATCGTGGACCAGCAAGCCCTGCATGCGGGCCCGGTTGACCAACAGCGCGCGGGTCGGCCGCGGCGCCAACTCGGGCGCTGTTAGGTTATATTCCGAGATCATGCCGCAAATAGCGATGCGCGCATGCAAATTGATGAGCGACAGCACTGCATCGAGGGTCGCACCGCCCACATTATCGAAATAGACATCGATGCCGTCTGGGCACGCATCGGCCAGGGCGGCGCGCAGATCGGGTGTTGCTTTGTAGTCGAGCGCCGCATCAAATCCGAGGACATCTGTCAAATAGGCGCATTTTTCAGCGCCACCGGCGATCCCAACGGTGCGGCAGCCATTTATCTTGGCGACTTGTCCGACCACGCTACCGACAGCGCCCGAGGCCGCCGAGACGACCACCGTCTCGCCCGCAACCGGCTGTCCGACCTCGAGTAGACCGAAATAAGCAGTCATGCCGGGCATGCCCAGAACGCCGACAGCCGTCGAAATCGGCGCCAGCGACGCGTCTACAGTCCGCACGTCTGTGCCGTCCGAGACAGCGTATTCCTGCCAGCCGAAATTGCCCTGGACGATATCTCCCTCGGCGAACACCGGAGTTTTCGATGCGACGACCTGGCCGACGACTCCACCGCCCATGACCTCGCCCAGCGGCGCTGGCGGCGCATAGGACTTAACGTCGCGCATTCGTCCGCGCATATACGGGTCGACAGACAGAAAGAGCGCCCGCGCCACGAACTCACCCTCCCCCGGTTCGGGCACCGGGCTCGCTGCCATTTTGAAATCGCTCTCGCTCGGTACGCCGTCCGGACGATTCACTAGTAGCCATTGCCGGTTGGTTTCGCCCGCCATCGTGCAGTCCCTTCTTTTCCCAGTTCACGGCGTACCATAACTCGAACGAAAGAAGGAACGAACAACCGCACGGGGAAATCCCCGTACTGGCGGGCTTATACCAAGTCTCGTTAATACGGATCCCTTTCAGCACCAAGAATTTGTTCGCCGGATAGGCGCGGGTTGCACCGCGGTGCTGGTACCGCAAGCAGCCCGCAACAACACCGGCGGACAAAGGATGGCGGCCTTCGGTGGGGCGGCTTGGCCCCCCGGCCGCGTTGCGCGGCTGGCCCGATGGCCCCGCATAGCGCTGTGCCGCGCGCCTAACCGAAAGGGCCAATCCGTCCCCATGAAAGGGGTTCGTATTAACGAGATTTGGTATTATTCTTCTATGGAGATCACGCGGCGAATGTCGTCAGTCTGGAAACCGATGGTCATCGGCCGGCTTATACCGGTCAAGGTGGCAACGTCGTAGAGCTCTTCAACAACGCCGTCGAATTTGAGCGAATGCACCGTTTCGCCGGTGGTCAGGTCGACGACAACGAGCCCACACTGCGCGCTGACCTTGGCCTTTTTCAGCGTATTGTCCAGCACCAAACCGGCGAAGGCCTTGTCACCGCGTGGTTTGGACATGCCCATAACGGCGTAGCCGTCGCAGAAGGTAAGCCCTCTCAGATAGCCGGGACAAAAACACACCGGTTCGAAACGTGCGGTCGCAAAGTCGATATAACCGAACTCACCGGAGCCTGAATTGTGCAACCACAGCCGATCATCGTGCCAGCGTGGCGAGTGGGGCATGGAAAGACCGTTGGCAACGATTTCATTGGATTCGATATCGATCACGCATCCGCCGCGGCGGCGGTGTTCACGCCAGCCTCCGGCATTGTCCGATTGAGCCACCGCGGTCGCGTAGGCAGGTCTGCCGTCGCGCATCGCCAACCCATTCAGGTGGCAACGATCTTCCGGCGCTAACTCCGTGACAAAGCTAGGTTTCCACAGCGGCCGGAAGGAATGGGACTCGCTGGTTGTCGCCAAACAGGAAAATAACGTATTGACGAAGACGACCCGGCCGTCGCTATCGACCGCCATATCGTGGATGTCGATGTCGCCGGTCACGGTTCCGACCTGAGGCACAAAGTAGCCGTCATAGCCGTCTTTGGTTTGACCGGCCGGCAGGGCGTTCTCCAGGCGCCAAAGCAGCCACTGGGTCGCGACGTAAATACTGCCGGGTGTAACCGCCAACCCCATGCAGCGATTGAGCGTGCGTTCGAAAACCGAAAGCCGCCCGCCCTCGGTGCTGCCGATCATGAATATCTTGCCGGCCTGATACGTGGTCAGGCAGAGACTGGTGTCGAGTCCGGCCAGCCACTGCACGAACTGCGGCGACGGCTCCAACGCCAGCGGCGGTGTTTGAGGCGCCTCGGTCTCAGGCTCCCGTGTTTTAGCGAGGGCAGCGGTCATGGTTGGAATGATTGTTGAGGCTAAACGACGACCAGGGTCACGTTGACATCCACGGTCTCGGTCAAGACGCGCGCTTCCGTGCTCGCCGACACGTAGACATCGAACGTGGTGCCGTCGATGATTTCCTGACCTGCCGCGGCAAAGTCGCCTTCCAGTGTCACGCTGTCGCCGCCATCGCCGAAGACGTGCAAATCGTTTGTTTCGTCGGACAACTGCAACACGTCCTGGGCGTTGAGGATCAGCTCGTTGTCACCAGAGCCCGACAGATCGAACGCTTCGACCCCTTCGATCTCCGACGAGCCAAGCAACGTCAGATCGAGGCTCTCGCCCGCGCCGTCGAGCGCAACCGTATCGTAGCCGGTGCCGCCGTCGATGCGCGCAAAATTGGTGTCGCCAATCGACAGCAGATCGTCGCCGGAAGCGCCAATCAACACATCTTCGCCGCCCCCGCCGTTTACGGTGTCGTCGCCCTGGCCGGCAACCATCACATCGGCGTCTATAGTACCGGTCAGTACTTCGCTGAATTCGGTGCCAGCGTGGGTAACCGCGCCGGTCAAATCGCTGCCGAAGAGCACGTAGCTTTCGCCCGCTGTGGAACCCAATGCGCCGGTGCCGGCAGCAAGTGGCGCGCCAACGATAATATCATCGTAGCCGTCGCCATCGACATCGCCGGCAGCTGAAACCGAACCGCCTGCACGATCACCCATGGTCCCACCCAGGATGGTAAAGCCTTCTGTCGGCGTCAGAGCGTCGACATCGATCGGCCCGAAACCGTCGGCTTTGCCGAAAATCACGTAACTTTCGCCCATACCGCTCAGGGTGATGTCAACTTCGGCAAACCACGCGCCGACGATAATGTCGTCGAAGCCATCACCGTTCACGTCGCCGGCCGAAGAGACCGAACGACCCAAGGTATCGCTGGCATCGGCGCCGCGGATCGTGAACCCGTCCGCCGGTGAAAGCGCGCCAAGATCGATATCGGCGATGCCGCTGGCTTTACCGAACACGACATAGGCCTCGCCGGAATTAAACGTCAGGTTACCGGCGCCCCGCGCGCCGATAGCGCCGACAATGACGTCCTCGTAGCCGTCACCATTGACGTCGCCGGCCGATGAAACCGAGTAACCCGAGCGGTCGCCCGCATCGGCACCATAAATCGTAAATCCGTCAGCAGGCGTTAACGCGCTGACGTCGATATCGGCAAAGCCTCCGGCCTTGCCGAATATCACATAGCTTTCACCGGCCGATGATTCCAAATCACCAATGCCACCGGCGCGCGGTGCGCCGACGATAATGTCGTCAAATCCGTCGCCATTTACATCGCCCGCCGAGGCAACCGACCAACCTGCCTGATCGCCACCGCCGCCGCCGGTAATCGTGAAACCATCGCCTGGTGCTATCGCACCCAGGTCGATATCGGTGAAGCCACCTGCTTTTCCGAAGATAACGTAACTTTCGCCGTAGTCGGCGCCGCCTGCGCCATCGGCAAGATAGGCGCCAACAATCAAATCATCGAAACCGTCGCCGTTGATGTCTCCGGCTGAGGAAACGGTAAATCCCGAATGGTCGTCGATGTCTGCGCCATAAAGAGCGAATCCGTCTGCAGGCGCGAGCGAACCAAGATCGATGTCGGCAAAAACCCCAGCGTGGCCGAATATCACGTAACTTTCACCAGCGCCGCTCTGGGGAAAGTTACTGGCGCCGGCGGCGTTGGATGCGCCGATAATGATATCGTCGAAACCGTCGCC
>JAPUHN010000320.1 GCA_027297685.1 Alphaproteobacteria bacterium | reverse complement strand
CAAGGACTTGTCACCTCTTTTCGACATCGGCGGTCAACTTGGCGAACGACTAATGGCCGACGCCGTGAAATTGCTTGCTGGTCCGCCAGTCAGTTACGGCAAGGCAGCCATCGTTGGCGTCGCCGGCGATATGGAGCACGGCGCAGCTATGATCCATCCGAAACTGGGTAAGCCGATGCGAGCGGCTGTTGGCGGCGGCAAGGCGCTTATTCCCGCGAATGCGAAAGTCGCAGCGTTGGGTGTGCCCATTGACCTTCCCCTTGGGCACAAAGATGAGGCTTGGTCATTCGATCATTTCGATACCATGACTGTGATGGTTGCTGATGCGCCCCGTCCAAACGAAATCGTGCTGTGTATGGCGGTTTCCGACGGCCCCCGGCCTCATCCTCGGGTCGGCAGCGGTCCAATTACAGATTGAGCTGCTCCGCTCAATAACGGGCGTACAAGGACCACTGGTATTCGGCCCTCACCTGCTGAAACGCATAGCCGCAAAAGGACTCTTTCCGTTCGTCGCCGGCAACCGCAATTTGGCATGCTACGCTGTTGCCGAGCGGTGGTCGACCGCATCCGGAGTGGGCAGTAGGCCTATCGCTTGATCTAGCTCGCCGTTTGCGCGGAAGAACTCGCCGCTTCGATCGGCCAAATTGCTTGCAGCATGCGCAACGTTCCGACAAGTAGAACCACACCAATCAACATCGCCGCTCCCAATATGATCGGCGCCGCAGTACTGCCACTAATATCCCGGGTCCAACCCGCCAAAGCCGGGCCGACAGTCATGCCGACATAGTACCAGGTAAAGAAAATGCCCAAACCTGGGCCTCGATTGTCGGAACTGACTGCCTCGGCCGACAGCGCCATCAGTGCGCCGGCCGGAATACCTGCGACGACGCCAAAGGCGACGCATAGAACCTCTGGCGCAATGCCTTGCGAGAGCGCCATCATTGTAGCGGCCGACACCGTCAACGTCACCGCGATGGAGACCGTGATCCAGCCGAAAACTTCCAGGACACGGCCGCCGAAGGGGATGGATATCAGCATCGCCCACATAGCAAGACTGGTGATGGAACTCGCCGCGCTCGATTCATAGCCCTGTCCGACCAACACATCCGGCGTGAAACTCACTAAGATGATGAAACACGTGTTGTAGAGGGCCCAGGCGATACCAACGACGCTGACGTGGACGAACTGCCGCTTCGGCAATCCGAACCGCAATGACTGATCGCCGGCTTGTTCAACATTCGGTGCGTCACGGTAGAGCGCGGCGGTCAGCAGCAACGCGACCAGAGCGAGGACACCTGTCGCATGCATCGCCCACGGCCAACCAAAAGCATCGGCGATCAAACCTTGAGTTAGCAGACCGAGGGAGATGCCGATCGGCCATGCCGTCAACATGATAGCCAAGGCCGTCACAATTTCCTTCTCGATGAACCAGTCAGTGACCATCTTGGTCAAAATGACGTTGAAGATAGTCCCACCGATGCCAGTGATCAGACGACCCACATAGAGCGATCCGGTACTGTCCCCAGACCCCATGACAAAGGCGCCGACGATCATTGTCACAGCGCCGACCATCAGCAGGTTCTTGTCAGCGACCGCGCGGGTCATCAGACCGCTCGGAATGGCAAAGAAAATTCCCGGCAGCAGGAAGAACCCGATCAACGTACCGATCTCGGCATAACTAAAGCCGAGTTCGCTTACCAAATGTGAAGAGATCGACGCGATCGACTGGAACTGATAGCCCATTGCTAGGCGCACCAGGAACAGAATCAGCAACATGGCCCAACGCAATGACAAAACTATGTTCCCCCCTCTGGCAAACCTGCGCGCAGGCTCCGCGCCTGTCACGCGGCGAACGCCCTAAGACGCAAATTCTCTAGGAGCTTAGCGCACTGCTGAAGGCTGCTCTAGCAGACTGCGAATGTCTCCTGTGGGTCTACCATCGGATTTCGTAGGGAAAAGGCTGTTGTTGGGCACACAAAATACATGATCCGCTGAAAAGCCGACGTTGCGGGCGTTGTCTCGGCGGAATCTCGAACTTCAGCCGCCCCGCGGCGTCCGGTCCGCCTTGCCAGGCCGGTGCCGCCGCCCTATCTGTCTGGGGTCATGAGCGGAACCGCGCACGCACGCCACTTCGCCCCGCCGAGCCAGGCGGTGGAGGGGCCCCAGAACCTGATCGGGCTTTCGCGCGCGGAGCTGGAGGCCGCGGTGCTGGCGCTCGGCGAGCCGGCCTTTCGCGCCGGCCAGCTGTGGCACTGGATCTATCACCGGGGGGCCGTCGATTTCTCGGTCATGACCTCGCTTTCCAAGGCGTTCCGCGCGCGCCTGGCCGAGCGCTTCGCGGTGCGCCGGCCCGAGGTCGCGACGGTGCAGGTGGCGGCCGACGGCACGCGCAAGTGGCTGCTGCGCCTGGCCGACGGGCAGGAGGTCGAGACGGTCCACATCCCGGAGCGCGAGCGCGGCACGCTCTGCGTCTCTGCCCAAGTCGGCTGCACCCTGACCTGCCGGTT
>JAPUHN010000032.1 GCA_027297685.1 Alphaproteobacteria bacterium | reverse complement strand
CGAGGTGATCCGCAACGCTTCGGCGGCGTCGCGCGCCTTGTCGCTATCGCGCCATAGGATCGACGCGCAGCCTTCCGGCGAAATGACCGAATAAATCGCGTGCTCGAGCATCAAAACGGTATTGGCGGCGGCCAGTGCAATGGCGCCGCCGGACCCGCCCTCGCCGATCACCACGGACACCAGCGGCGCCCGCAGTCCCAGGCACGAACGTATCGACTCGGCGATGGCTTCGGCCTGACCGCGCTCCTCGGCGCCAACCCCGGGATAGGCGCCGGGCGTGTCGACCAGCGTGATTACCGGCAATCCGAACTGGTCCGCCAGCGCCAGCAGGCGCTGTGCTTTGCGGTAGCCCTCGGGACGCGCCATGCCGAAATTGTGGGCGATGCGGCCGTCGGTATCGCTGCCCTTCTCGTGCCCAATAACGGTGACCGACCAGCCGCGAAAACGGCCGAGACCGCAAATGATCGCCGGGTCTTCGGCGTAGGCGCGGTCGCCGGCCAACGGCGTGAAATCGGTGATCAGGGCCTCGATATAGTCGGACGCGTGGGGCCGGTTTGGATGCCGGGCGACCTGCACGCGCTGCCATGGCGTGAGCTTGCCGTAGGTCTGGCGCAGCATTCGCTCGGCTTGCGCCTGAAGCTTGCCAACCTCGTCGGCGATGTTGAGATCTCCGCCATCGGAGAGATGGCGAAGTTCCTCAATTTTGCCTTCCAACTCGGCGATCGATTTTTCGAAGTCCAGAAAGTGGCGCATGGGGCGCTATCTAACGGTCAGACGCCACGCGGGCAAGCGGATGTCGTTCGCTCACCAATTGCCGCAATCGCTCGTCGAGGACATGGGTGTAGATCTGAGTGGTCGATATATCCGAGTGGCCCAGCATTTTCTGCACGCTGCGCAGGTCGGCCTCATTGTTCAGCAGGTGCGTGGCGAAGGCGTGGCGCAAGACGTGCGGGCTTACCCGCCGCGCATCGATGCCGGCGGCGTTCGCCAGCTCCTTCAACAGTTGAAAGAAGCGCTGCCGCGACATCGCGCGGCCGTTGCGGCCCGGAAACAAATAAGGGTTTTCCTTGTCGCGGCGCAAAAAACTATCGCGCACGTCCAAATACGCTCTGATCGCTGCCCGAGCCGGATCGTTCAGCGGCACCATACGCTCGCGATCGCCCTTGCCGCGCACGACAATTACCTGTGGATCGCGCTGGACCACGGCCAGGGGCAAGCCAACCAGCTCGCTGGCCCGCAATCCGGTCGCATAACACAATTCGACCAAGGCCTTGAGACGCAGCCCTTCCGGTCCCGAACGCTGCGATGCGGCGGTCAGTAGGGCCGATACCTCGTCTTCGCTTAAAATTTTCGGCAGCGAGCGGCCTTGCCGCGGGCTTTCGAGCACGCTCGTCGGGTCGTCCGGACGTAAGCCCTCGGCGTGCAGAAAGCGGTAGAACATGCGCAGCGCCGAGATTCGCCGCGCCACCGTTCGCGCCGCCAAACCGCGCGCCTCGAGCCTTTTGAGATAGCGCCGCAACGATTGGGTCGTGGCGGTGTCCAGTACGGCCTTTGGTGATCTAGCCGCGCCTACCAGTACGCCAGCGCAGTCGGCGAGGTCAGCCTGATACGACACCACCGTGTTCGCCGCCGCGCCGCGTTCGGCGATGAGCATTTCCAGGAAAGCTTCGAGATACCGGCTGATTGCCTCTGGCGGCAGTTTTTTGGCGCCCCCGGCCCGGCCGCGTCGCGGCTGCGCGGTTTGGCTCATGGGGCAGTTGTCAACGCGACCTCGAGCGCAAATGCGCGCGCGGTTTCCGACAAGCCAACGCGCCGCATAGCCCTAACGATCGTATGGATCGCCACGGGATGAAGCTGCGAGACTTCGTCTTCGCCGACGGCGAGCAGCGCGTACAACGCGGTTTCGGCGACATTGCCGGCCTCCGCCGCGCGCAGTAATCCGACCCAGACATCGAGCGGCGGAAACGCCGTGGATAGCGGCTCCGCCAATTCGGCACGCAGCCAAAAAGCCTCCGAGACCTGCTCTCCCAACGCGTCAAATAAGGCCAATACGGTCGCGACAGTGGCGACGCCGACTGCTCCGTCGGCCTCTTGAATGGCGATCCACTCCGCGAGCCGGCGGTCGTCCCACGGCAACCGGCTGTTGCGCACCGTGGTCGAGTTGGTCGCGCGAGTTATGGTCGAAACGCTCCGGCGACCCGTTTGATCGAACACCCGCGTTTGAACACCAGCGGTCCGCGCCGGCGTTCCGCGCCCGGCCGCCATGCGCAGCGCCGGCCATAACGCGGTAAGCGCATCGTCTGCTTCCTTGTCGAAACCGCTACGGCTGGCGGCAACCCGGAACCAATCGAGCGCCTGCTCGAATTCGCCGGCGGCCAAACTGGCGGCGATGGCGTCGCTGGCGAACCAGGTAAATGCCGGCGCCGGCCGGACGTGGCGCAATTGCGCCGCCGTCAGTCGCGCTGCCAGCCGCCACTCCTGCTGTTCCGCCGCCAGACGCCACATCTCACGCAAGACCTCGGCGCGCGCGACAGCGATGTCTTGGCTATCGGCGGCAAGATACATGACCGCCAAGCGCAGCCCGGCGGAAACAGTGTCCGGCTCCAATAGCACCGTCGCGACTTCATCGGCGCTGATGCCCAACCCGGCGTAAACGTCTGCCATTTCCACCGGCGACAAAGCCCCCCATTGGGCGGCGCGGCGCGCCGCCACAAGGCGGATCTCACGGTCCGCATCCGATGTGATGGCAACGGCTTTGAGCAGGCTCGGCGCATCCGCCTCGGCAAACCAAGCGGGCACCCGCCCCCCGGCGGCGCGAATAAGCGCTAAATTCAGAGCGCTGGCCTGACCTGGCGCTGCAAGCTGTTCGGCAGTCGGCACCGCGCCGGAAATGATCGCGTTAGAGAGTTCAAAAAACGTTACATCCTGGGCCAGGTTCTGCTCGCGCAACAGCTCGAGTCCCAGTACGGCCTCGGAAAATTCTTGGTTCAGCAACTGGCAGAAAATTAAAGCTTTCTGGCCGAACTCGGAGACGAAGCCGCTATCGGCGGCCTCGACCGCGTGGCAAGCGCCGGCGAAGTCGGAGGTAAGCAAACGCACCCGGACTGCCGGTTCGATCAGATTTTTCGGCACCGAGCGCGCCGACACCGCGCGCAACAACTGCTCGGCATCCTCGGCGGCGCCAAGCGCGATTAACTTCTCGACACGTAATTTTACCAAACTGATGTCGCCGCGGGCGCTGGCGGGTGGCTCGGCTGCAACCAAAAGAAGGCTGCGCGCCAGATCTTGCGCGGCGGCGCTCGCCAAACGCTCGGGCATTGCGGTGAGCAGACGCTCGGCGACCGCCCGTGACGTGCCACGCCACATCTCGGTAGAGAGACCAATAGAGTTTCGCCCGGACAGTCCGACGGCGTCGGTGTCGACTGCGCCGAGACCGCGAACTCGAACGCTGCTGTCGCCGGTACCGGGAATCGACCGGAAAATCCTCGAAGGTTCGGTTTGGCCTTGGCGCTTTCCCGGCACGCTCTCTTCTTTTTCTATCGGCTGTGGAATCAGAGACACCGGGGCTCTCGACTGCGCGATCCCCGGCCCCTGTGCGAAGAAATACGCCGCGGCGGCAACCGCGATGATTTTGGCCGCGCGCAGACGCCGGTCAGCGCGGGAATCGGTCATCCGGTATCACCTTTTCAACTTGTTGGTTCGGCGCCGGGATTTCCCAGGTCGCCAAGAACACGGCGCCTCCCACCAGCACCACAACAATCAATGCCATTATAAATTTCAGCACTTTATCGCCTACATTAGTCTGTTTGTTAGATCGATTACCGTGACGCGCAACCGCGCTCCCCTTAAGATGCGACGCGCGACAGAAATGGCGCCGCTGTGATACGTTGCAAACATGGCGATTCCACGGCAGGCGCCAACAGGGGCGTCGCGGTGATACAATAGCAGCGAATGATCGAGTCTGAGCAAATAACCGACGATTACAGCGGTCAAGACGGCCGTCCCGACGTAATAGCCACGAAAGACACCATCGTCATGGTCGGCCTGATGGGCGCCGGAAAAACGGCGATCGGGCGGCGCCTGGCCGGACGCCTCGAATTGCCATTCGTGGATGCCGACGACGAGATCGAGGCGGCAGCAGGTTCGTCGATCAATGACATCTTCGAACGGCTTGGGGAAGCAAGCTTCCGCGATGGCGAACGGCGTGTTATTGCCCGCCTCCTCGACGGCCCTGCGATTGTCCTGGCAACCGGCGGCGGCGCGTTTATGGACGCGCAAACCCGCGAGCGCATTGCAGCGAAAGGAGTCTCTGTTTGGCTGCGGACAGACATCGATACATTGGTGCGTCGGACGTCGCGCCGTGAAGATCGTCCGTTGCTGAGAAGCGGCGATCCCAGAGAAATACTTTTGCATCTGATAGAGCAGCGCTATCCGATCTACCAGCTGGCCGACATCGTCGTCGACAGCCTCGACGCGCCGGCCGAAGATACCCTGCAACAGGTGCTTAACGCTCTCGAAGCGTACCGCGCCGCGGAGAAGGCATGACATCGCACGCCGATAGCGGGCCGGTCGAGCAGATCACTGTCGATCTCGGCCAACGGAGTTACGATATTCTTATCGGGCCGGGGCTGATCGACAGTGCCGGTGCGCAGATATCGTCGCGGCTCGACACGCCGCGGGCCTTCATCATCACCGACGCCAACGTGGCGCCCCTTTTGGGCGACCGTCTGGCAGCGAGCCTGGAGGCCGCCGGCATCGACCATGAAATGATCGTCCTGCCGCCCGGCGAAGCGACCAAGTCCTTCGGGCCCTTTGAGAATCTGCTCGACGAGCTATTGCAGCGCGGTATCGAGCGGGCAACCACATTGGTTGCGCTGGGCGGCGGCGTGATCGGTGATATTACCGGCTTTGCCGCCAGCACCCTCCTGCGGGGCATCAACTATGTGCAGGTGCCGACGACGCTACTGGCGCAGGTCGATAGTTCGGTCGGCGGTAAAACAGCGATAAACGCGCGCCACGGCAAGAACCTGATCGGCAGTTTCTACCAACCCCGGCTGGTGGTCGCCGATACGCAGACCCTCGACACCCTGCCGCGGCGCGAATTATTGGCCGGTTACGCCGAAGTGGTGAAATATGGGCTTCTCGGCGATGCCGAATTTTTTGCCTGGCTCGAGGCCAACGGCGCTGCTCTGTTGTCGGGCGACGACCAGGCACGAATCTACGCGGTGGCGAAGAGTTGCCGTATGAAGGCCGCCATCGTTGCCGAGGACGAACAAGAACGCGGCCGCCGCACCCTGCTTAATCTTGGCCATACCTTTGCGCACGCGCTGGAAGCGGAGACCGGCTTCGGCGAATTGATGCTACACGGAGAAGCGGTTGCCATCGGCATGGCGTTGGCATTCGATCTTTCGGCCCGCCTGAATTTATGCACGCCGGACGAAGCGGCGCGGGTTCGCCGGCATTTAGAAGGCGCCGGACTATCGACGGAGCCGCCCGGACATCCCGAGGGACAGTGGGACATTCAACGCCTGATATCGCTGATCGGCACTGACAAAAAGGTAAGCCAGGGCCGACCGGTATTCGTATTGGCGCGCGCAATCGGCGAAGCTTTTGTCGCGCGCGATGTCGATCTCGGCGACGTCGAAGCCATCCTCGGGCGCGCGGTTGCCGCTTGACCCGTGAAGCCAAAGAAGCCAAAGAAGCCAGCCAGACATGAGTGACTCCGTCGTCCTGATCATCATCGCGATCATTGTCTTGTTATTATTGTCGGGCTTTTTTTCCGGCTCCGAGACCGCGCTTACCGGCGCGTCGCGGCCGCGCATGCACCAACTCGAGCGCGACGGCAATTGGCGCGCACGGGTGGTAAATCAGCTGCGCCGTCGACAGGAGCGTTTGATCGGCAGCATCCTGGTCGGCAACAACGTCGTCAATATCCTGGCCTCCGCACTGGCCACCAGCATTCTTATTGAACTGTTTGGCGATGCCGGCGTGCTCTATGCGACGTTGATTATGACGACGCTGGTTCTAATTTTTTCCGAGGTACTGCCGAAAACCTACGCCATCCGGCACGCCGACCGGGTGGCGCTTTATGTGGCCCCGATATTGCGGCTCGTTGTGGCCCTACTGTCGCCGATCACCCGGCTCATTGAAGCTATCGTGCGCAGCCTGTTGCATGTCGCCGGCGACCGCACCATCGAGCAAAGCCGCAAGGCCCGCGAAGAAGAAATACGCGGCGCCATCGGTTTACACTCCGACGCCGATAAAACGGCAGCCGACGAGGGCGTGATGCTGCGGGGAGTTCTCGACCTTGACGATGTCGAAGTCGGCGAGATCATGACCCACCGCACCGATTTGGAAATGGTCGACGCCGATCTGTCGCCGATGCAAATCGTCTCGCAGGTGCTGGGCAGCCAGTTCACGCGCCTGCCGCTTTATCGTGGCGACCCCGACAACGTTATCGGCGTTTTGCACGCAAAATCTCTGTTGCGCGAAGTCCAGGGCCAAGGCGGTCATATCGACGAAATAGATATACCCAGGTTGGCGGCAAAACCCTGGTTCGTACCCGAATCGACCGATAGTCTCAGCCAGTTGCAGGCCTTTCGCCAGCGCCGGGAGCATTTCGCGTTGGTCATCGATGAGTACGGCGCCCTCCAAGGTGTGGTGACGTTGGAGGATATTATCGAGGAGATCGTCGGCGAGATCTCCGACGAGTACGATATTCCGGTGGCCGGCGTTCACCGGCAAGAAGACGGTTCGTGTATCGTCGACGGCCGCGTCACCATTCGCGACCTCAACCGGGAGTTCGGTTGGAGCTTGCCCGATGAGGAAGCTGCAACGATCGCCGGCCTGGTTTTGCACGAAGCGCGCCTCATTCCCGACGAAGGCCAAAGCTTCGCTTTCCACGGATTTCGCTTCGACGTGTTGCGCCGCGAGGCCAATCAGATTCGCTCACTGCGCATCGCGCCATGGCATGTCGAGGGTGACGAGATCCCGGCCGAGACCGAGCCCTCGCCGAACGATGGCGATTTACCGCCAACTACAACGTCTTGACCGCCAATCGCCGGATCTATATTCCGGCGCATTCTCGATTACCGGAGTTTACCGATGCCCCTTTCACCGCCAGAGCCCCGTGAACACATTCACACCCGAGATATCACGTGCACCGGATACCGGCGCGAAGACGGTTTGTGGGATATCGAAGGACACTTGACCGACACCAAGACATACGCGTTTGAGAATGACGAGCGCGGCGAAGTCGCAGCCGGTGTGCCGATCCACGAAATGTGGATACGTCTTACCGTGACCGACGCGCTGGAAATCAAGCAAGTCGAAGCCGCGACCGATTTCAGCCCTTTCGCGGTATGCCGTGATGTGGCGCCAAACTTTCAGCGCCTAGTCGGCCTGCGAATCGGGCCTGGATGGCGCAAGCGGGCTTTGGAGCAGGTCGGCGGGGTCGAAGGGTGCACCCATATCGTGGAATTGTTGGCCCCGGTCGCCACGACCGCGTTTCAAACGATATTTCCGATCAAGAACCGCGAGCGGCCACGAACAGTGGCATCGTCAGACAAACCGCCGCACCTGCTGAACACCTGTCATGCATTTCGCAGCGACGGCGCAAAAGTTCAGGAATTATGGCCCAAGTTTTATAACGGGCCCGACGCGTAGTCGCGAATTAGCCCGCGGCGCGGAGTCGCTGCGCCACCAGCGGATACTCGTCGGCCCTCTGGGGCTGGGGATAATCGCGCGGCACGGCCGTGAACGGACGTGGCAGTTGCTCAGCGGATTGCCGGGTCTGCCGGACCATATAAGACGCGATGAATACCCGGATCGCCGCCGTGCGCGACAGCTCGCCGGCGCCGCGATCGACTTCGGTGCACAATTCATCGATGGTCAGTTGCTCGCGCTGTGCAATGGCGGCTAGTCCAGACCAGAACTCGGGCTCGAGCCGAATACTGGTACGGTGGCCGTTTACAGTGATGTTGCGATTAATCAACATCTTAATAATCTCCGTTTGTGGCCCGCGCCGCGCAATCGATGGGGCGTTTGGGCAGGGTGCACCGTAATGCGCCCCCACTGTTTCTGCAACATTATATTTCGATATGTTTCAATGCCATCTAATTGTTAAGAAATTGGTAAGATAAATCCAACGTCATTCATTTGGCGCCCGCGCCTTTATCGATAGTGCATGTAGCCCATCGGAATACTCTCCGCCGAGCAAGGTATGGATCAATCTTTCGCGAGAAACCCGACTTTTATCAATGAATTCGGCTGATACAATTTCGACCCGGTAGTGCGTCTCACCCCCTTCCCGGGCGCCGCTATGGCCAGCATGGAGCCCCGATTCGTCGATTACTTCAAGCTCCAGGGGTTTTAGAGCCCGATCAAGGATGAGACGAATTTTCTCAGAACGCTTCAAATTAGCCTCCTGGGCCGGGTTTGATTCAAGATGTGGATTGTCCGTTAAGTATGGATTGTCCGTTAAGTATACGCGAATTTCTCCGACGAGATTTAGATTGAACAACTTGCGAGCATTCTGCAATGCCGCCATATTGCAGAGATGCGCGAGGGTTTCGATGGTTCGGTGTCACACGGCAAAACCGTGTCCGCGCCGGATGAAGAACCGGCACTTCGGGGTTGCGATTCGCCGGATTGCGAGCAGCCGGGCGAACATCGTGCACCAAAATCGCGCGAACAACTCCGCGATTATTATTGGTTCTGCCTCGAACATGTACGCGCTTATAACAATGCTTGGAATTACTACGCGGGCATGAGCGAGGAGGAAGTCGAGGGCGAGCGGCGCGCCGACACCTACTGGCATCGCCCAACGCGGCCGTTCGGCGGCGAGCAATCATTTAGCGAAACCATAAACGATGGGTTCGGCCTTTTCGAAGACGAACAGACTTCGCAGGAAAGAAAAAAGGAACGTTTTTCAGCAACCGCGCCGGAGTTGGCGGCGCTGGCGATTTTGGATTTATCGCCACCAGTGACTCGCCAGGCGATAAAAAGTCGGTATAAAGAGCTGGTTAAACGCCACCACCCCGACACCAACGGCGGCAGTAAAGATGCTGAGGAACGCCTAAAAGCGATCAACAGAGCGTATGAAACGCTGACTCGCGCGACAAATCTTTAGGCGCACCCCAGGATTATCTCTAATTGCAAAAATGGAAGTTTCGATGGATTCCACAGAACCAACGGTACCGACTGCGACACTGGCCAGTGCCGACATGCCGGCAAATGCCGAGCCAGACATGACGATTTCGGCACGGCAGGTTTTCGGGGTCGATACCAATATGGAGATCCCGGCTTTTTCGGAGCACACAATCCACGTGCCCGAACTGGATGAAGCCTATCGTTTCGATCATGATACGACCTTGGCAATTCTCGCCGGATTCGCGCACAATCGTCGTGTCATCATCCAGGGCTACCACGGCACCGGCAAGTCGACCCACATTGAACAGGTCGCCGCCCGGCTCAACTGGCCTTGCATCCGCATTAATCTCGATAGCCATATCAGCCGTATCGACTTGATCGGTAAGGACGCGATCGTGTTGCGCGACGGCAAACAGGTCACCGAGTTCCGCGAGGGGATGCTGCCGTGGACATTGCAACACCCCTGCGCCTTGGTGTTCGACGAATACGATGCCGGACGTCCCGACGTCATGTTCGTAATCCAGCGCGTTCTCGAAGCCGACAGCAAGTTGACCTTGCTCGACCAGAATAAGGTGATTCGGCCGCATCGAAGTTTCCGGCTGTTTGCAACGACAAATACCGTCGGCCTTGGCGATACCACGGGCCTGTACCATGGCACGCAACAGATCAACCAAGCGCAGATGGACCGCTGGAATATCGTTACCACCCTCAACTATCTGCCGCATGAGCAAGAGGTCGATATCGTTCTTGCCAAGAGCCCCACGTACGATACCGAAGAAGGCCGCAAGACCGTCGCCGCCATGGTGGCGACCGCCGAGTTGACCCGCGGCGGTTTCGTCGCCGGCGATATCTCGACGGTGATGTCGCCGCGCACGATAATTACCTGGGCCGAGAATGCGCGCATCTTCGAATCGATCGCCCTAGGCTTCCGCGTCACATTTCTGAACAGATGTGACGAGGTCGAACGCACCACAGTGGCCGAGTACTATCAGCGGTGCTTTGGAACCGAGCTCACCGACAGCGTCGTGCCCCAACCCAGCGAACAGTAGGCAAGCGGCGGGCGCACTCACACCATGGCCAAAAGCTACAATGACGGCCCAATCGAAGAATTCCGGCGCGTCACGGCAGCGGCGATGCGGGCGATTTCGCGCGATGCCGAGATTACGGTAACCTTCACGCCCGATCCCGCCAGCCTGCAGGGGGAAGAGGCTAAGTTGCCGTTGCCGAGTCGCGACCTGCCCTACGACGAAGTCTGCGTCGTGCGCGGCGAATCCGACTCTCTCGCGCTGCGCCGGCGTTACCATAATGCCGCGCTTCACGCCGAACACATGCCGGTAACGCCGGCGACGCAAGCGCTCTACGATACCGTCGAGCAGGTTCGCGTCGAGTCGATCGGTACCGAACACATGGCTGGTGTGGCGAGCAATCTGGACGCAGCGCTTGAGGATCGCTGCCGCACCAAAGGCTTTGCCCGCATCACCGAGCGCGAGCAGGCGCCGATCGCCGAGGCGGTTGGGTTTTTGGCGCGTGAGGCCATAACCGGCCGCCCGCCGCCGCCCTCGGCCCGCCAGATGGTCGATCTATGGCGGCCGATCGTCGAATCGAAGATCGGGCCGGCGCTCGGCAAACTCAGGAAGAACCTGCACGACCAGGCACACTTCCAAGAAATTGTGCGACAGATGCTCTCCGACCTCGGCTTCGCCGACGATGAGCTGAACGCGGCGCCCGATTCCGACGAATGGGACGGCGAAAACCAGGATTCGGCCGACGGCGAACAGACCGGCGAGGGCGATTCCGAAGGCGACGCGCAAGCGGCCGAGGGTGCCGGGGAACAACAAGATGGCGACGATCAATTCGATGACGCCGAGTCGCCGGCCGAAGACGGCGATGGCGAGCTACAACCGGGCACCGGCGACGAAGATCCCGACGCTCCGGGCCGCCCTTGGCGTCCGCCCGATAGCCTCCATAACCAGCCCAACAGACTAGTCTATTCAGCGTTTACCACCGAATACGACGAGGTCGTCGAAGCCGACGAGCTGTGCGACAACGATGAGTTAGGCCGCCTGCGCCAACAGCTCGACCAACAGATCGGGCAGTTGCAGAGCGTTATTTCGCGCCTGGCCAACCGCCTGCAACGGCGCTTGATGGCCAAGCAAACCCGCTCGTGGGACTTCGATCTGGAAGAGGGCATACTCGATTCCGGACGGCTGTCGCGCGTCGTCACCAACCCGTCGCATCCGCTGAGCTTCAAGCAGGAAAAGGACACCGACTTCCGTGACACGGTGGTGTCGTTGCTGATAGACAATTCCGGCTCGATGCGCGGTCGGCCGATTTCGGTCGCTGCCATGAGCGCCGATATTCTTGCTCGCACGCTCGAGCGCTGCAGCGTGAAAGTCGAGATTTTGGGCTTCACGACGCGCGCGTGGAAGGGCGGGCAGTCGCGCGAGAAATGGCTTGCCGCCGGCAAACCCAGCGGACCGGGCCGGCTGAACGATCTGCGCCACATCGTCTACAAGTCGGCCGACGCCCCGTGGCGGCGGTCGCGCAAAAATCTAGGCTTGATGCTGCGCGAGGGGCTGTTGAAAGAGAACATTGACGGCGAGGCCTTGATCTGGGCGCACGATCGGTTGCTGGCGCGTTCCGAGCAACGCCGCATTCTGGTAATCGTTTCCGACGGTGCTCCGGTTGACGATTCGACGCTTTCGGTCAACGCCGGAAACTATCTCGAACGGCACCTGCGCCAGGTGATCGAGTGGATCGAGACTTACTCGTCGGTCGAGTTGCTGGCGATCGGCATCGGCCATGACGTCACCCGCTACTATCGCCGCGCCGTCACCATCGTCGACGCCGAGCAACTGGGCGGCGCAGTCATGGACCAATTGGCCGAGCTGTTTGAAGAAGATGGTCGTTTGCCGGGCCGCAGGCAAGGACGCCGCGTCGCCTAGAGCAACATCCTTTAGATCAGGTGGCGAACCATCGGTCCCGGGCGGCGGCGTAATCGTCGGCGCGGATCGCCGCCCGCACTTGCGCCATCAAACGGTTCATGAAGGCGACGTTGTGGATCGCCAAATACTGGGTCGCGGTAATTTCACCGGCCTTGATCAAGTGGTGCAAATAGGACCGCGTGAAGGTTCGACACGTATAACATTCGCACTCGGGATCGAGGGGGCCGTCGTCCGCGCGGAAGCGTGAATTCTTTAAATTAACGTGATCGCGATCGTCGGAATTCCCGGCAAACACCGGACGTAGATAGGCGCTACCGTGCCGTGCCAGGCGGGTCGGATTTACACAGTCGAAGGTATCGATACCCTTCGCTGCGCCGTCCCATATGTCGCCGACCCCGCCGATGCCGAGCAAATGAACGGGACGCGGCGTGCGGGTCGCGGCATTCAAGGGCGCCATTGCCATGGCGACGACGCCCTCCAACTCGAAGGTATCGCTGCCCAGGCAACCGCCGATGGCATGGCCAAAATAGGGCTGCGCGGCGGTAAACTCGGCACTCTCGCGGCGCAAATCTTCGTACACGCCGCCCTGCACGATGCCGTACAGCGCTTGCAGGCCAGCCGAACCCTCGGACGCCTTTGCAAACTCGGCAACACTGCGTTCCGCCCACCGGTGGGTCAGCGCCATCGAGCGGGCGGTATAGTCGCGCTCGACTTCGTAGGGCGAGCACTCATCGAGCACCAGAATAATATCGGCGCCCAGTTGCCGCTGCACCCGGATCGAATCTTCCGGCGATAATGTGTGGGTGCTGCCATCGATATAGGAACGGAATACCGCGCCCTCTTCTTCAATACTCAACAATAGGCGCGGCCGTTCGCTTTTACGGTTCCCCTTGATTTCCGCCGAGGCGGAACCGCCGCCCAGTGAAAAAATCTGAAAACCGCCGGAATCGGTCAGCATCGGACCGTCCCAACCCATCATGGCGTGAATGCCCCCGAGCCTGGCCACCGTCTCGCCGCCCGGTTGCAGCATTAAATGATAGGTATTGCCCAAAATTATTTGGGTTTGCGCGGCGCGCATTTGTTCCGGCGATACGCCGCGGATGGCGCCACGGGTGGCGCAAAACACAAAGGCCGGCGTCTCGATCACGCCATGCGGGGTCTGCAGCTGCCCGACGCGCGCCGCATCCGGCCACGCGTGATCGGCGGTGGTTTGATGCTCGACTGTAAATGCGAAGCCGGGATAGTCGGCCATTGCGGGGCCACCCTTTGATCACGAACGGGGATCGGCGAAATGGGGCACAATGATATACTGCGGCGGCACCAAAAAACCCGCGTGAAGCGGGCTCCCTGGAAATTCGCCAGAACTGGTTTCAGATCACCGTCCGAATTAGGCCTCGACGGCGACTTTGCCCAGTTGTTTTTTCATACGGCGCAGTTCCGGCGGCAGATCTGCCGCGGCGGTGCCGTGCAGGTAGGCGTCCAAGCCGCCCCTGTGTTCGATCGTGCGAGCCGCCGCCGTGCTGAGGCGCATCGAGACCGACTTGTTGAGGGCCTCGCTATAAAGCGACATCTGCTGCAAGTTCGGCAAAAATCGGCGGCGCGATTTATTGTGCGCATGGCTAACATTGTTGCCGGTCATGACGCCCTTACCGGTCACACTGCATCGACGTGCCATGATTGTTCTCCAAAATCCGACCGGGTCGGTTCGCCCGGCGCGATGAGCGGCGGTCTTAGCCGACAGGGTTTAGCCGGTCAAGCCCCGGACGGTGGCCAATCCAGCCCTAGCCATCCTGCCGGAATACCGTGAGCAGCGCCTGTGCGGCCGCCGTCGGGGTGAGCTTCCCGGCTTCGACCTGCGCCTCGAGTTCAGTTATCCGGGTTTTGACTGCCGCATTGGCGCGGAAACTAGCCAATAGGCTCTCGTCGACCTCACGCCACATCCAGCTCCGCGCCTGGCGCGATCGCCGGTCTTCGAACGCGCCTTCGTTCGCCATGGCGGTGCGGTAGTCCCCAACGATCTTCCAAATATCATCGATACCGGCGCCTTGCAGGGACGAGCAGATCACAACCCGAGACGTCCAATAGGGCGTTGCCGGACGCAGCAGGTGTAGGGCATTGGCATATTCCGCCGCGACCCGGCTGGCGGCATCGACCATATCCTGGTCGGCTTTGTTCACAATAACCAGGTCCGCCATTTCGACGATCCCGCGTTTCAGCCCCTGTAGTTCGTCGCCGCTTCCGGGCAATAACAGCAATAGAAACATATCGACCATATCGGCGACCGCCGTTTCCGACTGGCCGACGCCAACGGTTTCAACCAGCACCACGTCAAAGCCAGCGGCTTCGCACGCCAGAATTGCCTCGCGCGTGCGGCGCGCGACACCGCCCTGGGTCCCCGCCGTCGGGGTCGGCCGGATGAAGGCCTGCGGCGACTGGGCAAGGCGTTCCATGCGGGTTTTGTCGCCGAGGATCGACCCTCCGCTGATCTGGGAAGACGGATCGACGGCGAGCACGGCGACGCGATGGCCGGCGGCGATAAGGTATTGGCCGAACGCCTCAATGAATGTCGATTTCCCCACCCCGGGGACGCCGGAAATACCAAGACGGATCGAATTGCCGGTGTGGGGCAATAGCGCCTCCAACAGCGACTCCGCCTCACGGCGATGGTCATCGCGCGTCGATTCGAACAGCGTGATCGCCTGCGCCAAGGCCCGGCGGTCGCCGGCGCGCACTTGGTCAGCCAAACTCGTTTCGGGCACATTCATCGCTTTATCCATACCGTTTTGGCGGCATCATCGCTACGGGGCCATCGCTACGGGGCCGCCGCTAAGGCGCCCGGGCGGGCTTGTCGGTAACCGGCGACGACAATACAACCGAGGTATGGGCGGTCCCGAAACGGCGAAACCGCGCAATCACATCCTCCAACTCGGCCACCGAGGTTACCGCCAGCCGAATGAGAAAACAGTCTTCGCCGGTAATGTGATGGCATTCGATGACGGCATCGAGCGATCCGCAAAGCGCGATCACACGCTGATAACTCGTCGCCGACGTTGTCAGCCGCAGAAAGGCGCCCAGCGGTCGCCCCAACCGGGCGCGGTCGACCGTCGCTTGGTAACCGACGATCGCCCCGGATTCCTCAAGCCGTCGGACCCGTTCCGCCACCGCCGGTGTCGACATACCGATTCGGCGGGCCAGGGCGCTGAAGGACAGGCGCGCGTCGGCTTGCAGTTCGCGCAGCAGGCGCCAACCCGTCTTATCCACCAAACCTTCCATTCGATAAGTATCTTCCAATTTTTCTAACCGAACCTAAATAATTTATCGGAAAATATTTCTGTAAATATACTAATTATCAATAATACTTATCATATATAAACCGTACCAGTCTACTACCCACTGAACCGCAATGGCGGCGCAGGTCGACCTAACGATCGGAAGTTCCAAATTTTGATGGTAGTCGACCGGCAAACAAATCCAGCGCCGCCGGGTCCCGCGAATGCGCCGGCTAGTGGTTGTACCGGTCGACGGCCCGCGACATCAGCATATAGGCCTTGCCGACATCGGCGGTGAGCAGGATGGCGCTCAACAGCTCGTCGGCGTCGGCGTCGCCGGCTTGGCCGAGCAGGCGCTCGAACTCGCGCATGTAGCGCACCGCCAAGGTCCTGAATTCATCGTCTTCCTCGAACAGTTCGCGCACCCGCGCGATGGCGACCGGGTCTTTCGATCGGCCGGCGACCCGACGTACCGCGACCATCGTATCGCCCTTGCCATAGCGTTTGATAATATCAGGAGACAAGGTTCCTTCGAACACCCGGTCCAAATCGATGCCGACCGAGCCCAGCGTGTCGAGCACCCGGTTCACGGTGCGCAGGAAAACGCCGCGGGAACCATCGACCTGAGCGAGGCGCAATTCTTCGGCCTTGTGGGAGGCCTCATTTGACGCTTCGAGCAGCGCGTGTTCGTGCATACGGAATGTCGCAGTAACGCTTTCCGCCTTCTCGGCGACCTGATCGAGTGATGACTGCATATCGCGGGCTTGTTCTCTGAGCGCGTCGCGCAATCCATCGACGCGATGCTCCATACGATCCGACGCGCCCGACAACTCACCGGTATAGCGGTCGAGCGACTGCATGGTCGCGTCGACGCGCGCTAGCGCGCTTTCGCCGACTTCGTGCAGCGTTTCAGCCCTTGCGACGAGCGTATCGCCGAGTTCGCGCCAGCGCGCAACCAGCCTATCGACAGTCTCGCGAACTTCGCGGCTTTGACCCGACAGTGTTTCGCCTGTCTCGGCAGCGGTGCGCCGCATGGCGGCGGTGCTGGCTGCAAGATCTTCACGGCGGCCGCGCAGCAGTTCGGCGACTTCGCTTACCGCTTCGGTCGAGGCCTGTGTCGCGTCTTCGAGCAAATCGGATTCCCGCTGGATGGCGTTGCGAACATCCGATAGCTGGGAGAATGCCTCGGCCGCCGCACTGCGTAATGTCTCGGTGTGCATGGTCAGCGCCTCACCGATGGCGCCGGCGCGAGCACTGGCATTGTCGCTAATTCGGCCAAGCTCTTGCGCCTGATGACGCAATGCCTCGCGCGCAATGTTCGCCGAATTGGCGGCGTCCTGCGATGTCTCGCGCACCATGTCTGCGCCAGCCGCCAACGCTGTCCTCGCATCATCTGCCAAAGACTCTGCCGTTGTCACCGTTTCGGTGATCGATTCGCGATCGGCCGCGAGATGTTCGCGCAATCGCCGCAACTGACTGGTCGCCCGTTCCGCCGTCTCGTCCAGGGTCCGCCCGCCCTCTTCGATGGTCTCCATGACGCTGCGAAGGCGCCGTTCGGCGCCGTCGGCGACCGCCTCCAACCCATCTTGTTGCGCCTTCAACCCATCGCGCGCCTGTTGCGCGCGTTGACCAGCAGCCTCCAGCGCGGTCTCGATCGCGGCAACGTGCTCGCGCATCGCCATTCGCATGTCGCTGCTCGACGCGGCCGTGCGTCCGGCCGCCGATTCCAGTCCCGACGCGCCATCGCGAAGGGTATCGGCGATCTGTTCGGCATCGGCCACGGCGTTGCGTGCCGCCGTGGCGAGCGTTGTGGATTCGGCTCGAAACACAGCGGCAATGGACCGGCTTTTTTCTTCCGCGATATCGCCCGCCGTCGTCAGGTTGGCGGCCATTTGCTGCAACCGTTCGCCGATTTCGGCGACTTGGGTGGCATTGGCGCGGGCCGACCGCGTTAGTTCCTGCGCCTGGTCCTGGAAGGTCGTCGCGATTGTGTTGCCGCGCCCTTGCGCCTCGGCGACAACCGTCTCGAGGCGTTCGGTCGCGTCGCCCAATAATGCGGCCACCTTCTCCGACGTCGTGTTCGCTCGTTCCGCAGCGCGAGACGAGACTTGCGTGATCTGACCTGACACGCTGTTGGCAACGGCTTCGAACGCCGCCCCCGCGTCGACGACCTTCTGAGCGAGCTCCGCCGTCATGTTTTCGGCATGGGCAGCGGCGCTAGTGGTAATTTGTTCAATTCGCTCCGCCGCGCGGTCCGCCGCCGCGGCAAAAAGGTCACCGGCCTCCGCGGCACGTTCGTCGAGCTGGACCACCAGCGTCTGGGCGCGTCCGAGCGCCTCGTCGGTCGCCTGAGCGATCGCCCCGGCTGCCTGGCTGCCGGCGTCGCTGACGACGATACCGGCGTCGTTGGCCTGCCGCGCCAACGCGTCGGCGACGTCGCTGGTACGCGCGACAACCTGCCCGGCCGCGGCTTCAATACGTTGTGCGGCGGCGGCGCTGGTCTCGCTCACGCCGGTCAGCGTCGACGCGATGGATGATTTGAATGTCGCCTCAATCGTACTGATCTGCTGGCGGATCAGCTCGCTCAGTTCGCGCACATTCTCACCGGCGCGCAGCGATGCCGCGTCGACCGCGGCGGCTTGGTCACCGCTCGACGAGCGGATTTCTTCCAGCGTCGTTAACGCCGTACGCAGCGTCGTAGAAAGCGCTTCCGCGTGCATCGATAGAGTGCGTCCCGCCGCGCTCGAGTTTTCCATCGCCGTGTCGGACGCTGCTGTCAACGCGTTTACCCGCTCGGTGAATTCGACCCCGAGCTGTTCCAACTGCACGCGCAAGTTTTCGACCGCCGTATCGGAAGCCGCCGACAACGTAATTACCCGCTCGGTAAATTCCACGCCGAGCTGGTCCAACTGCGCGCGCGAATGGTCGACCGTCCGCTCGAGCGTTGCCGCGTAGCCGCGCATTTCCTCGCCAAGATCGATAAGGCCTGCCTCGGCCTCGGCTTGCGGCATCGCCAGACGCGCCACCTGGGCTTCCAACCGCGCCACGGTCTCGCGGGTGCGCAAACTATTGGTGAACATCGCCGCGAGCGCAAAAAAGGCGGCCGGCGGCGCAATGAAACCGGCAATGATACCGCCGATTTCATGGGGCAGCAGCAGCGTTAAATCCGACCAGCCGATCGAACGGCCGACGAACCAGGCGAAAAACGCGGTCCAGGCCACGCTGAGAATGAGCGGCACGAACACCAAGCCGCGCCCCCGCCGCGGCGGATCGATGGGTGGTTTACCCAGTTCGTAGACACTGCCGCGCGGTCGTAATAAATTCATAGCCTCACGCGGCCTGTTGTCGGCGTAATCGGATCAGATCGATGATTTCACTGGCGGCGGCAGGAATGTTGGTGCCCGGCCCGTAGATCGCCGAGACCCCCTTCTCGCGCAGGAAATCGTAATCCTGCGGCGGAATGACCCCGCCACAAATGACGATGATGTCGTTCGCTCCCACACTGTGCAAAGCCTCGACAAGTTGCGGCACCAGCGTTTTATGACCTGCTGCCTGACTCGACACGCCAACGACGTGAACGTCGTTTTCAACGGCCTGCTGCGCCGCCTCTTCCGGGGTCGCGAATAACGGACCAATATCGACGTCGAAGCCGATATCGGCAAACGCGGTGGCGATCACTTTGGCGCCGCGGTCGTGCCCGTCCTGGCCCATTTTGGCGACGAGCATTCGGGGCCGGCGCCCTTCCTCGGCGGCGAACGCTTCGATTTCGCTGCGCACTTGTTGAAACATTTCGTCGTTCTCGTAGGCTTTACCGTAAACCCCGGATATCGACCGGATTGTCGCCCGGTGCCTACTAAACACCACCTCCATGGCGTCGGATATTTCGCCCACCGTAGCACGCGCGCGGGTTGCCTCAATGCACACTTCGAGCAGATTGCCGTCGCCGCTGCGCGCGGCCTCGGTAATCGCTTCGAGCGCAGCCCGGCAGCGCGCGTCGTCACGTTCGCTGCGAACCTTCTCCAGACGCCGGAGTTGCGCGTCGCGCACCTTGGAATTGTCGATATTGAGGATATCGATAGGTTCTTCGCTATCGAGGCGATATTTATTGACCCCGACGATCACATCCTCGCCGCGATCGACCCGGGCCTGCCGCCGGGCCGCCGATTCCTCAATGCGCAACTTGGGCATGCCCGATTCAACCGCCCTGGTCATACCGCCGAGCCCCTCGACCTCGTCGATCAGTTTTTTAGCCTCGACCGCCAGGCTCTTGGTCAGGCTTTCGACGTAATATGACCCGGCCAACGGATCGATCACGTTGGTGATGCCGGTCTCGTGGAGCAACACCAGCTGCGTGTTCCGCGCCACCCGCGCCGACGTCGGGGTCGGCAAGGCGACCGCCTCATCGAAGGAATTGGTATGCAACGACTGGGTGCCGCCCAGGGTCGCCGCCAGGGCCTCGATCGTGGTGCGAACAATGTTGTTGTAGGGGTCCTGTTCGGTCAGCGACACACCCGAGGTTTGGCAGTGCGTGCGTAACATTAACGAGCGTTCGTCCTTGGCGCTGAACTTGTCGGTCATCAAGTGCGCCCACAAGTAGCGCGCGGCGCGCATTTTGGCGATCTCCATTAAAAAGTTCATGCCGATGCCGAAGAAAAACGACAGGCGCGGCGCGAATTTGTCGACCGCAAGGCCGGTCGATTTCGCCGCCCGCACATATTCGACGCCGTCGGCCAATGTGAACGCCAGTTCCTGCACCGCCGTCGCGCCGGCTTCCTGCATGTGGTAGCCGGAAATCGAGATCGAGTTGAACCGCGGCATATGCTGAGCAGTATAGGCGATGATGT
>JAPUHN010000319.1 GCA_027297685.1 Alphaproteobacteria bacterium | reverse complement strand
GTGTCGAACCATTTGAAGAACCGCCGTCCGTTTCGCCGTACCGCGAAGAGCGCCCAGCCCATCGAGGCGGCGGCCCACAGGCTGTCAAACACGGACAGACGGCGGCGCCTCAGAACGGTTTTCTCCGAGATGCCGAACATCTGGTCCCAGGCAGCCCTGTGAGCACCGACGCCCGGCAGATAGGAGAGCATCGCGTACCAGTTGAGCAGATTGATATAGCCGTTCCCTCGAACAGACCGAGCAAAGCGCTAGACAGCCCCAGGCGCTGGGCCAGGTTCGACCGGAACGGGAAGAACCGGCGTGCGAGCGTGGCAAACGTAAACTCGTAGATCCGGCGAGCAAAGCTGAAGGTCAAGGGCAGGGTTTGTCCGGGAAAG
This sequence comes from Alphaproteobacteria bacterium, assembly GCA_027297685.1. Classification (GTDB taxonomy): domain Bacteria; phylum Pseudomonadota; class Alphaproteobacteria; order UBA6615; family UBA6615; genus JAPUHN01. The sequence continues at coordinate 5,713 of JAPUHN010000319.1, read as the reverse complement.
CTCTCCACGATATTGGCGTTGTCCCAGATGCGCACCGAGGGGGTCGGCTCTTGGGACGGCGCGGCAATGATCGGGCGCGTCTGCAGGAACCAGCGACGCCCGTCGCCGTCGATCGCCCATTCGATATCCTGGGGCGACCCGAAATGGCGTGCGATCGCCAGGCCGTCGGCGCACAGGCGTCTGATTTGGGCATCGCGCAACACCGGTCGGCAACCCTGGCCGGCCGCAACCGGCGAGATCGCGATGCCGCTGCCCCCCGCGGGTCCGTGGGCAACGATCTGCGAATTCTTTGCCGGGACGTCTTTGGCGATCAGTTGCGAGGTCCAGTCGATCCGGTAAGTGTCCGCCTCGACGCTACCTGCGGTCACACCCTCGCCGAGCCCGTAGGCTGCCGCAATGACGGCGACCGTGGCGAGCCCATCGGGATCGCGAGTGAACATGACACCGCCGGCCGCCGCCGGCAACATCTTTTGAACGATGACCGCAACCGAAATGTCAGCGATCGGCAAGCCCTTGCGGTGACGATAGCCGAGGACGCCCGGCGCATAGGCCGATAGCCATACCTTGCGGATATGGTCCGGAACGTCCTCGGGCGCGATATTGAGGAAGGAGTCGAACTGACCCGCAAAACTGTTCTCGCTCGAATCCTCGCCCAGGGCCGAAGAGCGGACCGCGTAGCGAGTTTGTGGCCGGCCACTGTCCAGAGCCTGACGAAGGCGGTCGCGGGTATCCGCCGGTATGTCGGCGCGCCGCAGCATGTCGCAGATCCGCATCGAGCCGCGCTCGACGCTCGCCGGGCAGGCAAAATCGACGCCGGTCAGGATCTCGTTGATCGCCGTACGGTGCGGCCCGACTGCCACATCGAAAACCCTGGTCGTCGCAACCCACCAATCCGGTACGTCGAAGCCGAGCATGCGCAGCCGGTGGAGGTTCCAGGCTTTGCCCCCGATAAACCGTTCGTCGCCGTCGGAGAGGCGTGTCTCAGGTCCGATCAACTCGGGGAAACATGCTGTCATGATCCCAACCCCCCGGGCGCGGGCAGGGCGAACCCGACAATTTGTGCCGCCAGTATCGCGGCCAAGAAGATTTCGGCGGCCGCTCCTAATTCCTTCGGCAGCGTCACCTCGCGCATCAGAAACCTGAGATTGGCGCCGCCGCACAGGAACCCAGCGATCAGCAGAATCGCGAGATAGGCGTCGGGTAGCGACAAGCGAATATAGAGAAATATGCCAATGCCGACGGCGATCGCCTGGGCGAAGGCGACCGTGGCGATGGCGCCCCGGCGGCCCAGCACCGGCGAATAGATGTCGTAAGGGTCGTGCGATCCGGCGGGGCGCAATTTGCGCGCGATTTCCCACCCGAGGAACGGCATCCAGACCATCACCGTATAGAGCCCGATCATCGCCCAGTCGAGGTCAAGCGGGCCGTGGCCATGCTCGGCGGCGAATACGCCGAATCCGTAAAGTGCGATCAGTGCGAAGATTGGGTTATGGGTCGCTAGGTTCAGGATTGGCCGACGACGGAGAATCTCGGGCACGAAAAAGAACACAAACATCAAAAAGGCGTATCCGAGCACGAGGAGCGCGCTCCAGATAGCTGGCCCGGCGACGATGTTGGCGGCAATATAGAACGCGATGGTGGCGGCGAGCAGAAAAACGATGTCGCTTTCGAAGATTCGCGCCGCCGGCAACGGCCGTTCGGGAAAGAGCTCCAAGTCGAGATCCCGGTCCTTGATCTCGTCCATCAAGCGCAGAATGAGGAGCAGCGCGAAGACACTCGCGATGCCGATCGCCGAATGAACCGAAGCGAGCGACGTCGCTTCGCCGTGAACGGCGCGCGCGAACCCGGCGACCCCGAGGAACAAGAGCACCGCGAGAGGTATGTGTTTTGCGGGCGGATGACGTTCCTGCAGATACGTCCAGATCCTGAACGTGACCGTCCCTTGTGTGGTCGCCGTCATGAACCGGTCTCCCGTGGGGTTCCTCTGCACGTCCGCCAAGCGCCTTGGCGCTATTCACGGTGGTTAAGTGAAACCTTGCCCACACCCATGGAAATTCAAAATAGTTCGCACTTCCCGAACCCGCGCCGCTGCACGAATTCGCAAGGAATTCAAGGGGTTGAGGTAAATGACCCGATCCGATGGGCGCATCTGGCCGGTCGATGCCGGACCTAGGGCAGCGCCAATGCATCAATTTTGGGGTGGAGAGCGGCCACTTTTAATGTGGGCGCTCCCCCATCCCGAGCGCCCGCCCGATCTCTATGGACCCCTATCGACGCTCCTTGGTATTACGGTCGCAACAGCGATTGTCGACGCGTTGTCACGTGCTGAGCGCCCGGTCGCGATCATTGGCGACGAGGCGCGGTGGGAAATGCGAAGCGCGCTCGACCCAGCGAGATTGCGTACCGCGCTCGAACGGCATCGCTTACCGTTCTCACCGACGGTCCCGGAGATCGCGGTAACCTCGCCGTTGGATGTCTTCCTAATTTTAGCGCAGATATTCTTGCCGAATGTCGAATCAGCTCCTGCAATAGCGACAACTAAACGCGGATCAATGTTCCATTCTAGACCGCGTTGAACGAACGCGGCCCCGGTTCCGGCAAGGGGCGAACTCTTTCCAGCAAGATAGGCATTGATTTCGGTTGAAGTCAGGGTGCACGGCGCAGCCCTCGCTGTGGCATATGTGAGGAGGCCACTCACCGCAGCAATCACGAGAACCGAAATAACCCAGTACAAAATGCCGTAACGTGTCCCCACGTTCTTACTCCGTGAACTGAACGCTTTCCAACAGCTCATCGAATGTGTTCAGGAACTCGACTTCACGCGGGTCGCCGAGCTGATAAGACAAAAAGAACTTGTACAACAGCTGGTTATGAAGCACGTAAATCGCTGCATTTTTCTCTTCCAAAGAAGAAATAAGTTCAAACGAGTAAATTACCTCGATTCCGCTTTCGCCTCCTACTTGAACACCAGCTGTCGATTCAATAGTGGTTCCTTGAAGATCGCGGGTAATGGCTTCCTCAAGAGTTAACGCCGGTAACTGGACGATCGTAATATCGATTTCCGCCCCACCTGAAGGCCTCAGACCACCTTGTCGATATGCGCCACCAAAATTGTTGAGAGATATCGGCCCGCCGATGTCAAGGGACGTTTCGTCAAGATGCCAAGTGGTGGGAAGAACTAACTCGAGGCCCTTCGCCGCCAGAACCTCACTTGTCCCAGTTATGGTGGGAATAATAGGAAGGGGTTGCGCTATCGTGCGGGACCCCTCCCGGATTCGAAGCGTTCCCTCGATCGTACCGGGTGGTGCGTTCGCTGAAACTTGGAAGGTTAGGGCAAAAATTTGCTCCGAACCCCCTAACACTGGCGGCAAGCCGTCTGGTTCAACCGAGACGAACGAGTTCAGTTCAGGGACGATGTCGACATTGACCGCCGGCATATCTTGATGAGTGGTCGCAATAACCACTATCTCCTCCGCTCTCGCCGCCGGGACTGCGACTTCGGCCCTCCTCGGGTCCCACGAAACTGGCACACCACTTGGTTGTGACACCGCCGTTTGTATGAAAAAAACCATCGCAATCGACGCCGCAAAGCAGCCAATGACAGCAAGAAGAAATTGGGTTTGGTGCCGAAACATGCTTGACCGGAGTTCCCCAGATGGCTCCTCCCAATCGCCGATAAGAGTAACGCCGCCGTGGGATGCCTTCCTAATTTTAATCTGACTTTCGGGCGTCATCGCCGGGTCGCGCGCCCGATCAGATGCCGGTCGGGTATCTGGCGCGCAGCTTGCGCATGCCGCCGAGCCAGCGATCGACGTCGCCCGCCTTGCGCTGCATATAGTCGAGCACCTGCGGGTGCGGCAGGATCAGGAAGTCCTCGCGCGCCATGGTCTCGACCACGCTTTCAGCGACCTCGTCGGGCGACAGCACGCCATCGATGCTGGCGACCCCCGTTTCGCGCCCGGCGATCATCGCGGTCCGCACCGCCTGTGGGCACAGCACCGAGACGCACACCCCCCTGTCGCCATAGGCGATCGCCAGCCACTCGGCGAAGGCGACCACGGCGTGCTTGGTCACCGCGTAGGTCGCAGAACCGGTGTGGGTCAGCAGCCCGGCGGCCGATGCCGTGTTGACCAGATAGCCCGAACCGCGCGCCGCCATGCCAGGCGCGACCGCGCGCGCGGCGTAGACATGGGCCATGACGTGAAGCTCCCAATTGAGCCGCCAGTCGGCATCGGGCGCGGCCTCGTCGCCGGTCAGGGCGACGCCCGCGTTGCTGCAGAACACGTCGATCGGCCCATGGGCGTCCTCGGCGCGCCGGACGAGCTCCTGGACCGCGGTCTCATTGGTGACGTCGCAAACGACGGCGAGACCGCCGATCTCCTCGGCGACCGCGGCGACCGGTGCCGCCTGAATGTCGGCGACGGTGACCCCGGCGGCGCGCTCGGCGTGGAAACGGCGCGCCAGCGCTGCGCCGATGCCGCCGGCGGCGCCGGTGACGACGACGTTTTTGCCTTCGAGTTTCACAAATCGGCCCTCCGTTTTCGCGCCTCTGCACGGTCGCACGCGACGCGTCGATTCATGATAAATACCTCATCGGCGCTCCTTGGTATTCCTGGCTCCGGTGACTACAGCCCCTTTGCCGTCAAGTTGAAAGAGGGGTTGAATCTGTTTTTGGCCGGGCGTCTTTTCTCATATTCTGACACCTGCACCACTTCAGCTTCGCTTATGGCGACAGGCGCTCTGCAATCGAGAGGATGCGGCGCATCTCGCGCAGAACCGGCTTTTCGATCAATTTGCCATCGACAACCACGAGACCGGTGTCGGCCTCCGCGAAAGCCTGCAGGATCCTTTTGGCATGGGAGATGGCGGCGTCATCGGGCGTGAAAACCCGATTGAGGATTGGGATTTGTTTGGGGTGGATGGCCCCTTTGCCGCTGAAACCCAAATCCCGCACACGGCAGGCTTCACGTTCCATGCCGTCGGGATCTTCCAGGTCCAGATACGGGACATCGATGGCATCGATGCCGGCGCTGGCTGCGGCATGAACGACGCGCGAGCGGGCATAGAGCAGGGACTCCCACGCATTCTTGCAACGCAGCTCGGCCGCCATGTCGATGCCGCCGAAAAGGAGTGCGTCGATGCGCGGGCTGGCGTGGGCAATGTCGTGCGCGGCTTCGAGTCCGGCATTGGTCTCGATAATGATGTGCAGCCGGGTGTCGTGGGCGCGTTCGGTTAACACGTCATCGAGCCAAACGACCTCATCGGGTGACATCACCTTCGGCAGCATCAGGGCGGGCGGCGGCGTATCGGTGGCAAGAATGGCCTGTACGTCGGCGAGGCCGAACGCGGTTCTGAGGCAATTTATGCGCACAATGCGTTCGACGCCGTCATCGGCTTGGGGTATCGCAAAAAGCGCCAGCCCGCTCCTTCGCGCCTCATCCTTGTCTTTCGGCGCAATACCGTCCTCAAGTTCAACGCAGACGATGTCGGCGCCGGAAGCCAGCGCCTTCGAAAACATGTCGGGCCTCAGGCCGGGTGAAAAAATAAAGCTGCGTCGCGGACGGACCGCGCGTTTGGTATTCGTGGTCATAGGTTTCCCATTCGATTTCAGGAATTACCGCGGCCCGCGTTAGCGATCAGCCGTCTTCCCCGGCTTGTGCCGCAAAAATCGATGTATATCCACCCGACCAATCCGGTGGGATCCGGCAGGGCC
>JAPUHN010000318.1 GCA_027297685.1 Alphaproteobacteria bacterium | reverse complement strand
CTGTCAACCCGTCGCTGGAAGCTGCTGGTTGGTCGTCCGCCAGACCGCAGCTTCCGGGCGCCGTCGAATCCGTGTAGAACAGCGCCAATGTCACTGATCACAACGTCTGCAGCGCTAGCAGATATTTGCAAATCTCTGGCGCGTGCCGACTACCTCACCGTCGATACCGAGTTCATGCGCGAAGGCACATTCTGGCCTCGGCTGTGCTTGCTGCAAATTGCCGGTCCGGACGACGCCGTCGCGGTCGACCCGCTGGCCGATAACATCGACCTAACTCCCATATTGGAATTGTTGGCAGACGCCAGCATCGTCAAGGTCATGCACGCCGCGCGGCAGGATATGGAAATATTTTTCCACATGACCGGCGAGCTTCCGCGGCCGCTGTTCGATACTCAGGTTGCGGCAATGGTTTGCGGGTTCGGCGACCAGGTTGGCTACGAGGCCCTCGTCGCCAAGTTAACCGGCGCCCGGCTCGACAAATCTTCCCGGTTTACCGATTGGTCACGCCGGCCGCTCAGCGAAGAGCAACTTAACTATGCGCTGGGTGACGTTACCCACCTGCGGCCGATCTATGAGGCATTGCGCGCACGCGTCGAGGAAACCGGTCGTCTGCACTGGATCGAGGAGGAAATCGCGCTACTGACTGACCCGGCGATCTACCGCGTCGAACCCGTCGAAGCGTGGCGTCGGCTGAAACCAAAGCGCAACGAACCGCGATATCTGGCTGTTCTACAGGCGGTCGCGGCGTGGCGCGAACACGAAGCGATGACTCGCGACTTGCCGCGCAATCGCGTCGTGCGCGACGAAACCTTGCTTCAAGTCGCGGCCCGCCCTCCAACTGACGCCAACGCACTGGAACGCGTACGGGGACTGTCGCGCGGTTTTTCTAACAGCCGGCTCGGCACCGGTCTGCTCGACGCGGTCGCCCAAGGTGTGGCGATGTCGCCGGATCTCGCACCGACGGTGGCGCCCAAACGCGAGCTGCCCAGTGGTATAGGGCCACTCACCGACCTGTTAAAAGTTTTGTTGAAGCACAAATGCGAGGAGCACCAAGTCGCTCAGCGTCTGATCGCCAACGTCAGCGACCTTGAGCTCATCGCCGCCGACGATAATGCCGATGTCGCCGCGCTGAACGGATGGCGGCGAGAACTTTTCGGCGCCGACGCATTGCGCCTGAAGCACGGCCAAGTGGCCCTGGCCGCGACCGGCACCCACGTTCGCCTTGTTTCTGTGAACGACGCGGGCGACGTGGACCCCTTGCCGGCGAGCGAGCCAGCCAGAAGTAGCGGTAAGCGACGGGGCGCCGGGCGCCGGCGGAAACGCCAAGCGGCACTCGAAACGCTGCCAGCGGCAACCGGCAGTGAGCAGGAATAAACGAAGCTTCTGCCGATCAATCGACGACCAACCGGATCGAGTCGAACCCGATATCGGTCGCCATCGCCGTGGCGCCCATTCGGAATTAATCGCGATTGTGAACCAACAGGCGCGGCACGCTGCCGGGGTCTTTGAGAGCGCTGCCCCGTCCCGACAGACTGGGATTGGTCATAAAATAAGTGTGGGCACTGAATGGCTCTGCCGCATCGCCGGTGCCGGTCCGCGTGTAACCGCCGTCGGAACCCATGGTCCAGCTTTGCGCCACGTCCATTAGGTTCGCAACCATGATTTGGTCGAGTATCTGTTGCTGCACGGTTTCGTTCTCGATTGGCACCATGATCTCGACGCGGCGATCAAGGTTGCGCGGCATCCAGTCGGCGGACGAGATAAACACCTTGGCATAGGGCGACGGCAACTCGTGGCCGGCGCCAAACACGACAACACGAGCATGCTCGAGGAACCGGCCGACCATGCTCTTAACTTCGATGTTTTCGCTCAGCCCCGGTATACCGGGCCGCAGACAACATATGCCACGGATCACCAGCCTGATCTGCACGCCAGCCTGCGAAGCGCCGTACAGCGCATCTATGATGCCACCGTCGACCAAATTGTTCAGCTTCGCCCAAATATGAGCAGGTCTGCCGGCATTGGCGTGGACAATCTCGTCGTTGATCAGGTCCATCAGGGTTTTGCGCAAGCTGACCGGAGCAACGGCAATCTTGGCCAGGGACTCCGGCCGCGCATAGCCGGTCATGTAGTTAAATATCCGCCCGGCGTCCTGGCACAGTGTGGGATCGTTGGTGAAATAGCTTAAATCGGTATAAATGCGCGCGGTGATCGGATGATAGTTGCCCGTGCCGAAATGGGCGTAGGTCGTGAGGTCATCGCCTTCGCGGCGAACCGCCAAACTGATCTTGGCATGGGTCTTAAGGTCGATGAAACCGTAGACCACCTGAACCCCGGCGCGTTCCAGTTCCCGCGCCCAGCGAATGTTCGCTTCCTCGTCAAAGCGCGCTTTCAACTCGATCAGCGCTGTCACCGACTTGCCCGCTTCAGCCGCCTCGATTAGCGCGCGCACCACCGGCGAATCCTCGGATGTGCGATACAGCGTCTGTTTGATCGCCACCACCTGAGGATCGCGCGCCGCCTGCCGTACAAACTGCACCACCACATCGAACGATTCGAATGGGTGATGGACAACGATATCCTTGGCCCGGATGGCCGCGAAACAGTCGCCGGCAAAGTCGCGAATGCGTTCGGGAAAGCGAATATCGAACGGCTCGAAAAGAAGGTCTGGCCGGTTGTCGACGATAAGTTCGCCCGTCCGGTCGAGGCCAAGAACGCCGTCGATAACAAAGATATCGCTTTTATCGACGCCAATGTGGCTGGTGACAAATTCTTGCAGATCGGCCGGCATCGACGCATCGATCGTCAATCGAATTACGTCGCCCCGCCGCCGACGCTTTAACGCCGTCTCGAACACCCGGACCAGATCTTCGGCCTCTTCGAGGATTTCGATGTCGCTGTCGCGAACAACCCGGAATACGCCGGCGCTGTCCATCTCGAAACCAGGAAACAGCTCATCGAGGTACATCGTCGCCAATTTTTCCAACAAGATGAACCGGCATTTGCCCCCGGGCAGGCAGATGAACCTGTTGATCTGCGCGGGCAGCGGCAACAGGCCGACCAATCTCCGGTTATCGCTGGGTCGCACGAGTTGGAGAGCCAGCGCCAATCCGAAGTTGGGTATGAACGGGAACGGATGCGCGGAATCGACGGCGAGCGGCGTCAACACCGGAAATATCGACGTCATGAAGTGCGCCTCGAGCCAGTTTCGTTCGGCTGCACTGAGTTCGTCGGGTTCAACGACGGCGATGTTATGTTCGCGTAGATTGCCACGCAACTTGCGCCAAATTCGCTGCTGCTCATTGGTTAGCGTACTGGCGCGTTCGTGGATGGCGGCGAGTTGCTGGCGCGGCGTCATGCCGTCTTGGCTCGGCGATTTTACGTCAGCCGCCACCTGCCCCTTCAGCCCGGCGACGCGAACCATATAAAATTCGTCCAGGTTCGACGCCGATATCGACAAGAACCTCAGACGTTCGAGTAGCGGGTGTGCCTGATTGTCCGCCTCCTCCAAGACCCGCTCGTTAAACGCGAGCCAAGACAGTTCGCGATTGATGAACCGCTCGGGTGCAGCGCCATCGACCGACGCCGCATCGAAATGTGGACCTTCCGCTTGGTCACTTACCGTCACTTAATCTCGCCTCCAACGTGACGATTAACACGGCGTTCGATGCCAACAATCCGACCGTATGCCGCCATGTGGCGGAGTTAAAACCCAACTCCGAAGCATCGTTGCAACGATCCTCTATCGGCAAATCGCGACTAATTTACGGCAACTCGTCACTGTGGCCAGCGCTCCCAATATGGGGCAATACCTCGCGAAGCAGGGGTATGGTTACCCGCCGTTGCGAGGCCAGTGCAGCGGTGTCGAGTGCGGTCACCAAACGCTCGGCGGCTTCGAACGAACGCTCCATGCGTGTGACCGCGAACTGTATGACCGCCACGCCAACGTGCAGTTGGCGGTCGGCAAACAATTTCAGCAATACAGCGCCCAGCACCGCATCGTCGGGTGGCGCGATCGCCACCGCCGGCAAGGCGTTCAGCCGCGAATGCAAATCGGCCAGTTCGATCCGCCATCGTCCTGGCGGCGTGCGCGCGCTGAACAAGATTTTTCCGCCCTGCTCGGCGATCAAATTATAGACATGCAAAGCAGCACGCTGCCGGGTGGGGTTGCCGACAATTCCATCCGCACCATCGAAATAAACTGCGCCAAGGTCGCCGGCCAAATCCGGTGGCTCGCGATTGTCGAGATCGGCGGCAGAGATCATCGGGGCGGCGATCCGCGCCTGCCACACCTGACCCAAATGGGACTTTCCGCTGGCCGCGGGCCCCCAAATAACCAACCCCGGCGCCGGCCAATCGGGCCAGCGGTCGATCCAAGCAACGGCCTCGGCGTTGCATTGGGACACCAGAAAGTCGGCCCGGCCCAAAGCGGGGCGGTGGCCCAAATCGAGAACGAGCTGTGCTGGTGGTTCGGTCGTCGTCACGGTGTGATCGGTCGAAGTACACGCATCTGCAACGCCCGATCCGTCTGGACCGAACGAAACGGATCCGATCCGGGCGTGAGCGAAGGGGACCGCTCCAACGCCAGGTCCTGCTGGGCCAGCACAGCGGTAAGCTGAGTTACATCGCCATAATGGGAGATTTCAACCGCCGCCGAGTCGCGGGTGAGCGATATCAGCGAGACTTCCGAGATCGAGGCAATGTTATTCAACCGGCGCTCTACCGACACCCACTGCTCGAGCGACGACAGCGGCACCGCAAGCAGCATCCGGCCCGGACGATCGAATTCGATGATATTTTTCGATATCCAAGTATCTTCAACCGCAGCGGCAACGCCGGTGGCGGCGCCGACTAGCAACTCCGGAAGCGCTTCCGGGTCCGATATTTGGAAACTGAGCAGTATCGGCACCCGGGTCGGTGCGCCGATTTGGCTTGCGGCGATGTCGACGCGGATCGCGTTAGCGGTATCGGACACTGTGGCAATGGCCACCAAAACGTCACCGGCGCCGTAGCGCCTCGCAATCGCCGAGAGGCGAAGCGGATCTCCCTCGGCAGCCTGTGCCGCATCGACATCGGCGATGTCGCTCAAATCACCTACCGGAACAATTAACGGAACCAGGCCGTTGCTTGGCGGCAACTGCGACCAAGCCTCGCGCCACAAATTGGGGTCATCCCATAACACCAGCGTGTCGCCTCGCTGCTGCACTGGAAGTACCAAGACCGGCTTGCTTGGGGTTTCAGCGAATGGAATGCCGGCCTCCCGCAAGAGGCGGCGAACTTCCAGCGGTTTGAAGTTCACGGTCATGGTCGCCAGGTAGCGCACATCCGACGTTCTTTCGTCGGCGACCTCAAGCGCTTGCACCATAAAATCCATACGCTCGTTGTCGACAGAAGGTAGACGCGCGTGGTTGGCGCGCAATGTCAGCCGCCGCAAAAGTGCCGCTAACGCAACGCGTTGTCCGCGCCGAAATGCTGTCGTGCGTGCCCTCGCCGCCGTATCGGCCGTCTCATCGACCTCGACGCCGCTCACCGAAAAAACATTGCCTGCGGCGCTGGCCGTGCCCCCGGCTGACGTCCAAACTGCAACTGTAGCTACAAGCGCGACAACCGTTGCGGGACGACGCAAAAGATCGAAAAAACGAGACATCGGATACATTGCAAATGACATCGAAAGACCTATTGTTGAGCCCTGATTGTCGAGCCCTGGACGCCCACCGCTGCCGTACGGTTTGGCCGAACAGGGCGCACGACTGCAGGCACTAACCAATAGCACGATTTTGGCAAAGACATGGCGGACGGAGAAGCAACATTTCACTGACCTACAAAGATTCCGGCGTCAACATCGCTGCCGGCAATGCGCTGGTCGACGCCATTCGCCCGCTTGCTACGGCGACCACTCGCACCGGCGTGGTCAGCGGATTGGGTGGCTTTGGCGGCGTCTTCGATCCCAAGGCCGCTGGCTACACCGATCCTCTATTGGTCGCCGCAACGGATGGCGTCGGAACAAAGCTGAAAATCGCCATCGAAGCGAACCGACACACGACCATTGGCATCGATCTGGTGGCGATGTGCGTCAATGATCTGGTGGTTCAGGGTGCGGAACCCCTGTTCTTCCTCGATTATTTCGCCACCGCGCGCCTCGATACCGGCGTCGCCGCCGAAGTGATTGCCGGGATCGCGGAGGGCTGCAAACAAGCCGGCTGCGCGCTCATCGGTGGAGAGACTGCGGAAATGCCTGGCCTATATGGCGGCAGCGATTACGATTTGGCGGGCTTTGCCGTCGGTGCGGTCGAGCGCAACGGCCTTCTGCCGCGCAGCGAAAATCCCGCCAAGCCGGGCGACGCGGTTATCGGGTTGGCTTCGAGCGGCCTGCATGCGAACGGCTTTTCCCTGGTCCGCCGCGTTGTCGAAAGTGGTGGCGCGTCGTTGACCGCGCCGGCGCCGTTTGCCTCGGAAAAAAACCTCGATGCGGTCTTACTAGACCCGACCCGTATTTACGCCCGTTCCTGCCTCGCCGTCCTTGGCAACGGCAAGATCAAAGCGCTGGCCCACATCACCGGCGGCGGATTGCTGGAAAATATTCCGCGCGTGCTGCCGGCAGAGTGCGGCGTCGAGTTGGATGGGTCCACCTGGACGGCGCCACCGGTTTTTGGCTGGCTACAACAACAAGGCAATGTCGCCGACGAAGAGATGGCACGGACGTTCAATTGCGGCATCGGTATGGTGGCGATCGTCGAACCAGCCGATGTCGCGGAAACCGTACAAGCGTTCACCGAACAGGGTGAAACGGCGGTGGAAATTGGCCGCGCGGTCGATTCGCCGAGCCAAAGCGTCACCCTGCAGAACCTGAGCGCTGCCCTGGGCGCCGGCTGAACAAGCCCAATGAGCAAGTTGAAACTAGGCGTTCTGATCTCCGGACGCGGCTCCAACCTACAAGCCCTGATCGATGCTTGCGCCAACGCCAGCTATCCTGCCGAAATCGTCACCGTCATTTCCAACCGCGCCGACGCCAAAGGCCTGACCCGCGCGCGGGCCGCCAATATCGCGACCCAGGTTATCGAGCATACAGCCTATGGCGATCGCGAGAGTTTCGATCGCGACGTCGACGCCGCCCTACAGGCTGCCGGCGCACAATTGATCTGTCTGGCCGGCTTCATGCGTCTGTTGAGCGCCTGGTTCGTCGATCAATGGCCGGATCGCATCGTTAATATCCACCCCTCGCTTTTACCAGCGTTCAAGGGTACCGATTCCCACGCACAAGCATTGGCCGCCGGGGTAAAACTCAGCGGTTGTTCGGTACATTTCGTGCGCTCCGAAATGGACGCTGGCCCGATTGTTATGCAAGCTGCTGTACCGGTACTGCCCGGCGACAATGAGGATAGTTTGGCGGCGCGTGTGTTGACCGCCGAACACCAATGTTACCCTCGAGCCGTACGATTAATTGCGGAAAATCGTGTCACCGTGGAGGATGGTCGTGTTGTCATCGCCGATGCCGGCGCGACGGCCGAGCCACTGTTCAATCCACCGCTTGACTAATACCAAGTCTCGCAGGGTTGCCGAGGTGTCTTTCCCGATTCAACCGCGGCTCTTATAAGTACTACTCGCCTATTCGTATCGATGATGCTGGAGGACGGGCCATGGCCGATTTTCAACAGGAACTCCAAAATCGCCAGATCACCTGGAACCGATTCATAAGGTCCTCTTTATGGGCGGCAGGGATCGTTGCAATCATAATGTTGCTGCTGTGGATTTTTTTGGTTTAGAGCGAAAAGGCGCCCGACCGGCGCCTTTTAAATTGAGTCCCGAATTTGCGACGGAAATTTAGCCGACAATCTCGTCGGCGGAGAAAAAGAACGCGATCTCCTCGGCCGCCGTTTCCGGACCATCGGAACCGTGTACCGAATTGGCCTCGATCGATTCAGCAAAATCTTTTCGAATGGTCCCCTCGGCCGCCTCCGCCGGATTGGTCGCGCCCATTACCTCGCGGTTGCGGGCAACAGCATTCTCGCCCTCCAAGGCCTGCACAACGATCGGTCCCGACGTCATGAAGGCAACCAGATCGGCAAAGAAGGGACGCTCGCGATGGACGCCGTAAAATTCTTCGGCGCGCTCTTTTGTCAGCAGGATTCGACGCTGGGCAATAATACGCAGGCCGGCTTGCTCCAACCGATCGATCACCTTACCGGTTATGTTGCGGCGCGTTGCATCGGGCTTGATGATCGACAGGGTTCGCTCGACTGGCATGTGACGTAACTCCATTTGCTTTGGTTTTAGGATCCGGCGGAGCGCCTTATATCGGTCGTACTTGGCCGGGGCAAGCGTGGCCTTTGGCGCTCTATTCGTTTTCGGTTTTCTTTTGCCAGCCGCCGCTATCGGTCTGTTGCCAATAGGTCAACTCATGGGCGGTCGTTTGATAAGCGCGCCACCGGTCGCGCGCCTGAGCGACCGCCTCGGCGTCCCGGCCGTCGAATAAACTACATACCAGATCATAGTCGTCGATCGCGTCGGAAACCCCGCCGTCAGCAAGAAACAAGACCGATGCACCATTGGGGTTTTCGTCACCATCGGTCAGCCAAATCGGTTGCAGCTCGGCGGCACCATCGGCCTTGCAGCCATGGGGCAGAAATCCACGATCTTTATAGGTCCACAAATGCGCTGCCAGATGTTCGACCCGCTCTGCTGAGCCGACCCTGACAACGGCACGCTTGCCATCGCGGACCAGCGTACGCTCCAACATCACTGGCAGAACGTCTTCCAGGGATCGGTTGGTTAAATGGTAAAAGCGAATTTCCGTCACGATCGGCCTACCCAGCCCAATCTATTTGCTTTCATAATTATCGCGGATAAATCGGTCGAGCGCGCGCACGCCGAACCCGGTCGCACCTTTGCCCAATAGCGGCCGGTCGGTATCCGACCAGGCGACGCCGGCAATATCGAGATGGGCCCAGTCCAATCCGTTGGTAAAGCGCTGCAGAAACTGAGCTGCGGTGATGCTTCCGCCCCAACGCGGCCCAACATTTTTCATGTCGGCACGCGGCGTGTTGATTTGCTTGTCATAGGCTGGATCGAGCGGCAAGTGCCACAGCTTTTCGCCGACTGCCTTACCCGCACTGATAATGCGATCGGCAAGTTGATCCTTGTTGGCGTAGAGACCGGCATACTCGTGGCCCAGAGCCACTACAACGGCGCCCGTCAGTGTCGCCAGATCGATCATGGCATCGGGTTTGAAACGCTTTTGCGTGTACCAAAGCATGTCGGCCAGGACGAGCCGGCCCTCGGCATCGGTGTTGATTACTTCGATGGTTTGCCCCGACATCGATCGGACAATATCGCCCGGCCGTTGCGCGTTGCCGTCGGGCATATTCTCAGTCAGGCCAACGACCCCGACTACATTCGCCTTCGCTTTGCGGCCGGCCAGCGCGTGCATGGTGCCGATAACCGCACCAGCGCCACCCATGTCCCAAATCATGTCCTCCATGCCGCCGGCCGGCTTGATCGAGATACCGCCCGTATCGAAGGTCACACCCTTACCTACCAACGCCAGCGGATTGCTACCTCTTTTACCGCCATTCCAGCGCATTACCACGCATTGGGACTCTCGAACGCTACCCTGGCCGACGCCGAGCAAGGCGTGCATACCCAATTTGCGCATCTGCGCTTCGCCCAATACCTCAACCCGCACGCCCAATTTGGAGAGCTTCCGGCATTGCGTCGACATCCATTTAGGTGACTTCACGTTGCTCGGTTCCGACACCAGGTTGCGCGAGAATTCGACGCCAGCGGCGATCGCCGACAGCGGCATGTAGCGGCGTCGCGTCATCGCCGGTCGGCGTACCATGACCGTCAACGCGCCAACCTGCTTATTCTTATTGTTGGTGCCTGCTGCGCCGGTTTTGTATTTATCGTAACTATAACTGCGCAGCCGAGCGCCGTAGGCGAGATGGGCAGCAATGTCGTCGAGCTTCGCCGGTGCCCCCGACGGCACATCGGCCAAGACGATCGCAGCGGTGCCATCGACCGATTGGATGGCGCGATACGCGGCCGCGCCAAAGGTTTGGGCCTCTTGTTCGCCAAACTCTTTCGCCGGGCCGGTGCCGACGAGCAGGTAGGTGGCGTTCTTGCGTCCTGCCGGTGCCAAGACTGCGAGATACTCGCCCAGTTTGCCGGTAAACCGAGCCGCAGCGGCAGCACGCGCCAAGGCTCCGTCGACTTGTTTATCGACGCGTTCGGCTTGGCTACTCAGTTTATTTTTTGCACCGACACCCACGATAACGATCCCTCGCGCGGGTATCTTCAACTCTGCAAATGATATTCTCATGCCCAATTCCCCTGACCTGACTGCGCCGGTGTACGAACGAATAATGCTCTAGCGGCAGTTCGCAATCGATACCCTCGTGTAGATCACAGACCGAGCGAGCGCAAGGCAGGGCATAGTCCTAAAACCTAGAGCAGCATCCGGATAGCTTGAACTCTTCTGGCGGTGTGGATTTGGGTCACGGCCCCGGTAGGTTCGGCGAAGAGAAAAGCCGAAGCTACGCTGGAGCCGAAGTCCGCCAGCACCGGCACATAGCCGCCCCCAGAATAGTTCAAACTATCCGGATGCTCCTCTGGTCGGGTGTTTGTTGCATGCGGGCGATCTGCTACAAATCGCCGCGAATCGGGCAAACTCGGGCGATCATGAACGGACGGTACAACCGACAGGAGGCTTCCAATATGAAGCCGCGTATCGGATGACGGCGATCAGCCGATATATATTTCGACAACTCGTCATCGCAGCGCTCTTCGTCGCGGTAGCCCTGACACTTATCGTATCGCTGTTCGGGTCGCTGCGACTTGTCGATTTTATCATTAATCGCGGGCTGCCGATTTCGGTGCTGTTCGAACTCATCGCATTTCGCGTGCCAGGATTTCTTACGATCGTTTTACCGGTCGCAACAATTGCGGCAATTCTTACTGTCTACAACAAACTGTTGAACGACAGCGAACTGGTCGTTATGCGGGCAGCCGGTGTGAGCCAGTTGTCGGTTGCGGCACCAGGCATCGTACTGGCGCTTTGCGTGATGGCGATAAGTTTTCCGCTCTACCTTTATGTCTCGCCGCTGATGTACTCGAATTTCAAGGCAAAGCAATTCAGTTACCGCAATGCGTTTGGCAGCATCTTGCTGCAAGAGGGCCAGTTCAACACCCCGAGCGACCAATTTACAGTCTACATTCGAAAACGAGAAGGACCTGGTGAACTGCTGGGCATTTTTGCACACGACGCTCGCGACCCGGACAAGCCGGTGACTTACCTTGCCGAACGTGGCACGGCAACCCAGACCGATCAGGGTATGCGGGTCGTTATGTACAATGGCAGCCAACAGCTCATCGACCGTGAAACCGGACGACTGACACTGTTTTATTTCGACCAGTACTCGCTCGATTTAGGAATACTGGACCGGACCGATGAAGTCCGATGGATCGAACCGCAAGAAAGATTTCTTGGTGGCCTGCTTCGCCCAGGCGACAGCGCAAACGATCAATTCTACGCAACGCAATTGATGGCTGAGGGACATCGCCGAATTACAGCCCCACTATATGTTCTCACATACGCATTGGTCGGGCTGTTGGCTCTGTTGGTGGGCGACTTTAACCGACGCGGACAAACGGTCCGCATCCTTGCGGCCATATCGGCTATTGTCATTCTGCAGTTGACCGGTCTCAGCCTGTTTAATCTATCGCGGAATTCGCTGGCAGTCGTACCGCTGACTTACGCGTTGCCGATTGTAACCTCAGCCGTCATAGCATTCTTTCTTTTCCGCGAACGCCGGACGCCCTCCATCACCGCAGATAGCGGCGCGGCAATCGAGCCCCGTGGCGCGTAGAGCGCGCAACCGATGACCCTGTCTCCAACATTATTCATCTATATCGGCCGGCAATTTTTGTTTTGGTTCCTGGCGGTATTTTTCGTCATGATCACCGTCATTGTATTGATCGATGCAGTTGAACTGTTGCGCCGAAGTTCGTCGAAAACCGACGTAACGATTACTGTTGTCACCAGCATGGCGCTGCTGCGGGGGCCCTTTTTGGCGCAGGAAACGATTCCCTTCGCAGCTATGTTCGGCGGCATGCTGACCTATTTTCGATTAACGCGAAATCACGAACTCGTCGTTCTACGTGCGGCGGGCGTATCGGTTTGGCAGTTCATGCTGCCAGCCCTATTGGTGGTCGTGATGGTGGGTGTGGCCAAGGTCACCCTTCTCAATCCATTGTCGTCGTTGTTGCTTTCGCAATTCGAGGAATTGGAAGGCCGCTACCTCACCGGACGCTCGTCGCTCCTGGCGGTCTCGTCATCGGGGATCTGGCTGCGGCAAAGCTACGGTGAAAGCGGCCAGGCAGTTATACATGCCACATCGATCGAGACTGATGATCTTAAACTGCGGGATGTAATCGTATTTCTATTGGCCGAAGAAGATCGGTTTATTGGCCGGATCGACGCAAAAACCGCTCGAGTGGGCGATGGGCAATGGGAATTTACCGACGCCTGGTTGACCGGCCCCGAAAAGCCTGGCGAGTTCGTTTCGTCCCACACATTGTCGACAGATTTAACAGCCGACAAAATCCAAGACAGTTTTGCCAGTCCGGAAACCGTATCGTTTTGGAGCCTGCCGCGGTTTATCAAAATACTCGAGCAGACTGGGTTCTCGGCGCTGGCCCATCGGCTACAATTGCATACGTTGATCGCTGAGCCTGTCTTGCTTGTTGCCATGGTGATGATTGCCGCCAGCTTCTCGATGCGCCTCAGCCGCCGCGGCGGCGCCACACTACTTCTTGGTGCAGGTGTGCTGACCTCGTTTCTGCTTTTTATCGTAACAAACATTGTTCATGCGATTGGCCTGGGTGGCGGCGTTCCCGTGGTGTTGGCGGCGTGGACGCCCGCCGGAGTCAGCTTGATGGCCGGCATTGCCTTGCTCATGCATTTGGAGGACGGCTAATGCGAGCGTGGCGCGGCGCGATGGTATTTCCACTGCGGTCGATAATTCTCGCAGCCGTGTTCGTTCTGGCGTTGCCAATCGTCGCCCATGGTCAGCGATTTGAGCGCGACGTTCCCATCTTGATGACGGCTGACGAGCTCCAGTTCGACGATGAGTTGGGTATCGCAACAGCGAAAGGGAATGTCGAAATCAGCCAGGGCGAACGGGTCTTGCTGGCTGATATGGTGATTTATAACCAACGCGACGATGTGGTCACCGCGTCGGGCAACGTCATTCTCGTGGAACCCACCGGCGAAGTTCTATTCGCCGAGTTCGCCGAGTTAACCGACGATATGCGCGAAGGCTTTTTGCGAGGCTTTCGAATGCTGCTGGAAGATAACTCGCGGCTGGCCGCCGTCAGCGCGCAACGGCGTGGCGGTGTCGAAACGCGACTCAACCAAGCTTTCTACTCTGCCTGCCGCGACTGCGTGGGGTTCGACGGCGAGCCGTTGTGGAATATCAAAGCCGCCAAGGTCACACACAACCAAGAGCGCCATGAAGTTGTGTATCGGGACGCGACGTTGGAACTACTCGGTATACCGGTCGCCTACACGCCGTTTCTGAGCCATCCCGATCCGACCGTGAAACGCAAGACCGGGCTCTTGACGCCCACATTCGGTGGCTCGGACTCGTTGGGGTCGTCGATACGCCTACGCTATTTTTGGGCTATTTCGCGCGATAAGGATCTGACGTTCGACCCGATATTTTACGCGTCGAACTACCCGCTTATTACCGGCGAATACCGGCAGTCATTCGGCAACGGAGAATTGCGCGGCCGGCTAAGCGGCATTTTCGATACCACCGACAGCACCAACGAAAGAGGTCGCGGCCATATCGACGCCGAGGCTCGTTTTGTCATCAACGATGATTGGCGCTGGGGGACCAACGTAAAACTGGCGTCGGACGACACCTATCTTTCCCGATATGGATTCACTGGCAAAGACACGTTGACCAGCAGAGCATTTATCGAGCGGTTTGGATCGCGCACATATGCGGCGGCGGAAGGCATATATTTTCAGGGACTACGGCAGGAAGACAGACAAGAAGAAATTCCGCTGGTCCTGCCCAAGATCGATTACAATTTTGTCAGCGATCCCGGCAAGCATGGCGCCTATACGACGTTCGACGCCAACTTTCAGTCGTTGGGACGCGACGAAGGTACGTCGAGCCAGCGTATCAGTTTGACCGGCGGATGGCATTTCCCCTACGTCAGCAACATCGGTACCGTAACGACACTCAACGCGACTTTGCAGACTGATATTTACAATGTCGCAGACGTCGCGGTTCCCTCAGGCGGTACAGAGACCGGTCTGACCGGTCGCATTTTTCCGCAACTGGTTGCCGAATGGCGATATCCCTGGATACGACGCGCCAAGTCGAGTGGCATGTTGATAGAGCCGATCGCTGTGCTTGTCCTTGCGCCCAACGGTGGAAATCCAGATCGAATACCAAACGAGGACAGCTTGGCTTTCGAACTCGACGAAACAAATTTGTTCAGTCCCAACCGTTTTCCGGGAAAGGACCGCGTCGAAGGAGGGAGCCGTGTCGTTTACGGACTGCGTGGCGGTGTATATGGCGACGGCGGCGGCAGCAGCACATTTTTTGTCGGTCAGTCGTATCAGTTCCGCAAGAACAATACCTTCGACTTTGGATCGGGGCTCAACGACCACCAATCGGACATTGTGGGACGTCTGACGATTTCGCCCAACAAGTTCCTCGACCTGATTTACAAAACCCGTATCGATGTTAGCAATCTGAGCGCAAAACGCACCGAAGTTTCGGCGATTTACGGCCCGCGGCTTCTACGCGGCGACATCAATTACATTTTCTTCGATCAGACAGCGGAATTCCCAGAACGCGAAGAAATTCGCGCCGGATTGTCCTCCGACATTACCGACCAGTGGAGCGCTCGTGTCGATACAAGACGCGATCTCAGCGATAACGGCGGCACTCTTTCTTGGGGGGCCTCGCTACGATACATTTGTGATTGTTTAGATTTTTCAATAAATTACAGACGGACATTTACTCGAGATCGCGATGTGCCTCCGGAACAAAGCATATTTGTCCGAGTGATCTTTAAAACTTTGGGCGAATTTGGAACTGGGTTCTAAGAAACATACGGCCGGTGCTTTCGGAGCATTCGCCATATCAGAGTAGATGGTTCAAAATACTTACAATGCTGCGATGTTGGGTATGTCGGTGACGATGAACAACTATAGAAACTGGCGCCGGACAAAGCGCTCCCAAATAAATGCATCTGGTGGGCTGCGAAACCACCTGCTCGTATGTGCATTTGTGGTTGCGTTTATCGCGCCCGGCACCGTGCCGTCGAACGCACAACAGGTCGAACGCATCGCCGCCGTCGTCAACGACAAAGTCATCTCGATATATGACCTGCGCCAACGGATCGACTTGTTGATCTTCTCGGCCGGGCTCCCGAACAGTGCTGATCAGCGGCGCAGTATGGCGCCGCAAGTTCTGCGCGGCCTGATCGACGAGGCGTTGCAAACCGAAGAAGCCGAGCGGCTTAATATTCGTGTCTCCTCGCGCGAAATGGACGATGCCGTGAGCCAGATCGAACGGTCTAACAACATACCCGAGGGACGCTTCGAAGATATGATCAGAAGCCGCGGCGTTTCTACCGAAGCGGCCCTGACACAAATTCGCGCCAATGTCGCTTGGCAAAAACTGATCCGCCGCCGCGTCGCACCAACCATCACTATCGGCGAAGAAGAGATCGATTCTGTAATCAAGCGCATCCGCTCGGGACAAGGGCAGACCCAGTATCGCGTGTCGGAAATCTTGCTGCCCGTCGACGATGCCGCCCAACGCCAAACGGTCTTAGATTTGGCTAATCGGCTGACCGCGCAGATCCGTCTCGGCGCCGAAATATCCGCAATCGCCCGCCAGTTTTCCAAGAGCGCCAGCGCAGCAACAGGCGGCGATATCGGCTGGATCCAGGAAGGCGAACTCATCGACGAAGCCAACCGGGCGCTCGCATTGCTCGATGTTGGAAAAGTCTCAGATCCGGTTGCGACTCCCGACGGTTATTTAATCCTGCAGATGAGCGACCGGCGTAAGCTTAGGACACCCGGAGCGGAAGATGCGCGCATTACTTTGCGCCAACTTGTCCTACCGTTGTCCGAGGACGCACCGGAAGTGGACGTTCAAAGTCAAGTCTCGCTGGCGCAACAAGTTGCGGAGAATACTTCGGGCTGCGACGATTTTGCCGAGATCGCAAGGGAAATGGGTACGCCGCAGCCGACCGAACCGGCCGCCTTCCGCCTCGGCGACCTCAACGAAAAATTGCGGGGTGTTGCCGGGGAAGTCGAGGTTGGCGTCGCCAGCGCACCCCTGCGCAATCCATCCGGAGTTCAAATTATTATGGTTTGCGAACGGCAAGAGACCGGCGCGCTGCCACGTGACCAGATCCGCGATACATTGTTGCGCCAGCGGATCGATATGTTGTCGCGTCGGTATTTGCGTGACTTACGCCGTTCGGCATTTGTCGATCTGCGGGTATGACGTTTGACAACGCCTCGTCGGCTCCAATGAGACACTTCCCGATTGCCGTCACAATGGGCGAGCCGGCAGGCATCGGCGGCGAGATTGCATGCATGGCTTGGGCTCGGTACGCGAACGAGTTACCGCCACTAATACTGATTGACGATCCAGATAGGATCGCCCAATTGGCCAACGTCATTGGTTGCCCGGTCAACGTCGAATCCGTTTCCAATGCAGCAGACGCAGGGGCCGTTTGGCCCGATGCTATTCCGGTGTTGCCCACATCCCTGCCCGCACCGGTCGAACCCGGACGGATCAATCCAGCCAATGCGCAGGCCGTCATTGCATCGCTCGATCGCGCAATAGCGCTGGCGACAAGCGGCGACGTGGCGGCAGTGGTGACCAATCCCATTCAAAAAAGCGTTCTCTACGGGGCGGGCTTCGACGAACCCGGACATACGGAGTATCTGGCCAAAGCTACCAAGGCAGACAGCGCACCTGTGATGATGCTGACCGGCCCCGAATTGCGCGTCGTGCCGGTCACGATCCATACATCGCTCGCCGACGCGGTTCAGGCGCTGCGCACCGAAGACATAGTCCATTGCGCAATCGTCACAGCCGATGCTCTGCGCACAGAATTCGGCATCGCACGGCCGCGGTTGGCGATCGCAGCCCTCAATCCCCACGCCGGCGAAGACGGCGCGTTGGGCGGCGAGGAATCCTCCATCATCGCACCTGCGGTGGCCCAAATTCGCGCAGCCGGAATCGATGCCAGCGGGCCGGCGGCGGCCGATACACTATTCCACCCAGAGGCGCGCCGGAGCCACGACGCGGTTATTTGCATGTATCATGACCAAGCGCTGATCC
This sequence comes from Alphaproteobacteria bacterium, assembly GCA_027297685.1. Lineage (GTDB taxonomy): Bacteria > Pseudomonadota > Alphaproteobacteria > UBA6615 > UBA6615 > JAPUHN01. The sequence continues at coordinate 33,560 of JAPUHN010000318.1, read as the reverse complement.
CGTTGAAAACATTGGATTTTCACCGGTCGGTCAACGTCACATTGGGGCTCCCTATCATCCGCACCTCGCCCGACCACGGTACCGCTCTGGATATTGCCGGAACCGGCCGTGCCGATCCCACGAGTTTCGTCGAAGCGGTTAAGTTGGCGGCGTTTCTGGCTGCGCGAAGACAACAGTCCGCAGCGGCGGCATGACCGCGGCGGAGAACCGGCGGCGCCAGCTCGACGCGCTGCCGCCCTTGCGAGAAATTATCGCGCGCCATCAAATCGGCGCGCGTAAATCGTTCGGGCAGCATTTTCTGTTCGACCTGAATTTGACCCGCCGGATCGCCGCGGCGGCGGGCGATCTATCCGACGTTCACGTTATCGAAGTTGGCGCCGGTCCAGGCGGTTTGACCCGCGCGCTGCTGGAAACCAACGCAGCCAGCGTGGTCGCCGTGGAGCGCGATCAACGCTGTATCGGAGCGCTGCGGGACTTGGCGGACGCCGTTCCCGGCCGTTTGAAGGTCGTGGAGGCCGATGCGCTGACCACCAACTTAGCCGACCTATCGCCACCGCCGCGACGCGTCATCGCCAATTTACCGTACAACATCGGCACCCAGTTGCTGCTGAATTGGCTGGAAACATCCTCAACGTTCATCGGCTTCACGTTGATGTTCCAGCGCGAGGTTGCACAGCGCATCACCGCCGAGCCCGGAAGCAAAGCCTATGGCAGGCTCTCGGTATTGTGTCAGTGGCTCACCGAAGCCCGGTTGTTGTTCGATGTCGCGCCAACCGCGTTCGTGCCGCCGCCTTCGGTTACGTCGGCGGTTATCGCTATGGAGGTCCGCAGCACCCCGCTGGCCCCTGCCCGTCAAGAAGATCTGGAATTTGTCACCCGGCTTGCTTTTGGCCAACGACGCAAGATGCTTCGCCGCTCGCTGCAGTCAGTTGGCGGCGCGGAATTGTTAGCGCAAGTGGACATCGCGGAGACGGCCCGAGCGGAAGAATTAACAGTGCACCAATTCTGCGCCCTGGCGAACGCCATAGAGGCGCGCCGCGCATTGCGAACCATCGGCCGCAATCACTGACCCTGGCGCAATCGGGTCACGAAGTCCGACAACCCGACGAGGCGCGGGCGCTTGAGCCGCTCCGCCTCCAGAATCGACTGCACCTTGCGAACACTTTTGTCGAAATCGACGTTCACGATGACGTAGTCGTACTCGCTCCAATGGGTCATTTCATCGGCGGCCCGTGCCATGCGTTCCGAGATCACCGCCTCGCTGTCCTGGGCGCGGCTGTGCAATCGCCGGTCGAGTTCGACCGTGGAGGGCGGCAAAATGAAAATGCTCACGAGATCGCCACGCGCCTTCTCAGCAAGCTGTTGAGTGCCCTGCCAATCGATATCGAACAACACGTCGCGGCCCCCCGCCAAGGATTGTTCGACCGGTGCGCGCGGCGTGCCGTAGTAATGGTCGAACACTTTGGCGTGCTCCAGTAGCTCCTGCCGATTGATCATTAGATCGAACGTCGTTTTATCGACAAATTTGTAGTCTTCACCATCGACCTCTCCCGGTCGCCGCGGTCGCGTTGTCGCCGATATGGAGAGGGATATTTTGTCGTCACGTTCAAGCAGTTCGCGCGAAATCGATGTCTTGCCGGCGCCCGACGGGGAGGAAAGAACCAGCATCAATCCGCGGCGCGTCATTTCGAGCCCTTCCTTATCGGTGTCGCTCGCCATCGCGCCTATTCCACGTTTTGAATCTGTTCGCGTAATTGTTCGATCGCCGCCTTCAATGCCAAGCCAATCCGCGTCAGCGCAACATCAGACGATTTGGAGCACACGGTGTTCGATTCGCGGTTCAACTCCTGGCAGAGAAAATCGAACCGGCGGCCGACCGCAGCACCTTCAGCCATTAAGTCATGGGCTGCCGCAATATGAGCCTTCAACCGGTCGAGTTCTTCGCGCACGTCGCTCTTGCCAACGAGCAGCGCCACTTCTTGCACCAACCGTTCTTCCGGCAGCGAGGGCTCGGCCTGCAGCAGTTCCGCCATCGATTGGCGCAGCCGTTCGCGGTGGGCTTCGGGTTGGGTTGCGTCCGCTGCGTGGGCGTCTTCGGTCAACCCGGTGATGGTTTCAATATGGTTGGCGATCAACGCCTCGAGCCGCGCGCCTTCTTCGGCACGTGCCACCGCCAAACTTGCGATGGCCTCGATCCCGCTTGCGGATAACGATTTCTGGCGTGCTGTTGCCGCCAGCTCGTCTTCCACCTCGTCAACCGTTTCGAGCATGCCGCGAACGGCGAGCAACCCCTCCAACGATGGCGGTTCGGTACGAATGTGACCGGTGAGATCTTCCTGCAGCGCCAAAACTTGGTCGAGCAGCGCCCGGTTGAGACGATAGGATGGTGGCGCGCCGGACCGGTCGATCGTCAGCGACAGCGAAACGTTGCCGCGATGAAACTGCGAGGCCGCCGCTGCGCGAACGGCTTGCTCAACCGCTTCAAAACCGGACGGAACGCGCACGCGAACATCGAGGGATCGGCCGTTGACGCTGCGCGCCTCCCAAGTCCACGACATGCGTTCGTCTTGTCCGGCAGCGCGGGCGAACCCGGTCATGCTCTGCAGCGCCACACACCGCTCCTTTCAAGGCCGCCACAGGTCAACCTGTATCAACCGTGGCGTATATCGAATCGGCTATTATCACCTGCGGCCTTATAGCTTGCCCGCTTTGGGGCAACAAGCTGAGCCGAACCGGGTAAAAGGTACGAGCGATGCAGAACCCAAGATCGATCTTAATTACCGGGGCGTCGAGCGGTATCGGGGCGGCGCTCGCGTGCGAATATGCCGGGCCAGGCCGCGCGCTATTTCTCGGCGGCAGAAACGAGGCTCGTCTCGCCGCCGTGGCGGACGATTGCAGGACGCGGGGCGCGACCGCTGAGGTGGCGGCGATCGACGTGGCCGACGGCGCTGCTATCGCTCAATGGATTAGCCAGGCCGACGACCGCTCACCGTTAGATTTGGTAGTTGCCAACGCCGGCGTTTCAGCCGGCACGGGCACTGCCGGTGAGCCGCTCGATCAGGCGCAACGTATTATGGCCATCAACGTCGACGGGGTCATCAACACCGTCCATCCGGCATTGGAACGTTTCACTCTGCACCAAGGATCAGACCGTAAAGGCCAAATCGCCATAATGTCGAGCCTCGCTTCGTTCCGCGGTTTCGCCGGTGCGCCGGCGTACTGCGCCAGCAAGGCCGCGATCCGCAACTATGGCGAGGGGCTGCGCAACGCCTACGCCCGGGCCGGCATCGGCATATCGGTCATTTGTCCGGGTTTCGTGCATTCCCGCATGACGGAGCAAAACGATTTCCCGATGCCGTTCATCATGGAGGCCGAACGCGCCGCCCGCATCATCCGCCGCGGCTTGGCGCGCAACCGCGGACGCATCGCATTTCCTTGGCAAATGTACGGCGCGGCTTGGCTGGTCCAGGCGCTGCCGCCATGGACGACCGACCGCTTCATGCGCAGCTTGCCGGCGAAGGCCAGCGATTAACACAGCGGGGCTATTGGTTACCCTGTTGCCGTTGATGGCGGCGCCAGCGCGCGACATTGCGGTTATGCTCTTCCAGCGTCCGTGCAAACGTATGCCCGCCGGTGCCGTCGGCAACGAAATAGAGGTCATTCGTTTTGGCGGGATGCAGAACGGCGGCCAAGCTATCACGGCCGGGATTGGCGATCGGTTCCGGCGGCAGGCCGGTGTGAATATAGGTGTTGTAGGGATGGTCGACCGCGAGGTCGGCACGGGTCAATGGCCGCCCGATAACCCCAGCACCGTTTGACAGTCCATAAACCACTGTGGGATCGGATTGCAGACGCATGCCTCGCCGCAACCGGTTTAAGAACACCGCCGCGATCCGTGGCCGTTCCTCGGCCTTCCCGGTTTCGCGCTCGACGATCGAAGCCAGGATCAATGCCTCACGGGGCGACGCCAGAGGGCTGGAGTCCGCGCTACGCTCGCGCCACAGCCGGACGAGCATTTCACGCATCGCTTTTTGCATGCGCGCGATAAATTCTACCCGCCGCTCGCCGCGCACATATTGATAAGTCTCGGGCAGGAGAGACCCTTCCCCGGCTTGGGGACCTGCCGGTAGCGCGCCATCCAACCCTTCGGCCGCATCGACCATGGCAAAAATTTGCAGCGTCGTCAGACCTTCCGGGATGGTGAGATTGCGGGCGACGACTTTGCCCGACTGCAATAGACGCATGGCATCGCGCGCGCTTACGGCCGCGGGAAACGCGTATTCTCCGGCAACCAAAGGGCGCTCGCCGCCAAATCCACGAACGCCCCACGAAAACACTGTTGCGTCGTCGACGACACCCTGTGCCTCCAGCAGCGCCGCGATCGATCGTACCGAGGCGCCGCGCGGTATAACCAGCATCACGTCTTCGGTTAACGGACCCGGTGCGGCAAACGCCCGGTGGAAAAACCCAATACCGGCGACAGCGACGGTAACCACCGTCACGGCGCCTATCAGAAATGTTGTGAATAACAATCGCGCAGTACGCCTGCGCCGGCTGGGCACTTGTGCATGTTTTGGTGATTGGTCGGCGCGGTCGTTCATTTCAGAGCAGCATCCGCGATGTAGCGCTACAACTCAGAGAATATCAGCGTCGCGTTGGTCCCGCCAAATCCGAACGAATTGCTCAGCACCCGCCGCACTGGGCGCTCCTGGGCCGTGTGCGGCACCAGTTCAATGTCGCAGCTATCGGATGGATCGTCCAAATTCAACGTCGGCGGAACGACGTTATTCTGGATTGCCAGGATCGAATAAATTGCTTCAACGCTGCCGGCGGCGCCGAGCAGATGACCAATCGCCGACTTGGTCGACGACATTGCGAATTTGTACGCATGGTCGCCAAACAGGCGCTTCACCGCGCCCAGCTCGATTTCGTCGCCAAGTGGCGTCGAGGTGCCGTGGGCGTTCACGTAATCGATATCCTCGGGATTCAACTCCGCCCGTTTCAAGGCAGCCACCATGGACCGAAACCCGCCATTCCCGTCTTTGGCCGGAGCGGTTATGTGATAGGCGTCGCCAGACATGCCATAGCCGATAACCTCGGCGTAGATTTTGGCGCCGCGCTTCTTCGCGTGCTCGTATTCTTCAAGCACGACAATGCCCGCGCCCTCGCCCATGACAAAGCCGTCGCGGCCCTTATCGTAGGGACGCGACGCCTGCTCGGGCGTATCGTTGAAGTTGGTCGACAATGCCCTGGCGGCAGAGAACCCGGCCAGGCCGATCCTGCAAATTGCCGCTTCGGTTCCGCCCGCCACCATGACATCTGCGTCGTCGAGCATGATCATGCGCGAGGCGTCGCCGATGGCGTGGGCACCCGTTGAGCACGCCGTGACCACGGCGTGGTTCGGCCCCTTGAAACCGTACCGAATGGAGACATAACCCGAGGCGAGATTTATCAGCGCTGAGGGAATAAAGAACGGTCCGACGCGGCGCGGTCCCCGCTCGTTCATCAGCGTAGAACCTTCGTAGATCGTTTGCAGGCCGCCGATACCCGATCCGATTATGACGCCAGTACGTTCGAGCTCTTCCTCGTCGTCGGGCGTCCAGCCTGCGTCTTCAACGGCTTGGACTGCCGCGCCCATGGCGAAGACGATAAAATCGTCGACCCGGCGCTGGTCCTTGGGCGACATATAGTCATCGGCATTGAAACTGCCGTCAGCGCTATCGCCGCGCGGTACCTGCCCGGCGATCTTGGAAGGCAGATCCGACACATCGAAAGACTGGATAGCTCCGATGCCCGATTTACTGCCGGTGATTTCCTGCCAGTTGTGCTCGACCCCGACGCCTAACGGCGTAACGAGACCCAACCCGGTTACGACCACACGCCTCATCGGGGAGCTACCGTGCTCATGATCGAATGTTGAATAAGCTTGGCCGCGTTAAACTGTGGCGCTGGTCAACTTGCTGCTTCCAGGAACTTGACCGCGTCGCCGACAGTGAGGATTTTTTCCGCCGCATCGTCGGGAATTTCACAGCCAAATTCTTCCTCGAAAGCCATGACCAACTCTACCGTATCCAGACTATCGGCCCCAAGATCGTCAATGAAGCTTGCGTTCTCGATAACCTTGGCGTCGTCAACGCCTAGATGTTCAACGACGATTTTTTGCACACGCTCGGCGATATCGCTCATGTTTCATTTGCCCTTGGTTGCCAATTAATCTCAAAGCTTGCTTCGTAGATAGCAGGTGAGAACGGGTATTGCCCTCCCCGTGTTCACATTGTCCCCGTTCAAGCTCTAATCTTCCCTAACATACGGACCAACTGCAAGCCGAAGCCGCAGTCTCATTTTACCAAAACCGCGACTTAACTGGCTTCGCATGTTCCGTCAAGCCGCATCAAGCCGACAATCGACGGTTTAGATCATCGCCATGCCACCATTGACGTGAATCGTCTGACCGGTCACGTATCCGGCTTCACAGCTGGCGAGGAATAGGGCGCAGACACCAACTTCATCGGCGGATCCCAGCCGGCCGGTCGGTATACGCGCCATAATCGCCTCTTTCTGCGCATCCGACAGCGCGTCGGTCATTGCCGTTTCGATGAAACCGGGCGCGATGCAATTCACCGTGATATTGCGGCTGGCGACTTCCTGCGCGAGGGCCTTGGTCATACCGGTCAGTCCCGCTTTCGATGCGGCGTAGTTCACCTGGCCGGGATTGCCGGTTGCCCCGACTACCGAGGTTACGCTGATGATGCGCCCCCATCGGCTCTTCATCATTCCTCGAAGCACGGCGCGGCTCAGCCGAAATGCGGCGGTGAGGTTGACATCGAGTACCGCCTGCCACTCTTCATCCTTCATACGCATGGCCAGATTGTCGCGGGTGAGGCCGGCGTTGTTTATCAAGATATCGAGCGAGCCGAGGGCTTCGTCAGCGGCGGCCGGCAGCGCGTCGACGGCGGCAGGATCCGACAAATCCGCTGGCACGACATGGGATCGCTCGCCCAATTCGGCAGCCAGCGCATCGAGGCGCTCAGCCCTGGTCCCACTCAGCGCCACGATTGCACCGTGGGCGTGCAAGGTTCGGGCAATCGCCGCGCCGATACCACCGCTCGCACCGGTAACCAATGCCCCCTTACCACTCAGATCGAACACGATAACCTCACTTGCTGATGCGCCTCAAAGGGACGCCAGAAAGGATTCCACGTCTGCCGGCGCAGCGATCGACTGTGCAGCAAGGTCGCGATCGATCCGCCGCGCCAATCCACTTAACACCTTGCCCACCCCGATCTCGCAAATATCTTCCACCCCGAGTTCGCACATGGTCAAGACGCACTCGCGCCAGCGCACCCGGTGGGTGATCTGCTCGATCAACAGGCTGCGTATCTCATCGGGATCGCTGACCGGTTGAGCGGTCACGTTGGTCACCACAGGCGGTGTCGGTGGCTTAACATCGGCCTCCGCCAACGCATAAGTCATGATATCGATGGCCGGATCCATCAGCTGGCAATGAAAGGGCGCGCTGACCGGCAACAGAATGCCACGCCGTGCACCCTTTTCCTTGGCAATTTCAACCGCGCGTTCGACCGCCGCCGTGTCGCCGCTGACAACAATCTGACCGTCTGAGTTGTCGTTGGCGACATCGCAGACTTCGTCTTCGGCAGCGGCGGCCGCAACTTCTTCGACAACGGCCAAGTCGAGCCCTAAGATCGCCGCCATCGCGCCTTTGCCGACCGGCACAGCCGCCTGCATGGCCTCGCCGCGGGTCTTCAACAACCGCGCCGTGTCAGCCAGTGCGAGCGCGCCGGCTGCGGCCAGAGCGGAATATTCGCCGAGGCTGTGGCCAGCTACATAGGCGGCCGAATCCGTTACAGTTACGCTGCCCTCATCCTCCAGCACTTTCACGACCGCCATCGAGACGGCCATCAGCGCCGGCTGCGCATTCTCCGTCAGCGTTAACTCCTCTGCCGGTCCGTCGAACATGATCCGGCTCAGCCGCTGCTCGAGCGCGTCATCGACTTCTTCGAATACCAATCGGGCCGCCGGGAATGCGTCGGCCAATTCGCGGCCCATGCCAACCTCTTGGCTTCCCTGGCCGGGAAATACAAACGCGCGCGACATGCTAGAACTCCTTACAGCCGCGCCCGCGAGTACACGTGTCCCGCCGAGCGGACAATCGATCGTGGGTCAGTCATATAGCGCCAACAGCACGCTCGCAAGTGACCTCCCAAACCGATCGAGACGATCAGTTTGGGGGGCGCAAAATTGCCGCCGAAACGCCTTGCGCAGCGGTTTGGGTTGTGGTCTATACGCGCCTTGAATGCGCGGCCCGATGCACTATCGGCCGGGCAGACTCCTTGCTGACAATTTCCATCGTGAAATGCCAGCTATGGCCATGCGGCCGCGGCCCGATATCGGGGCGATCGGCGGTGACCAGCTAACAGCCACGAGGAGCAACAGGAATGGCTTTTTACGAGCACGTCTTTATTGCGCGCCAGGATATATCGAGCGCGCAAGTCGACAGTTTGGTGGAAACATTTACCGGTTTGATCGAAAACGACGGCGGCAAAATCGTCAACACCGAGTATTGGGGCCTTAAGAATTTGGCCTACCGGATCAATAAAAACCGGAAGGGCCACTACGTAATGATGAACATCGAATCTCCCTCCGCTGCCATCAACGAGCTTGAGCGCAACGAACGTTTGCACGAAGACGTGCTGCGTTATTTGACTCTGCGCGTCGATGCACTGGAGGAAGGTCCGTCGGTGATGGCGCGTGGCCGTAAGGAACGCAGTGGTCGCGACCGAGATGACTCCTATCGGGCGCCCCCAAAGAGCGACAAACCGGCAGACAAACCGGCAGACAAACCGGCAGACAAACCAACCGAAAGCACAGAGAAGCCTGCTGCCAATGACAGCAAAGATGCCAAGGAGTCAGCCAAATGAGCATGGATCGACCGAGTGGCGGTGGTGGCGGGCGGCGTCCCTTTTTCCGGCGCCGGAAAACTTGTCCCTTTACCGGACGCAACGCGCCGAAGATCGACTACAAGGATGTCAAGCTTCTGCAGCGCTACATTTCCGAGCGCGGGAAAATCGTCCCCAGCCGAATTACCGCGGTATCGTTGAAAAAGCAGCGTGAACTGGCACGGGCGATCAAACGCGCGCGTTTCCTCGCGCTGCTGCCCTACGTCGTCGAATAACCGGCGCGTTCAGGAGAATAAGCCATGGAAGTCATTCTGCTCGAGCGCATCGAAAAGCTCGGCCAAATGGGCGATGTCGTCACTGTGAAAGCGGGATACGCGCGTAATTTTTTGCTGCCTCAAAAGAAGGCGATGCGGGCGACAAGCAGCAATCAGGCGGTCTTCGAACAGCAGCGGACGCAGCTCGAGGCCGACAATTTGGAGCGCCGTCAGGAAGCCGAATCGGTTGCCGGAAAGATCGACGGCATCGACGTGACCATCATTCGCCAAGCCGGCGACAGCGGCCAACTCTATGGCTCAGTGTCGGCGCGCGATATCGCCAGTTCGGTGACCGAGGCCGGCGTTACGGTGAGCCGCGGCCAGATTGTGCTCAACCGGCCGATCAAGGCATTGGGAATCTACCAGACCCGCGTTGCGTTGCATCCCGAGGTATCGGTCAATGTAACGGTAAATGTTGCGCGGACCGACGAAGAGGCGAAACTGCAGCTCGAAAGAGGCGGAGCGTTCACAAGCGCCGACGAGATGGAAGCCGCCGAGGCGGCAGAGACGGCTTTGACGATCGCTGATGACGCTGAAGCCGAAGCGGCTGCCGCGGAAGGTCTGGTCGAGGAGGAAGTTGCCGAGCGCCTGGCGAGCGATGCCGTCGAAGAGGATTCTGCAGCGGAATCAGAGGCCAAACCGTCCGAATCTGGTTCAAACGGGGACGATTCGACCCCATAAACACTGGAATCGGCAAATTCAGAGCCCGCTGTGCCGACCGGCGGCAAAACCTGAGTAAAGCGCGCTACACGATATTCTGAAGAGCACCCTCTTTGCAGTCCATAGCCATTTTCTGCTAGATTCACTGCCAATAGGCCAACATTGAATGATTGGCTTTGTTTTGGGGGTGGGCTTAAATGATAATGCTGTCGCGTTTTCTAAAGGCCGTTATCAAGAGCGGCGATCTTTGTCTGATAGATGCACGAGGACGCGACTGGCGCTTCGGCAACGGCACTGCGCCCCACGTCACCATCCAGATCCACGACAGAGCCACTCTGTGGCGTTTGCTGCTAAACCCGCAATTGGCGGTTGGCGAAGCCTATATGAGCGGTTCGCTGACAATCGAACGCGGCACGCTGTACGATTTCATCGATCTGTTGACTGGAAACCTCGAACATGTCGATCACCATCCCTTTCACGCCTTCTTTAGCCACGTGAACCGTTTGTTCCGCCGCCTCCAGCAACACAACCCGATCGGCAAGGCGCAACGCAACGTCGCCCATCACTACGATCTGTCGGGCGACTTTTACGACCTCTTCCTCGACGAGGACCGGCAATATTCTTGCGCTTACTTCGATTCAGAATCGACCGATTTGGAACAAGCACAGCTCAACAAAAAGCGCCATCTTGCGGCGAAGCTGCTGTTGCACCGGCGAGGCCTGAGAATTCTCGACATCGGCTCCGGTTGGGGCGGCCTCGGCCTGTACCTGGCCCAGCAGACCGGTGCACAAGTTACCGGCGTTACACTCTCGACTGAGCAACACAAAGTCAGCCAGCAACGCGCGGCCGACGCCGGCCTGACGGAGCAGGCGGCATTTGAGCTGCGTGATTATCGCGAGCAAACCGGAACCTTCGACCGCATCGTTTCGGTTGGCATGTTCGAACATGTCGGCGCCGGCCACTACGCCGAATTCTTCAGTAAGGTGAATGACTTGCTCGCCGATGATGGCGTTTGCTTACTCCATTCCATCGGCCGCATGGAACCACCGGGCACGACCAACTCCTGGCTTCGAAAGTACATTTTTCCTGGCGGCTATTCGCCATCGCTGTCGGAAGTACTGATCGCCGTCGAAAAATCCGGTCTATGGGTCACCGACATCGAAATCCTACGGCTGCACTACGCCGAAACCCTGCGCCACTGGCACGAGCGATTCCAGGCACAGCGGGATAAAGCCAAGGACCTCTACGACGAGAAATTTTGCCGCATGTGGGAGATGTATTTGGTCGGCAGCGAAATTGGGTTTCGAAAACGCGGGCAGATGGTCTTCCAACTCCAGCTCGCCAAGCGGCATGATGCGGTGCCGGTGACCCGCGATTACATCGGCGAATGGGAACGCGGCGTGGTCGCCGAGGCGAGCCAGGCGGCCGAATAAAGCACCGCGCGCTTTGCCGCCGTCGATCTCAAGGACAACGCCGCCCATCACAGAGCCGCTCTCCGCGGCTTCGTGGGCGCTGGCAATATCTTCAAGTGGAAATGTGGCGCCGGCGCCCATGTCTCAAATCCCCTTCTTTTGCAGCTTCCCGCCACGTTGCGGTTTTTTTGTGTTAGGTCGAAACTATCCCCAGTCCAGGGGGGAAATCCCGGATTTTGGGGGACTCGAACAAGTTAGGCAAAATAGCAAGTAGCAAATGCGCAACCTTATCCTCGGGTTTCAACCAACTCACGTAAAGCTATCGAACCTTTCGTTGCGCACTATTGGTAGGCTGCGCGGCCATGACGACGATTGATACAGGCGACAACGAAGCTGTCGCCCCCGATAATGTGATGTCCTTGCACGAGGCCAACAGCGACGTTGGCTATCGTGTGATGCCGCATAATTACGAGGCCGAAATGGCGCTGATCGGCGCCATTCTCGCCAACAACCGCGCGTATGAGCGGGTGCAGGAGTTCTTGCTGCCCGGGCACTTTGCCGATCCGGCCCATGCCCGGGTCTTTGAAGCCTGCGCCCGTTTGATCGACCGCGGCCAGATTGTCGATCCGGTGACGTTGAAGAACTATTTCAACAATGACGAAGCGTTGAACGAGATTGGCGGCTCAGCCTACCTCGCCGAGTTGGCAAATGCCGTCATAACGATCCAAAACGCCCAGGACTTGGGCCGCGAGATCCACGACTGCTTTCTGCGGCGCGAGTTGATCGAAATCGGCGAGGTCGTCGCCAACAACGCCTACGACCACGATATCGACAACCCGGCGACCCAGCAGATCGAAGCCGCAGAATCACAGTTGTTCCAGCTTGCCGAACAGGGCGCGGCAGAGGGCGGCTTCCAGGAATTCCGGACCGCGCTCACGTCGGCGATCGAGCTAGCCGCTGCTGCCTATAAGCGCGAAACCGAACTGGTCGGTGTGCCGACCGGGTTTCGCGACCTCGATCAATTATTGGGCGGACTGCACAAGTCGGACCTGGTGATCATCGCCGGCCGGCCATCGATGGGCAAAACCGCAATCGCCACCAATATGGCTTACAATGCCGCATCGTCGGTCACGCGATCGACCGATGACGCCGGCAACGATATCGAAGAGCGCGAAATCGTCGCGTTTTTCTCGCTGGAAATGTCGGCGGAACAATTGGCGACCCGCATCATCTCGGAACAGGCCCATGTGCGCTCGGACGCCATCCGCCGCGGAGATGTCAGCGAAGAAGAATATAACCGTGTATTTGCCGTCTCGCAGGCTCTGCACTCTTTGAAATTATTCATCGATGACACGCCGGCGCTAACCGTTGCGCAAATCCGCACGCGGGCCCGTCGGCTCAAGCGCCAGCATGGATTGAGTATGGTCATTATCGACTACCTGCAACTGGTTAATCCACCGGCCAGCATGCGCAACGAAAATCGCGTTCAAGAGGTGTCGGTCATAACCCGGGCCCTGAAGGCGCTGGCCAAAGAGCTTAACGTGCCGGTAATCGCGCTCAGCCAGTTATCACGCGCGGTCGAACAACGCGAAGAAAAGCGTCCACAATTATCGGACCTGCGCGAATCGGGATCGATCGAGCAAGATGCCGACGTGGTCATGTTCTTGTATCGCGAGGAATATTATCTCGACCGTGAATCGCGCGAGCAGCGCGAACACGAGACGGAAGATAAGTTTGCGCGCCGATTGGAACGTCTGGAGCGGTCGCGCAATAAGGCCGAAGTCATTGTCAGCAAACAGCGCCACGGCCCGATTGGAACCGCACACTTGCACTTTAACGGCGATTTCACACAGTTCTCCGACCTCGCCTTGCATGAGCGAATGGCCGAGAATCGGTCCTGACGCGTGCGTTTGCCCGACACTAAAATTCCGCCCGGTGTCGGTTCGGTCCTCGTCGTAGACCTGGACGCGATTGCCCACAACTTTCGCCACATTCAATCTCTGGCCCCGACGGCCGAGGTTGGGGTTTCGATCAAGGCCGACGCCTATGGCCTGGGTGCGGCGACTATCGCGCCGGCGCTGGCGGCCATCGGCTGCCAGACCTTTTTTGCCGCCACCGCGGCTGAAGGCGCCGCGCTACGTCCCGCCATTCCCGACACTGAGATCGTTATTCTCAACGGTCCCGACGCCGTCAGCACGCCGTTGATTATCGAACACCGTTTGACGCCCGTCATAAACAGTTTGGCCCAACTCGATATGTGGCGAACCGCGGCGGCCGGAAAGCCACAAACCAATGCCGTCTATTTGCACGTCGACACCGGTATGTCTCGGCTCGGCCTCGGCGAAGCCGAAGTGTCGCTACTTTGTACCGATACCGCGCGGCTGGATGGTATCGATGTCTCGGTCGTCATGAGCCACCTCGCCTGCGCCGACGACCCAAGCTCGCCGATGAACGCTCGGCAGCGCGAACGACTGCTGGCCGCGGCGGCGAACCTTTCGGCGCTCACCGGGCCCACGCGAACCAGCCTGGCAAATTCCGCCGGGGTGTTTCTGGGACCCGATTTTCACTTGGATATCGTGCGTGCCGGGGCATCGATTTATGGCCTTAATGTTCTCAACCAAAAACTAAGTTTAATGCGTCAAGTTATTCATTTATATGCAAAAATTCTACAAGTTCGCGAAGTCGACAAACCAGCGACCGTTGGCTATGGCGCGACTCACCGGATCGCCCGGCCAAGTCGAATCGCGACCCTGGCAACCGGCTATGCGGATGGATATTTACGCGCCGCCGGACGGCTGACCGACCACGACACGCGCCCGCTCGCCACCACCTTTATCGATGATGCAGCCGCACCGGTTGTCGGCCGCGTCTCAATGGATTTATTAACCGTCGATGTCAGCGGCGTACCGGCGGCTGCGGCACAACCGGGGGCGTTCGTAGAGCTTATCGGCGACCATTTTAGCGCCGATGATCTGGCTGACGTGGCGGGAACAATCGGGTACGAAGTACTGACGCGGCTGGGCCAACGCCACCGCCGCATCTACCGGAGCGGAGATTCCGATTAATGGGGTTACTTCGATCAATTGGCCGGTCGCTCATCACCCTGTTCACGGTGACCGGCCGCATCGGGATATTTACCGGCAACGGCGTATTCCACTGTTTCAGCCCGCCCTTTTTCCCCAGACTCATCGTCCAACAGATGATCGAAATCGGGTTTTATTCCCTGCCGGTGGTCGGCCTGACGGCGATATTCACCGGCATGGTCCTGGCCTTGCAAAGCTTTAGCGGGTTCGGCTTTGCCGGCGAGAGCACGATCGCCAATGTGGTCGTTTGGGGTATTACCCGCGAATTGGGCCCGGTGCTGGCAGGCCTGATGGTGGCGGGACGCATCGGCGCCGCCATGGCCGCAGAGATCGGCACCATGCGGGTGACCGAACAAATCGACGCCCTGACAACCTTGTCGACCAATCCCTACAAATACCTGGTGGCACCGCGTTTGATCGCCGCCGTCGCGATGTTGCCGCTACTCGTCCTGGTCGCCGACATCATCGGCGTGATGGGCGGCTTCATCGTCTCGATCTACGATTTTGGCTTTAATCCCCTGACCTATCTCCGAAGCACTTGGGACCATCTCGAATTCATTGGTTTTTTCTCGGGCATCGTAAAAGCGGCGGTGTTTGGATTTATCATTGCGCTGATGGGCACCTATCACGGCTACAACTCGAAAGGCGGCGCCCAGGGCGTCGGCCAGGCCACCACCAATGCCGTGGTATCGGCCTCGATCCTATTGCTGTTGTTCAATTTTATTATTACCGCGATGTTTTTCGCGACATGACGCCACCGGCCAAAATAGAGACCCGCGACTTGCACAAGGCATTCGATGGCAAGCAAGTGTTGCGCGGGGTCAACCTGTCCATCCAGCCCGGTGAATCGATCGCCGTCATCGGTGGTTCGGGCACCGGTAAGTCAGTGTTGATCAAAAACATAATCGGTTTGATGCATCCGGATTCCGGGTCGGTTTTTATCGACGGCCAGGACGTCACGTCATTGACAGGCAGCGAGCGCGAACAGGTCACCCGTAAATTCGGCATGCTGTTTCAAGGCGCCGCCCTGTTCGACAGCTTGCCGGTTTGGGAGAACGTCGCCTTCGGTCTTATCCAGGTGCAGCGTCTGGCGCGCCGCGATGCGCGCGACAAGGCGGTCGAGGCGATGGTGCAGGTAGGCCTCGAACCCGACATCGCCGAGCGTTATCCGGCAGAACTGTCCGGCGGCATGCAAAAACGCGTCGGATTGGCCCGCGCTATCGCCACCGAGCCCGAAATCATGTTTTTCGACGAGCCGACGACCGGCCTCGACCCGATCATGGGCAGCGTTATCGATAACCTCATCATCAAAATCGTCCGCGAGCTGGGCGCCACGGCGCTCTCGATCACCCACGACATGGCCAGCGCGCGGCGAATTGCCGATAATATTGCGATGATCTACGACGGCAAAATCGTTTGGTACGGCCCGGTCGACGCGATCGACGATTCCGGCAACGACGTGGTCGACCAGTTTATCCATGGCCGCTCCCAGGGTCCGATCAACATGTCGGTCGCAGGTTGATCGTGGCCCGCCCGACAAGCCACTACGTTTGTCAGCAATGCGGCGCCAGCCACCGCAAATGGACCGGCAGATGCGACAACTGCGGCGCCTGGAACAGCGTCACCGAAGAGGCAGCAGCCGAAGCGGCGCCGAAAGGCATATCGGGCGCCGGCGGGCGGGCGGTGTCTTTCGTACCGCTGGAGGGCATGGAAGATCAGCAGCCCCGCACAACCACCGGCATCGGCGAGTTCGACCGGGTCTGCGGCGGCGGCATGGTCGCCGGATCCGCGTTGCTGGTCGGCGGTGATCCGGGCATCGGCAAATCGACCCTGTTGCTGCAAGCGATGGCGGGGCTCGCCAGTACCGGAACGCCAGTGGCCTACATTTCCGGTGAGGAGGCGGTCGCTCAGATTCGACTGCGAGCGGCCCGCCTCGGTCTGGCGGCTGCCCCGGTCGGCCTGGCAACCGCGACCAATGTGCGCGACATCCTGGCGACCTTGGACTTGCCGGACGCGCCGAAAGTGGTGGTCATCGATTCGATCCAAACCATGTACGTCGATACCCTCGATTCCGCGCCGGGTACGGTGGCGCAAGTGCGCAGCTCGGCGCAGGAGTTAATTCGATTCGCGAAGCGGCGCCAGCTTACCCTCATCCTGGTCGGCCATGTCACCAAGGAAGGCACCATCGCCGGCCCGCGCGTGCTCGAACATATGGTCGACACGGTGCTTTATTTCGAAAGCGAGCGCGGACACCAATTTCGCCTGCTACGGGCGGTTAAAAACCGCTACGGGCCGACCGACGAAATTGGCGTTTTCGAGATGACCGGTACTGGATTGATCGAAGTCGCCAATCCCTCGGAATTGTTCCTCGCCGGCCACCGCGACAACGTCAACGGCACCGTTGTGTTCGCCGGCATCGAGGGAACGCGTCCGGTGCTGGTCGAAATCCAGGCGCTGGTGTCGCCAACCGCTTTGGGCACCGCGCGGCGCGCCGTCGTCGGCTGGGACAGTGCGCGCCTGGCGATGGTCCTGGCGGTGTTGCAGACCCGCTGCGGCCTCAATCTGGGCGCTGCCGACGTCTACTTGAACGTCGCCGGCGGACTACGTATATCCGAGCCTGCCGCGGATCTGGCGGTTGCCGCTGCCCTTATTTCGGCGCATTTGGGGCAGTTACTGCCCTCCCGTACGGTGGTTTTCGGCGAAATCGGTCTCGGCGGTGAAGTTCGCGCCGTCGGTCAATCGGATGCAAGGCTGAAAGAGGCGATGAAACTTGGCTTCACCACGGCCATCATCCCCCGTTCGGCGCCGCGCCGGCCCGACGAACGCGCTTCGGACGCGGCAATCGCGACACATAGTATGGCAAGTTTGCAAGACCTATTCGCGATTTTCGATGGCGCTCTGACGGGCGATCAATCGGCAGCGCTGTGACATGGACGCATTAAGCATATCTCCGTTCGATCTGGCCGTTATCGGCGTGTTGATACTGGGTGCTCTGACCGGGCTGGTAACCGGTTTCGTGCGCGGCGGGCTGTTCGTGTTGTCGTGGGCCGGCGCCGGCGCCGTTACGGTGTTCGGGTTTTCCACCGCCAGTCCCTACGCGCGCCAATACATCGAACCAACTTGGCTGGCCGACCTAGCAGGCGGCGCGGCTTTGTTCGTGGTCGCACTAATCGTGTTGCATTTGTTGAGCCAGTTGTTCAGCAGATGGGTTCGATCGAGCCGGCTGAACGCTCTCGACCGTTCGTTCGGTCTGCTCGCCGGCCTCGGCACCGCAGCCGTCGCGATTGCCATCGGCTATCTATTCTTGAGCGATATCTGGGCCGAGGACCCACCGGAATGGCTGGAGACGGCGCGCACCCGTCCGGTGGTGGAATCGGCTGCTCTTTTGGTGCGCGACGTGCTGCCCGAGACCATCGTCGGTAAGACAGGCGAACATCTCGAGCAACTCCGCGACCGTGCGGTACAGCTAGATTCCGCCAGACAGGCGCTCGAGCGCTTATCGCGACCACCGAAAACAACTGTACCAGCCGCACGTCCGGGGTATAACGAGCGCGAACGGCAGGAGCTGGATCGCTTGATCCAGAATAATCAGTGAATCCACGCTCGACGACCCATCCCTTTAGCGCCCCGGACGACGATAAGTTTCGCGAAGAATGCGGGGTTTTTGGGATCTACGGGTCCGATGATTCCGCCGCCCTGACGGCGCTTGGCCTCCACGCCCTGCAGCACCGCGGCCAAGAGGCCGCCGGCATCGTTTCCTACGACGGCAGCCGGTTCTATCCCCACCGCGCCCTCGGGCTGGTGGGAGATATCTTCGGTGAGCAGGAGATCATCGACACATTGCCGGGAGATTCGGCGATCGGACATGTTCGCTATTCGACGACCGGCGAGACCGCTTTGCGCAATGTGCAACCGCTGTATGCGGATTACAGTTTCGGCGGCCTGGCCCTCGCCCACAATGGCAATTTGACCAACGCCGCCTCGCTGCGTCACGACTTGGTCAACCGCGGTTCGTTGTTCCAGTCGACCTCGGACACCGAAGTCTTTCAGCATCTGATCGCGACGAGTTCGGGCGCCCGTTTACTCGACCGCGTCGTCGAAACGCTACGCGAGGTCGAGGGCGCCTTTTCGCTGGTGGCGCTATCCCGGCGCAAACTGATCGGCGCCCGCGACCCGAAGGGGTTCCGGCCGTTGATTTTGGGCTCGCTCGGCGACGCCTCGATTATTACCTCGGAAACCTGCGCGCTGGACATAATAGGCGCCGAATTCGTGCGCGATGTCGAGCCAGGTGAAATCATCGTCGTCGACGAGGAAGGTTTGCACTCGCACACGCCGTTTCCAGCGACTCGCAAACGTTTCTGCATTTTCGAGTACATCTATTTCGCCCGCCCCGACTCCAGCGTCGAGGGCCGCAACGTTTACGAAACACGCAAGGCAATTGGCGCTGAGTTGGCCCGGGAAAGCCTGGTCGATGCCGACTTTGTCATTCCGGTTCCCGACAGCGGCGTTCCGGCGGCGATCGGGTTCGCACAGGAATCACACCTACCGTTCGAACTCGGCCTAATCCGCAACCACTACGTCGGCCGCACGTTCATCGAACCGATCGACGAGATTCGCCACCTTGGCGTAAAACTCAAACACAACGCCAACCGCCAACAACTCGAAGGCAAGCGGGTTATTCTCGTCGACGACAGCATCGTGCGCGGCACCACGTCGCGGAAAATCGTCGAGATGGTGCGCCAGGCGGGCGCCCGAGAAGTGCATATGCGGATTTCCAGCCCGCCGACCATGCATTCGTGTTTTTACGGCATCGATACGCCCGAACGCGGTCAACTTCTGGCCGCCAATTTAGATGTCGAAGGCATTCGCCAACAGATCAATGCGGATTCCCTGGCCTATGTGAGTATCGACGGCCTCTACCGGGCCATGGGCGAGGCCGGGCGAAACAACGATGAACCGCAATTCTGTGACGCCTGTTTCACCGGCGACTACCCGATCTCGTTAACCGACTTCGACGAAGGTGGGGCAACGGCGCAAATGTCGTTGCTCGCCGGGCTCGCCTAGGCGACTTCGCACTATCGATGTCAGATACCGGCCGCTTGCAAGACCGCGTGGCGTTGATCACGGGCGCTTCGCGCGGCATCGGCGCCGCGGTCGCCAAACGGTTTGCCGCCGAGGGAGCGCATGTCGTGCTGGTCGCACGCACTGTCGGCGGCCTTGAAGAAGTCGACGACCACATAAAAGCACTCGGCGGCTCTGCCACTCTGGTGCCGTGCGATCTCACAGAGTTCGAGCGGCTCGACAATCTCGGGCCGCCGTTACTGGAGCGCTTCGGCCGCCTCGATATATTCGTTGGAAATGCGGCGGTTCTCGGCACCATGACACCGTTGGCGCAATACGACGCCAAGGCCTGGCACGACGTATTCGACGTCAATGTGCACGCCAACTGGCGGCTGATGCGCGTCGTCGAGCCACTGTTACGCCGCTCCGACGCCGGCCGCGCGATCTTGGTGACCAGCGCCGTCGCAAGGCGACCCAAGGCCTATTGGGGCGCCTATGCGATAACCAAATCGGCGCTCGAGACGATGGCGCAAGTTTGGGCGGCGGAATTGGCCAACACATCGGTGCGGGTCAACTTGCTGAGTCCGGGCGCGACCCGTACGCAGATGCGCAGCGCGGCATTTCCCGGCGAAGACCCTCAAACCCTGAAGACGCCCGATGCGCTAACCGACACGTTCCTCGAGCTGGCCAGCCCGGACTGCACGCGCCACGGCGAGTTGGTGGAACTGTCGTAACGTTATTTGATGTAATACCAAATCTCGCTAATACGGACCAATTTCATGGCGGTGAAATGGGGCCGTATTAACGAGACTTGGTATAGGGGTTTTTGCCCTTGCGCAAATTGATGCGGATTGGCGTACCGGCGAGATCGAAGCGCTCGCGCAACGAGTTCTCGAGATAGCGCCGATAGCTATCCGGCAGGTCTTCCGGGCGATTGCCGAAAATGGCGAAGGTCGGCGGGCGCGCCTTGGGTTGGGTCACATAGCGCAATCGGATGCGCCTCTTGTTTGCCGCGAGCGGTGGCGGATGACGTTCGGTGACGTCGTTCAGCCAGTTGTTCAATGCGGCCGTAGGCACCCGCCGGTTCCAGACTTCATAGGCGTCGAGCACAGCCGGCATCAGCTTGTCGAGGTTCTTTCCCGTCAGGGCCGACACCGTAATCGTCGACACGCCGGCAACCTGAGCCAGCGATGTCTCCAAGCGGTCGCGTAGCGCCGACATGGCGGCGGGCTTATTGGAGACGATATCCCATTTGTTTATGACCAGCACCAGGGCGCGTCCCTCTTCAACGACATGCCGGGCGATGGTCAGATCCTGGCGTTCGAGCATTTGGTCGCCATCGAGAACGAGGGCGACGACTTCGGCGTATTGGATCGCGCGCAGGGCGTCGCCGACTGAGAGCTGTTCGAGCTTCTGATTGATGCGGGCCTTGCGCCGAAGGCCGGCAGTATCCACCAGGGCGATGCGGTGGCCGTGATACTCCCACTCAACGGTAATCGCGTCGCGGGTGACGCCGGCCTCGGGTCCGGTCAGCAAACGCTCGTCGCCAATCAGTGCGTTGACCAGTGTGGATTTGCCAACATTGGGGCGCCCGACGATCGCCAATCGAAGTGGCCCCTGGTCTTTTTCCGCGTCGGTTTCTTCTTCGGCCGACCGCTCACCGCCACCCAGCACCGCCGCGATCGCCTCGTATAGTAGGTTCATGCCACCGCCATGTTCGGCCGACACCGGAACCGGATCGCCGAGACCCAGACTGTAGGCCTCGTAGGTACCAGGTTGGGCGGCACGGCCTTCACATTTGTTTGCCAACAGGACGACGGGCACGGAAAGGGTGCGCAACCAGCTTGCAAAATGTTCGTCGACCGGCGTTACCCCGGCACGCGCATCGATGACCAAAAGCACCAGATCTGCATCGCTGATGGCAATTTCGGTTTGTCGCCGCATGCGGGCCGGTAAGCTGTCGTCGAACGCGTCCTCCAGCCCCGCAGTGTCAATCGCACGAAACCGCAAGTCGCCCAGGCTGGCGTCGCCCTCGCGGCGGTCGCGGGTAACACCGGGCTGGTCGTTGACGATTGCCTCGCGCCGGCCGACCAGGCGATTGAACAGAGTGGACTTGCCAACATTCGGCCGCCCGGCGATGACAATAGTGGGTTGCATAAGACTTTCCGGCACCGCGTCAGCGGTAAGCGATCAGGCGCGCCTCGTCGGTCAAGAAGTACAGCGTTTCATTTGCTATGGCCGGCGACAGGGAAACCGCATCGGGCATCTCCAGCTCGCCAATAATGTCGCCGGTATAGGGTGACAGCGACAACGCGATGCCATGGCTTCCCGACACAATCAGCCGATCACCCGCCAGAACGGGGCCCGACCAGTTAATCCGTCCCTGGCGATCCTCGGGATCTTCGAACAAGCCGATGGGCGTCAACCAGCGAATCCGGCCATCGCGCGTCGTTAGCGCGGCAACCAACGCGTCGGTCGTTAAAACAAATATAAAATCGCCGGCCACCCATGGCTGGTTAACGCCGCCCAATGACGCCTCCCAAATGCGCCGCCCGGTTGGCAAATCAATCGCTACCATGCGGCCGGAATGGCTGATCGCGTAAACCCGGTCACGGTCGATTACCGGCCGGCCGCGAATGTCGGCGAGCGCCGAAACCGCGTCGGCGCGTCTGATCGCCGCCAGGTTCTCACCCCACAACTGGCGCCCATTTTCGACGCGCAACGCAAAGATTTCGCCCGACGAATAGGGTACCACGACGATGCCGCCATCCACCGCCGGGCTAGCGCTGCCGATCAACCCCGCGGTTTCCTCAAAGCCGGTATGGGACCACAATGTCTCGCCGTCCTTGGCGTTGAGCGCGAACAGCTGATTATCCTTTGTGACCGCAAAAACCCGGCCGTTGAATGCCGTCGGGGCCGCCCTCATAGGGCCTGATACATTGGTCCGCCACACTTCCTGGCCGCTGTCAGCCGCCAGCGCTACCACTTGCGCAAATCCCGTTGCGGCAAACACTAAGCCCTCGTCGACGGCCAACCCACCACCCCAGTTGCCGTCATCTTCTTCCGGCGGCTCGATATCGGCGCGCCAGACCAACCTGCCATCGACCGCGCTGTGCGCAGTGACGACGGCGTCCGCATCCATCGTGTACACAAGACCATCGTTGGTAACCGGTCCCGACAGAATCGGGGCATCATCGTCTGAACCGGACCCTGCGTCAGCGGACCAGACCGGGCTCGGTAAATCACCGAGCGACAAGTGTTGCATGGAATGGTTGGCGAAGCCGCCCTGCTGCGGCCACGAATTATTGGCGATCGGCCGCGGCAATATTACCGCGAGATCGGATATTCCCGGATCGGCCCGTGCGGCATCGTCGGCCAGCAAGACAGAAATCCGAGCGCCTAGCAGCTTTGGACCGCCCTTATTGCCCAGCAGGTCGTCGATTTCGCTGCACCCGGTCAGCGCGACCGCTGCCGCCGCGAACATCCACGCCCGCAAATTACGCCAGTTCATAACTGCTACACCACCGTCACATCGTTGCTCTATTGAGCCAAAATAGCGAGCATCTCAGCGGCCCGGCCGCGAACACCCGATGGCGCGTCCACATCGTCAACCAGGACCTGAAACGCTTCGCGCGCAGCCGCCGTGTCGCCAGCAGCCATCATCGCCGTCGCCACAAGTTCGCGCGCCGAATAGCGCCATGGGTTATCATCGTCCAACACGGACGCAAGGCGATCCTCAACTTCGCCACGGTCCATGATCGACATGCCATGGGTAACCGCCAACACCTTTGCCAGGTCGCGATAAATCTGGTCGTGTGCGGAATCTGCCGCTACGGAATCGTAGACTGCAACCGCGCTACGCGCGTCACCGCTCTGGGAAAGCAATGCGCCCTCACGCAGGCGCGCGAGCAATCGATAACCCTTTGTCCCTTCGTCTGCCAGCGCCGCAAGTTGGTCGAGGGCATCGTCCTGCCGCTCTTCGCTGACAGCGATCGCAGCGAGCAATTTCTCGCCATTGGCTTCGCGCTCACTTTGTTGCATATCGCGCCAAACAACAACGCCGACGGTAATCAAAATGATCACGAGAACGGCGCCAGCGATGTAGACACCGTATTGCTTCCAGAGTCTTAGATATTGTTCCTGACGAATTTCTTCGTCGACTTCGCGGAACAGGTCATCCGACACGTGCTGTCCTCTTTGTTCTATTGCCGTCGGCACTGCCGACTTGTATCGCGCCACAACCGCACTGCGACGCTTCGAGCGCTATATCGCCGCTTGTATCCTCAAATCAAGAAATTAACCGGCTTTCGAATGGATTATGTCGTTCGGCCTAACATTCAAAGCGGAATCTTAATGAAATTAGCGAATAGTGATGCCAGGGCGCATCGATCATGCTGCCCTCCTTAACATTTAACGCCTAGGTAGAGGAACTGGCAGGTATGCCAAAGCTACCGATCCGAAACAAAGTAGGACTATGGGCGCTTCGACCGCTGGGTGCACTACTGGCGCTTGGTCTCCTCTCGGCGTGCAGCGATCCCGTTTCAATCGCGCTCGGCGGCGCCAGCGTCGTATCGGTGGTGCAAACCGGCAAAACGATTTCCGACCATGCGATGTCGGCTGCCACCGGTATGGATTGCAGTATTCGCAACACCCTATCCGGCACCAGTTGGTGTGTGCCGTCGGTAAGTGACGCGCCCGATCCGGCAGCCGAACTCGTCTGCTACCGCTCGATCGCCAATGTAACCTGTTACACTAAAGATAATCCGCACGAAACGGCGAGCCGGCGCACACAATAACGGCCTCCGACACGAGAGCCGCATACTGCTCTGGACTCACCGGGAAAAATAAGGAAAACTTTTTCCGAAACAAATTGCCAGAGAGTTGATTCAGCAGGTGCGCCGCCAATGAGTTCACTTCACAAATTGAAGGTTCGTAGCAAGCAGACAAAACAAGTATCGTTCGATCGGGGCGAATTACGCGTTTTATTGAACGAATACAGCCGCCGGGTCGCCGCGGGCGAATGGCGGGACTACGCGATCGATCATGGCCGCGATCGCGCCGTTTTTTCGGTATTCCGGCATACCGCCGAGCATCCCCTCTATTCGATCGAAAAACTGCCCGAAAATGGCAGTAAAGGTGGTCGCTACGGCTTGTTACGAGGCCCGGTACGGCTGCGCCAGGATGCCAGCCTCGCCAACATTCTCGGCGCTATCGAACGGCGTCCGCGTCTGATTTCGATCGGTTAACAATACACAACCGCCATATTTAGCGGCCCCATGCCGCTTTTGAACCGCTTTCAGTTCCAAGCGGAACTCCAGGGTTCACTTTCAATAGTTTGCAACAGCAATTCGCGATCGCCATTGACCATAGCAAATGTTCTTGTTATGTTCTTTTTAGTTCCCGCTTCCTGCAATGTCCCATGGCTGCCCTTAAACGCCGGTGGCAAAACGCCCGCGAAAAGAAAATTTCCGCAATAACCGTGGCTGAGTTGATCACGCACCACGTCGATGTGTTTTGCTGGTGCAACCGCTGTACCCATCACGCAGTCTTACCGGTACAGATACTGGTGGCGCAATTCGGGCCTGGTATTCCGGTGCCGGAAATCGGCGCGCGTCTACGATGCAGCGGTTGTGGCGCAAAAGACATCGCAACACGGCCCAATTGGCCTTCCCTGGGGATTGTCGCGCGGCACGATTGATTTCGCCGGAGAGGCAATCACTATTTTAGTAAAATTATATTCACATTTAAATAAACTTAATTTTTACTTAATTTTCGTATTTTTGTATTTAATAATACTTTCTTTTTGAAACACAATCCGAAATAGTGATCTAGATCGAAGGTATCAGGATTCGTAATATTTGGTTGAATCGTCGTTTCAGTAAGTATGTAGTCGGTTCACAATTTATCGGAGAATGGTATGTCCAGTCTCGAGGCGATTGGAAACACACACCAGGCCGGCTCTCTTCGGAGAGACGAGACCCCTGTGGTTCGGGTGCAAGAACCCGAAAGCGAGCGGCCGGTCGAGACGGGCGAGCGGGCGGAGAAACGGCCGCAATCGCAACGCGTTGAATTACCGACGCGCGCCTTCCAAGCGCGCCTCAACTATGACAATGAGGCCGAGGAAGTGGTGGTCGAAATTCTCAACCCCCAAACCGGCGAAGTGTTGACGCGGCTGCCGGCCGGAGACCTTCCTGACGATATTCGGACCTTGATTAGCGACGCCGGACCCTTGGTCGAAACCTTCGCCTAAATTCTCACCGCGCCCCGGCGCGCATTGCCTCTCCTCGTTAGCACCGATAGTTTCGACGACGTGATTCGCTCGTCCCGCCCCGCCTCTGCGGCATTTTTGCCCGGTATCGACAGATTACTGGCCGATGACGATCGGCTGGATGCGCTCAGGCACCGTCGGGTCGGCCTGTTGACCCACGCGGCCTGCCGCACCGCGGACGGGACACAAAGCGCAAGCGCCCTTGACGATGCGCTCGCTGGCGCATCGAAACCCGGCCTCGCGTGCTTATTCGCACCCGAGCACGGCCTTGCCGCCGATCGCCAAGCCGGTGCATCCGTTGCCGACCACCGCGGCGGCGCGGACGGCATCGACGTGGTCAGTCTTTACGGCGAGCGGCAGGCGCCAACACCGGAACATCTCGACGCCATTGATATCCTGATTATCGATCTGCGCGATGTCGGGGTGCGCTGCTACACCTATGCGACAACGGCGGCAATCGCTGCGGAGGCGGCGCTAAACGCCGAGATCGACGTCATAATTTGCGACCGTGAAAATCCGCTGGGACCGCAGATAGCCGGACCGTCGCTAGAGCCTGGTTTAAGATCGTTCCTGGCCTATTTCGCGACCCCGTTTGTGCACGGGCGAACCCTCGGTTCCCTCGTCGCCGACGCTCTGATCGAACATCCCCGGTCGGCCGGACTGACCGTAATTTCAGCGCAAAGTGGCGAGGCCGTAAACGAAGGCTCCTTTGTGCCACCATCGCCAGCGCTACAATCGCGCGACGCTGTCCAGTTCTATCCCGGCCTGGTATTATTCGAGGGCACCAACCTCAGCGAGGGACGCGGCACGCCGTTGCCCTTCTGCTGTATCGGCGCCCCCTGGCTCGATGCGGCCGCTGCAGCAGCCGCCGCCAACAACTGGTCTGTCGGCGTCGCGGCCAGCGCTTGCGATATTGAGCCCGTAGCCGGCGACTATGCGGGGCAAACGCTGCCAGCCATTCGGTTCGAACGAACCGGCCCAAAATGCGACGGTTTTGGCCTGGGCGTGCGACTGCTCGCCTGGATCGCCGGAACGCAGCGGGAGTTTCGCTGGCGCACCGCACCCGTTATGCCACTTGATCCAGATTCTGGCGACCCGGCGCAAGCACCAAGCGAGCGCTATGTAATCGACACCTTGCTCGGCAGCGACAGCTTGCGAAAAGCCTTGGACCGAGGCGAGCGCGCTGAAGATATTTTTGCCCTATGGAACGTCTAGCCAGCAAAGACCGTTTCGCCTTCGACCACCACCTGAACCACCTGCAAGTCCCCATCCAACGCGACCAAATCGGCAAACGCGCCTTGCGCGATCCGCCCGCGGTCGCTGGCGCCGATGAATTCGGCCGGAATTGTCGATAAACGCCGCGCCGCGTCCGCCAAGTCCAAGCCGATGGTAACCAAGTTGCGCAGCGCCTGGTCCATGGTCAAAGCGCTGCCGGCCAGGGTGTCGTCGGCCAAAAACACACTGCCGCCGCGTTTTATCACTGTCTGGCGGCCCAGCGGATACTCGCCGTCGGGCATGCCCGCCGCAGCCGTTGCGTCGGTGACAAAATACAGCCGCGGCACCGCCCGCAGCGCGGCGAGAATGGCGCCGGGCGCGACGTGAACCAGGTCGGGGATCAAGGCGGCATATTCGCCCTGCGCCAGCGCTGCGCCGACGACGCCGGGCGCCCGGTGATGCAGCGGCGACATGGCATTATACAAATGAGTGAACCCGCGAACGCCGTCTGCGAGCGCCTGTATCGTCTCGTCGTAGCTGGCGGCGCTGTGGCCGATCTGCACCGCGATATCGCGCGCCGCCAGGTCCTTGATCAGCGCGTGTCCGGGGTCGCATTCCGGCGCCAGGGTTACCAAGCGTATCGGCGCGCGCGTGCACAGCTCACCAATAAATGCCAGATCCGGCGGCTGCGCAAAGGGCGGCTGCGCGCCCAACCGTTCGGGGTTGAGATAGGGCCCCTCCAGGTGCGCGCCGAGAATTCGTGCCTCGCCCGGGTGCCGGTCGGTAGCCGTCGCGGCGATTGCGGTGACCGCTGTTGCGATGTCGTCGGCAGGCGCCGTTACCGTCGTAGCCAAAAACGCCGTCGTACCGTGTTGGGCGTGCAACGCCGCACAACGCCGTATCGCGGCCTCGCCCTGCATGACGTCGCCGCCGCCGCCGCCGGGCACGTGCAAATCGACGAAACCCGGCAAGACGGTAATACTCCGGTCGTCCGCGTTGTTGCTGACCACCGCGGTGATCTTTTCGCCGAATTCCACGCTACCCGAAATCCAGCCCTCCGGCGTGAGAATGCGCCCACTAAGGTTCGACATATTTAGTCCCCGCCCCAAGCCAAACTTTCGTCGGGCACCCGCCCTTGCGCCAGCATCAAAGCACCCATGATCGGTTCGTCACGGGGTTCCTGCAACCAGTCCTGTAACGGAGCCGGCAAATAGGGCATCAGCGGTTGCGCCAAACCACCGACTAGCGAAAGCGGCACGCTACGACCCGGATCGAGCGCTAATGCCAGCGCTTCGATATCGGTGCCGGCGGCGGTCACCAGCTGTAATGCAGCCGGATCGTCGTGGCCGGCGTATTCGATAATCAACGGCGCGAGCGCGGCATATTGAGTTGATCTGGCGGCAGACAGCCACGCAAGCATGTCATCGCGGGAAGGCCCGCATCGCTCGATCAGCGCACGGTGCAGTTTCGTAGGCCGGCCTGAATAGCGGTCCTCCAGAACGTGGAGGGCTTGCGCCAATGCCGCCCGGCCAAGCCAGGCGCCGCTGCCTTCGTCACCGGCCGGAAATCCCCACCCGCCGACCAGCCTCGACCCTCCGGACGCCTCGATGCGGTAGCCGACCGAACCAGTGCCGACGATGACAATCGCGCCGGGCGCGCCATCATGGGCACCGAGGGCCGCGATATAGGCATCGGTCGCTACGCGCAGTGCACCGACGGCAGGAGCCTCTCCAACGAAACGCGCGCGCCGCGTGGCATCGTTGGCGCCGGCGAGCCCGATGCCGAAATGGGTTTCGCTAAAATCGTCGGAGTCGAGACCGATGGTGGCGCACAAACCGCGCAAAGCCTCAACGATGACTTCCCACGCTTGTGCACCGCGCAAGGTCAGGCTGGTCGGTCCGGTCATGGTGAGGCCAAGCCGGCGGCCTTGATCGTCGAACAACGCAACCCGCGTCTTGCTCCCACCACCATCAATACAGCAAAACAGCCGTTCCGGCATGTCGCTTCGCCCACAAACAAGGTTCGTTGCACACCCTATAGCACCAGGCACACCGACAAATCGCGAATTATGGTATGGAAAACTTTCCAAATGCCGCAACCGACGCCGTCTTATGCACACCGAAGATTTCGACGCCCGCTACCACGACCTCGACACGCGCTCCAATGAGCAGATCATCGGCCTCATCTTGGATGCGCAAGGCGCCGGGCTGGCCGCCACCCGAGACGCCACCGCGGCAATCGCGAACGCAGCGTCGGCGCTGGCGGCACGGTTACAGGAAACCACGTCCGGGCGTTTGATCTACGCTGGCGCCGGCACCTCCGGACGCTTGGGCGTTCTCGACGGCGCCGAGCTCATCCCGACATTCGGATGGCCGCCGGAACGCGGCGGCTTTCTCATCGCCGGTGGGATCGACGCGTTAGTACGATCTATCGAAGGCGCCGAAGACGATGCCGGTGCAGGCGCCGCCGAGGCAGGCGCGCTTACACTGGGCCGCGCCGACGCGCTGATCGCGATCTCGGCGAGCGGTACCACGCCCTATACGCTCGCCGTGTGCGAAGCCGCGCGCGCCGCCGGCGCCTTGACCGTCGCGATCGCCAGTAACACACCCTGCCCGCTGCTCGACGCTGCCGAACACGCCATCGCTATTCGGTCAGGCGCCGAACCAATTGGCGGTTCCACGCGCATGACCGCCGGCACGGTGCAGAAGGTGACGCTCAATCTATTGTCGACCCTGACGATGATCCGCCTCAACCGGACCTATGGCGGCTATATGGTCGACGTTCTGCTGACCAACGATAAGTTGAAAGCGCGGGCGGTGCGTATGATCTGCGAGATTACCGGCATCAATGCCGACGGCGCGCGCGTCGCCCTGCGCAGCGCCGAAAACAACACCAAGCTCGCCATCCTGGTCGCCAAGGGCATCGCGCTCGACGACGCCCGCGCATTGCTGGCGCAACATGACGGCAATTTGCGGCAGGCGATGGCCGCTGCCGCCGACTGAGCGGACGCGCGACCGGCACTTCCATGAGCGACGCGCCCGATCCTTCCGTCAGTCTGTTTCAAATCGATTGGAACCGCCACAGCGCCGCGCAATGGCAGACCATGCTCGATAGCTGCGAGCGGCCCACGTTAACCCAGAGCCCGGCATATGCCACCGCGGCCGCCGAATTCGATGGCGGAGGCAGCGGCGCCGATTACGGATTGATTCGCTTCCAGGGCAAACCGATCGGCATGGCGATCGTCACGCGGCGGCGCACGTTCGGCGGCGCGGCGAGCTGCAGCCTTTATCGGGGTCCTTTATGGATCTACGACGAAATCCCCGGTGAAATGCTGAAACTCGTCCTGCGGCAGTTGCGCCTACGCCACCGCTGGTGGCGTGGCCGGCCGCTGACATTCCATCCAGAGCTCGCCGATTCCCCCGACAATCGCCGGACCCTGAGCGACGCCGGGTTTCGCCGTGTTGCTGAGGGCTACGCAACGATTTGGCTCGATCTTTCCACCCCGCTCGAAAAATTGCGGACAAATCTGCGGCCGCAATGGCGCAACAAACTGACCCAAGCGGAGGGTCAAAATGTCGAAGTCAATTCTGGCGCCGACGATAGGCAATTCGAATGGCTTTACGACAACCACGCCCGTCACATGGCAGCCCATGGTTATCGTGGGCCGTCGCCTGCCCTGTTACGCGCGCTCCGCGATCACGCACCACGGGATCAAGAACCGCTTCTCTTGATCGCCCAACATGGGGGCCAGCCAGTCGCAGCCATATTGCTGACCGTCCACGGCAAATCGGCGACTTACTTGGTCGGCTGGTCGGGCGATGCCGGGCGCCGCCTGCGGGCGCACAATTTGCTGCTGTGGCGCGCCGTCGAACCCCTCAAGTCGGCGGGCGTTCATTGGCTCG
This sequence comes from Alphaproteobacteria bacterium, assembly GCA_027297685.1. Classification (GTDB taxonomy): domain Bacteria; phylum Pseudomonadota; class Alphaproteobacteria; order UBA6615; family UBA6615; genus JAPUHN01. Next base: position 2,727 of record JAPUHN010000318.1, on the reverse strand, counting down.
ACCTCGGCGGCATCAACGCCGACGCGCCGGGGGTGGCACGCTTCAAACGAGGCATGGGCGGTGAACTCGTAGTCCTGGTCGGCGGCTACGTTTGAGCCTCCTAAGCGGCGGCAGCGGTGGGGTCGTCGCGTGGCACCAGCGTGGCGGCGTTGTGTAACAGGGCGACCGCGTCGGCGGGCCCGCCGTCGAACCGCGGTGCATTTTCCGATAAAGAACGCCGCCACGCGCGTGCACCGCGCTGGCCATTGAACAATCCGAGAATGTGTCGGGTGATCGACTTCAAGGGCACCCCGGCCGCGACCTCTTGTTCGATATATCCAAGCAGTCTCTCGACGATCTCGTGGCGCGTTGGCGCCGGCGTCGGTTGGCCGAAAAAGCGCCGGTCGACATCGGCCAGCACATAGGGGTTCTGATAAGCCTCGCGGCCGATCATCACGCCGTCGACCCGCTTCAGTTGCGCCGCCATGGCATCGAGCGTGGTGAAACCGCCATTGATGGTAACCGCGAGTACCGGAAATTGCTGCTTTAGCCGGTGCACCAGCTCGTAGCGCAGCGGTGGCACTTCCCGATTCTCCTTGGCGCTCAAACCCTGCAACAACGCCTTGCGGGCGTGCACGATGAAATGGCTGCATCCCGCCTCGGCAACGATGCGGACGAACCGGCTCAAGGCCGGCCATTCTTCTTGCTCGTCGATGGCGATGCGGTGCTTGACGGTGATCGGCACGCCGACCGCCGCGCCCATCGCCGCAACTGCGCGGGCGACCACCTCTGGCTTCGCCATCAGGCAGGCACCGAAATCGCCGGACTGCACTCGGTCGGACGGACAGCCAATATTGAGGTTGATCTCGGCATAGCCGAAATCAGCTCCGATCCGCGCGCATTCGGCCAGTGCAGCCGGGTCGGCGCCGCCAATCTGCAGGGCCACCGGATGTTCGTCGGAATTAAATGCCAGTAACCGCGCCCGGTCGCCATGGAGGATCGCGCCGGTAGTGATCATTTCCGTGTACAGGCGCACCCGGCGGCTGATTTGGCGCAGGAAAAACCGCTCGTGGCGGTCGGTCCAGTCCATCATCGGCGCCACCGAGACCGGTGCAACGTGAAAGTGCGTTGAGTTCATAACGCGCGCAATATAGGGACACGGCCAAGAAAGAACAGCCGTTTTCGCCGTTCACCCATGCGCCCCTTAAATGATTAACCAAAATGTCTTATATCCCCAGAGCATTATCTAAACAGCGCGCCGCCATCTAACCTATTTCTCTGCCCTTCCGGCCAATGCAGATGACCGGCTATCCGAGGACCTTTTCGCAACCGATCTATCCGTGATGTTGAAAATCAATGACTTAACCTATCGGATCGGCGAGCGGGTGCTGCTCGACCATGTCAGCGCGGCGATCCACCCCGGCGCCAAGGTGGGACTGGTGGGGCGCAACGGCACCGGCAAGACGACGCTGTTCCGGTTGATCGTCGGCGCGCTCCAGGCCGATGGCGGAGATATCGACCTGCCGGCGCGCTGGCGCGTTGGTATTACCACCCAGGATGCGCCGAGCGGCCCGGAGAGCCTGATCGATACGGTGATCGGCGCCGACCGCGAACTCGCCGCGCTATGGCAAGAAGCAGATAGCGCAACCGAGCCCAGCCGCATCGCCGAAATTCACGAAGCTCTGGCGCACCGCGACGCCCATAGCGCGCCGGCCCGCGCCGCCCGCATTCTCGCAGGCCTGGGGTTCGACGAGGTGTCGCAGCAGCAGCCGTGCCAATCGTTCTCCGGCGGTTGGCGCATGCGCGTCGCGCTGGCATCGCTGTTGTTCACCAACCCGGATCTCCTGTTGCTCGACGAGCCGACCAACCATCTCGACCTGGAAGCGGTGTTGTGGTTCGAGGATTTCATCGCCCGCTACGAAGGCGCCGTCCTGTTGATCAGCCATGACCGCGAACTGCTCAACGTGGCGGTCGACCAAATCCTCCACCTCGAAGGGTCGAAACTCGCCAGCTACCGGGGTAACTACGACCGGTTCGAGCAGACCCGCCGGCTGCAGGTCGAGTTGAACGCCAAACAACGCACCAAGCAGGCCGCGCAGCGTGCCCATATGGAAGCGTTCGTCACCCGGTTCCGCTCCAAAGCCACCAAGGCCAAGCAAGCCCAATCACGCCTCAAGATGCTCGCCCGCATGGAACCGCTGACCGAAATTCTCGAGGAGCGTGCGCCCAATTTCATGTTCCCCGAGATCGCCGAACTGCCGCCACCGCTGTACAGTTTGGAACACGTCAGCGTCGGCTATGACGGCACGCCGGTGCTCAAAAATATCTCGCTGCGCCTCGACAACGACGATCGCGTCGCCCTGCTCGGCGCCAACGGCAACGGCAAGTCGACCTTCATGAAACTGCTGGCCGGGGCGCTGGCGCCGATATCGGGCGATATTGCCAAATCGTCGAAATTGCGGGTCGGTTATTTTTCGCAAGTTCTCACCGACGAGCTCGACTTGTCCATGAGCCCCGTCGCCGCCATCGCCGGCAAGCGGCCCGAGGACACGCCCGAAAAAGTCCGCAGCCATTTGGGGGCTTTCGGTTTTTCGCAAGACATGGCGCTCGGCACGATCGGACAGCTCTCAGGCGGCGAGCGCGCCCGCCTGCTGTTCGCTCAGATCGCCCTTGCCAAACCGCATATCCTACTGCTCGATGAGCCGACCAACCACCTCGACATGGTCTCGCGCGAGGCTCTGACCCAGG